>JBNGCR010000159.1:3821-12724 GCA_050045915.1 Limnospira sp.
GTGGCGCCAGTCTGGGAACTCAATCTTCGGGAACTGTCACGATTGTGGATAATGACATCGCTGCCGGCACTTTAGAATTTGGCGGAACCACTTTTAGCGTCAATGAAGATGGAACCGCGATCGCGGAAATTACGGTGACGAGAACCGGGGGAAGTGAGGGTTCCGTGAGTGCGGAAGTCACCCAAACCGACGATTCGGCTACCGCTCCCGCAGACTATACAAATGCCGCGATCGCCGTCAATTTTGCCGACGGAGAAACCACAGCCAAAACCGTCTCAATTCCGATTATCGATGATAGCATTTTTGAACCGACAGAAAGCCTAATTCTCAACCTCACAAACCTGACCGGAGGGGCGACATTGGGAACTCAAAATACCGCCACTCTGCAAATTATCGATAACGATTCCACCGATAATTTAGACCTGGAAACGGCGACCTATTTGGGTACAGCAGGAGAAGATACCGCCGCCGCGACGGTCATTTCTCCGGTGGATTCCGCGATCGTTGTGGGCGGAAATTTTGACGGTTCGGGTCAGATCCGACGTCTGCAAAATGGTACGAACCTGTTATCGACCACACCTTTAGGGGGAACCGTCAGCGATTTGGATATCGACGGCGACAGCGGAGAAATCGTCGCCGTGGGCGATTTTGGGATTCAAGTTTATAACAGTACCGCCGACAGCGTTTTGTGGTCGCAAACCGGAACCTTCGATCGCGTCTCCATCGCCAATAACGGAACGGTGGCAACCCTCACCAATAGTACCGATACCGTCACCCTCTGGAGTTCCACGGGAACCCAACTCGCCACCGCCACCCTGTCCGGGACCGACATCCGTCCGGCGGATATCGCCATCGACCCCGAGGGCAACGGCATCTACGTCACCGGATTTAACCAAGTCAGCGGCAACTTGCAAACGCCCTTCCTGCGGGCTTTCGATGCCTCCCTCACCCCCCTCTGGAACACCTGGGATTATGCAGCCTCACAAGTCACCGGCGAGGGGTTGGGGGCCGACACTCGCGGCGAACGCATCACCTTCGGACAAGATGGCGGACTGTATTTCCTCGGAAAAACCGACGGCGGGAATAATGTCTTCCAGCGGGACGGCCAAGACATCACCCAAAACTTGGCGACAATGGTCAATGTTGACCCATACAATAACTTCTCGGGGGCAGGTTCCGGTTCCTTTACCTTCCACGCCGAGATCGATCCGAGCAATGGAAATATCGAACGGGGTCAATTTATCGTCACCCGACTCTCGAACGGGAATGCCAACAGTTTCACCCCCCAATCTATCACCGCCGATGAATTCGGAAATGTCTACATCGGTGGTTCGTCAGCCGCCACCCTGCAAAACCGGGACGGCAAAACGATCGACGGCCAACCCGTCGGAAGTTATACCTTGGGAGAAATGGCAGTTTTGGGAGTTTCCGCCGATTACACCGTGCGAAAATTCTGGACGCCGCTCACCGCCACCGGCGATGCGGACGGCTCTAAAGGGGCGGTGAATTCCTTCGCCGTTCGCGACGGACAAGCCGTGATTTTTGGCACTGTTTTCCAACCGGATGTTGCCACCACTTCCGGGGCTATTAGTCCCGATGCGATCGGAGGATTTGATACTTACTTGGCAACTTGGGCCGTTTAGTCGCGGCTCGGAAGAGGGAATTTAGGGAGATAGAACGGTATAGCATTGTGAAATGATTCGTAAAAATCTTTCGGCTAAGAACCCCCAGAATTGGGGGTTTGGGGGCTAGAAGATTTTTAAATGACTCCCGATTGCTATATGGGGCGGGGATAGTCTGACGCGGCTACCCCGTCCCCTTCGATATTTAAAATTGATATATTTTCGATGTTTCGGTCAGATCAGCCAATTTGCCAATTTTTGAAATCATTTGAACTTGGGCTACCATTGAGAAAAGTATTTGTCATCTTCCGCAGGGCTTGAGAAATGTCTGTTTTCCGGTTCGTAACATCGGTTCCATTTCCCCATCCCTCGGTAGAGTAACCGCCGGGCTGAAGCCACCTCGGTGTCATGGGAACGCAACTCCCGAGTCTTCACTCGGGACAAACACCATACCGATTGTTCACGGGTTTGAAATGTGCTGTTATGGAATCCAATTTTCTCACCGACTTGCAACAAGCGATCCTGGCTCTTGTCACGCAGTTACATCGCGAAGTCGCGACTCGCATCCTCGGGGATGTCGAAAGCTACCTCGACACGCCTCACAAAATCAATCAAATTAACGCCAGTGCCATTCGCCTCGGCCAATTGAACTCAGCGGCGCTGCCAAGCCTGCAACGGCATTTTTGGGAACAAATGCAGATTTTCGATACCGTCAGTGCCGTCGCATTTGCCGACGAGACGGGAGATTATGTGGGGATTACGCGACTCGAAGACGGGTCCCCCACTTTGGAACTCAAAAATCGCAAAAATTCCCCCCACAAATTTTTTTATCGACTCGACACCAACGGCGATCGCATCGACCCCCCGCTCTGCCATCAAGAAAACTACGACCCCCGCGATCGCGAATGGTATAAAATCGCCAAAACAGCGGCAAAAGCCGCCTGGACCCCAATTTATCAATATACCAATTGCGTCACAGTTCAATTCGGGTTGATGGCGGTTTTACCCGTCTACGACGCGACGGGAAAATGGCTCGGGGTTCTCGGTTGCGATTTGTCCCTGTCCCACATCGGCCGGTTGCTCGACGGCTTCAACCTTTCCCCAATGGCAGCCACCTTTATTGTCGAGCCTTCGGGGATGTTGGTGACGAGTTCCAAATGTGTCCGACCTTTTGCGAAAGAGGGCGATCGCGATAGGCGATTGAAAGCCGAAAGCTGTGGCGATCGCCTGATCGAAGCCACCACCCGCCACGTCACCCAACAATTGGGTCCCTTAGAAAATATCGAAGGCGACCATCAATTTAATTTCCAATTGGACAATAATAATCAATTTGTCGATATCTTCCCATTCCGGGATGGGCGGCAATTGAATTGGTTGGTTTTGGTCGTTATACCAGAAACAAAGGTAGCTGAAAATCAGCCGATTTCCTCCCTTGCCGGACGGATGACAATCGCTTGTAAAACCCTAAAAAAAATAAATTTTCAACTTTCAAAACACATCAAAAAACAGGAAGTCGAAATCAAAGAAGCCGTCGCCAAGATTCACTACAACAGCTTTCACGACTCCCTCACCCAACTGCCCAACCGCGCCTATTTTATGGAGCGGTTGCGGGAAAATATGCAAGGAAATTTCCCCATTCCGCACCGATATTTTTCGGTTTTTTTAATCGACTTAGATCGCTTCAAAATCGTCAATGAAAGCCTGGGACACCTCGCCGGAGATCTGCTGTTAATTCAGGTGAGCCAGCGACTGCAAAAATGCCTTCGTGACGGGGATATGCTGGCTCGATTCGGGGGGGACGAATTCGCGATTTTTGCCGATAAAATTGACGGCATTGCCGACAGTGAAAAAATAGCTCGGCGGGTGCTCGATTGTCTGAAACCACCGTTTCGGGTCCAAGGAGAACAGTTTTCCCTCGGCGCCAGCATCGGCATCGCCCTCAACTTCGACCCGATCACCCGAGAACCCTACGAACGCACCGCTGACATCCTGCGGGGGGCGGATTTAGCCATGTATCGGGCGAAACACGGGGGTCGGAATTGCTACGCCATTTTCGACACCCAAATGCACGCCAATTTGCTATTTCAATTGCAACTGGAAAACGACCTCCGCCACGCGATCGCCCGGGGGGAACTGCACCTGCACTACCAACCCGTCGTTTCCCTCCTCACCGGCGAGATCGTCACCTGCGAAGCCCTCATCCGCTGGAAGCATCCCATCCGGGGTTGGATCTCCCCCATCGACTTCATCCCCGTCGCCGAAGAAACCGGGCTGATCGTGTCCCTGGGAGCGTGGGTGCTGCGGGAAGCCTGCGCCCAGATGCACGATTGGCTGGCCGGGGGTTGGCTCGATCGCCGCACGACGGTCAGCGTCAACATGGCCGGATTGCAGTTTACCCAGCCGGAACTCGTCGCGGAGATCGGCGCCATTCTCGAACAGACGGGTTTATCGAGTCGAAACCTGAGAATCGAAGTCACCGAAAGCGCGATCGCAGAAAATGCCCTGGGGGTCGCCGACCGCCTCAGCCAGCTTCGGGAAATGGGTGTCGGCATTTCCGTGGACGACTTCGGAACCGGCCACTCCTCCCTGTCCCGCCTGCAAAACTTCCCCGTGGATGCCCTCAAAATCGACCGCTCCTTTATCGACCAAATCACCCGCCACAAGCGAGATCAAAACTTCGTCGAAGCGACGATCAACTTCGCCCACAGCTTGGATCTGACCCTCGTCGCCGAAGGCATCGAAACCCAACAACAGTGGGACTTGCTGCGGGCGATGGGCTGCGACTGCGGCCAGGGCTACCTGATTTCCCGCCCCGCCGACGCGATCGCCATGACCCAATTTTTCCGGGAATGCCGGGGAGTTGGGGTGTGGGGTGTCGGGTGCGAGGTGTCTGGATTTTAGATTTGATCGCAAGTATCGCACTCGTGTCAATACACGCTTCTCGCACTGTTATAGCAACCAGCGCTGGCGTGGTTACACGCCGGGAATGATCGATCTCCCTACGACCGACTCCCTTTTATAGGTTTTGTAACTATACGAGCCCGCACTGCTATATATCTGGGTTATTTCGACTCAGGCTCATCTCAAATTCCGACCGTCAATCACAAAACAATAGGAACCGGGAATCGGGAATCTTTTTCACTTCTGTAGGGGCAACCGTATAAGGTTGCCCGCTATCCAATAGAGAGTCGAGATTTTCAAATTTTTTTGAGCCAAATATCGGTTCTCTGCAAGCCGGTTATAACAATCGCCAAGGCGGTTAAGACCACTCTTCCGACTCCCTAATACCGACTCTCGACTCCCTTTCTACCATCGCCATGTCCTCACCGTTCCGTCTGTTGTTATACATGGCGGGCAGAAAATAAAACACAATTGTGATATAATCTCCAAGCTTTTTCCAGACGGTTTGAATTGGGGCATCCCGGCGGTTCGGATTGGGCCGATCGCGATCCCTTCGGAACCCCAGTCCCGCCACCCAACGGCGAGATCCATCCGCCACCCGCCACAGTCAGACCCTCACCCAGATTAAAAGGCATCGGGGGAGTCGTCGAGTCACATTTAGATTTTCTTTACAAATCAGCTCTGAATCCGGTAAAGTTTCAATATAATCAAGGATTAACCCATACCGAATCAATAAATCTCGTGTTAGAGTCATTCATATTCGCGACGGTAATGTGCGGATTTTTCGGCATCATCTTTAAAAAGAACCTGGTGATGAAGATCGTCTCGATGGATGTGATGAGTACGGGCGTGATCGCCTTTTACGTGTTCGTCGCGTCGCGGGAGGGTCTATTTACCCCGATTCTTGGAACAGCCAAAAATAACGGCACCTACGCCGATCCGGTGCCCCAGGCGGTGATTTTGACCGCGATCGTGATCGGCTTTTCCATTCAGGCGCTGATGCTCGTCGGCGTGATGAAGCTGGCGCGGGATAACCCCACTTTAGAAAGCAACGAGATCGAGAAAAATAACACCCCATGACTATCCTGACCATCGCGGCGATCGCGCTTCCGTTATTTGTGGGGTTTAGTATTTATCTGTTCCCCAAACTCGACCGATACCTCACCCTAGCCGTCGCCATTTTTTCCGGCGTCTACGGATTGCAACTACTGTTCAACTCATCGCCCCTCACCCTGCAATTGCTCGACAATTTCGGGGTGACGGTGGTAGCCGACGAATTGAGCGGCTATTTGATTTTGACCAACGGTTTGGTGACAGCCGCGGTCATCCTCTACTGCTGGGGGCAGGGAAAGACCGCCTTTTTTTATACCCAAGCGATTATCTTACACGGCAGTGTCAACGCCACCTTTATCTGCGGGGATTTGCTGAGTTTATACGTCGCCTTGGAAGTCCTCGGCATCGCGGCCTTTTTATTGATCGCCTACCCCCGCACCGATCGCTCCATTTGGGTGGCCCTGCGCTACCTGTTCGTCAGCAACACCGCCATGCTGTTCTACCTGGTGGGGGTGGCCCTGGTCTACCAAGCCAACCATTCCTTCGCCTTCGAGGGTGTGCGGGAATCCCCCCCGGAAGCGATCGCCCTGATCTTGATGGGATTGCTGGCCAAAGGGGGGGTGTTTGTCTCGGGCCTGTGGCTACCGCTGACCCACTCCGAATCGGAAACCCCGGTGTCCGCCCTCCTGTCGGGGGTGGTGGTCAAAGCCGGCGTCTTTCCCCTGGTGCGGCTGGCCCTCATGGTCAACGAACTCGATGGGGTGATGCGGATCTTCGGCGTCGCCACCGCCCTATTGGGAGCTACCTACGCCATTTTTGAAACCGATACCAAGCGGATGTTGGCCTGGAGTACCATTTCCCAACTGGGCTTCATCCTTGTCGCGCCGGCGGCGGGCGGCTTTTACGCCCTCACCCACGGCCTGGTCAAATCCACCCTGTTCCTGAGCGCCGGGAGCTTGCCGAGCCGCGACTTCTCCGAACTGCGGGGGCGCCCGATCCCGACCGGCCTCTGGGCCGTCATCCTGGCCGCCAGCCTGTCCATCTCCGGCTTTCCCCTATTCGCCGGCTTCGGAGCTAAGGCCCTGGCCCTGAAAGGCCTGCAGCCCTGGGCGGCGATCGCCATGAACGTCGCGGCGGTGGGGACGGCCACCTACTTCGCCAAATTCATCTTTCTGCCCCACCGTCCCCGCCCCGAATCGGAACTCCAAAAGCCGATTCCCCCGGGGTTCTGGTTCGCTGCCGCCCTCGCGATCGCGGCCCTAGTTCTGGGCAACGGCCTTTACTACCCGGGTTATGTCGTGGCCAATCCGGCCGTCCTCAAATCCCTGGCCACCATCGGCCTCGGCTGGCTGGCCTACTGGGCCGTTTTCCGGGACGCAGCGCTCCGACTCCCCCACGTCCTCGAAAAACTCGAACACCTCATCGGCATGATGAGTCTGATGTTGATCCTGCTGTTCTGGCTCGTATTGTGGAGGGTGACACCATGATCGGATATCTGGATATTATCTTGCGGCTGACCATTTGGTTTTTACTCACCGCTGACCTGAGTTCGACCAACATCATCATCGGCGTCGCCGTCGCCCTGCTGCTGCCCCACAGCGCCACCGCCCCGAGTCCCTTGCGGGACTGGATGCGGGCTTTGGGCGAGACGCTCCGGGCGATTCCCCAGGCCTATTTTGAAGCCTTCGAGATCATCCTCCGCCCCCACAAAGACGAAGATGTGACGATGGAGCGGGTCAAGCCTCAGCGGACGCCGGGACTGATTTTCTTGGATATCTTTTTAATTACATTTACCCCCAAAACCATCGTTTTAAAATATCACCAGCGGGGCTGGTATGAAGTGCACTGGGTGAAACGGAGGAAACGGCAATGAACGCGGTCTTGATGTTGATGATTTTAGCCCTGCTCATCCCCATTTACGAAGCCTGTCAGGATCAAGATATCTGGCAAAAAGTGCTGGCATTTGCCAGCATCGCCACCAAAAGCTCCGTGATGATTTTGGTCGTCTCCGTGTTTCGCGACGACTGGATGATCGGTGTGGTGGGGGTGATCATCCTGAGCGTGGGAAATGCGGCTTTGATGCTGCTGGCTCAAATTCTCAAACGTATGAATGACGTTCTGAATTGAGAAACTTATGATTGATGCGATCGGTTATTTCTGTATCGGCTTGGGAATCGCCTTTTGGTTTTGGGGTACCATTCCCCTGGTGGGCGATCGCTCCGTGCTGTTCAAATTGCACAGCCTTTCGGTCGCCGATACCCTCGGTTCCATGAGTATCGTCGTCGGGCTACTCCTCAAGATCCCCAGCGAATGGCCCCTACTCCTCCTCGCCATCATTTCTTTGGCGATTTGGAATACCGTACTGGGATATGTACTGGCTTACTGTTCGAGCAGCGAGGAGGAGGAACATGAACGATAGCTATATTTATGTCATCACGGCTTTGATGCCCTTGGCGGCGGGGATGGTCGTCTTTCAAGTCAACCCCTACCACGCCCTCGTCCTTCGCGGGATACTGGGGGCGGTGGCGGCTCTGGTGTATGCGATTATGGGGGCGGCGGACGTGGCGCTGACGGAGGCGCTGGTGGGGACGATGTTGGCGATCATGCTCTACGCGGTGGCGGTGCGATCGTCCCTGGTGATGCGCCTGGGGATTCTCAAAGATGAACTGGCACAAGGCGATCGCGACGACCCTTTCGAGCAACTGATGGAGGAATTCCGAACCGTTTTTCGCCAGCATTATATGCGCCTGGAATTGATTCCGTTTAAAGATATCGAGGCGTTGGATCGAGCCTTGGTGGAAAAGGAAGTTCACGGCACCTGCGTGGGAAAACTTCAGTCCCCATCCGCATCCGCCGATGTCAAAAACCCATCCTATCAAACCACCGTCCGACTGCGACGGCTCTACGACATCATGAAAGCCGAAGTCCCGGGCAACGCGACAATTTTGACCTATATCAATCCAGCCGATTCAAAGGACAAACATTAAATGAAACTCATTTATATTGTGGCGGGAATCGCTCTCTATATCAAAATGCTGATCCTCTCCAATCCCGCGACGGAATGGCCCGAGCCGTCGATCGTGGAATTGGTGGTGCAGGACAGCGGTGTCCCTAATGCGGTGTCGGGGATTATTTTCCGCAATCGCCTCTACGACACCATCTTTGAAGTGGTGGTGTTTACCATCTCAATCATGGGTTGCCATTTCCTGATGGCAAACGAACACCCGCTCAGTAAAGTTTATCAGTTCACCGACCAACCCTCCATCGTCCTGTCCCGCCTGGGGGCGACCATCGCGGCGATGGTGAGTATCGAACTGGCGATCCGCG
>JBNGCR010000160.1:0-5603 GCA_050045915.1 Limnospira sp.
TTTCCATTTCGGGTTCGTCGCTGTCGAGTTGGGTGGCATCGGGCATCAATGCCTCGAATTGTTGGCTGGTTAGCACCATAGCGCCTCACCTCTGTTGAGCGGAGTATGGGAAATAATTGTATTATATTCCCAAATGAAGACGGCTGGGCCTCGGGATGCGAAATCAGACGCGATCGGGGGAAAACGGCGCTTCTGTACGGACACCGAACGGCGATCGCATGGTTGGATTTTTCATCGTTTTACTCGCGGCTTTTTTCTTTTGTTTCCAAAATGTGATCGTGAGAATTTTATTCAACGAATACACCATTTGGGGACTGTTCCAAGCGGGGGGCTACGTCCCCCCCACCCTATACAATTCATTTCTGCTCATGTTCATGCGGATGGTGTTAGTCGTGCCATTGATGGCGTCGCTGGCGGTCAAACTCTATCCGAAAACTTGGCAAGATATCCGGCAATTTGGCGAGTCCAAAAATCGTCCGTTGTTGGTGCGATCGCTCGTCGGCGGCGCGTTGATGTTTCTTTACCTCGCCCTCCTCTATCTCTCCATCGGTCTGATCGCAACGGGAATTGCCATGACCTTATTTTTCACCTATCCCGTTTTCACGGCTTTATTTTCTTGGCAACTGTTCGGCACTCCCCCCAGCCGATTTCGCTGGGCGATCATGGCGCTAATTTTATTCGGCAGTTTTCTCACCATTCCCTACACTCAAAACGCCTCGGAAAGTTACAGTTTGGCGGGGGTGTTTTTGGGACTCGGATCGGGAATCGCCTACGCACTGTATACCGTCAACGCCCAAAAAACCTTTGAAAATAACCTGCATCCGGTTCCGTTCACTTGGATCAGTTTTGCCACGACTTTGGTATTATGTGTGATCAGTTTATTATTATTAAATAATCCCAATTCCGATCTGAATTGGCTGCCGCTGTGGGTGGGCGGTTTTTTGTCCGCGATCGTCACGTTTGCCGGACACCTGATGAATAATTATGGCATTCGACTAATCGGCGCCACCTCTGCGGCGATGATCGGCGCCAGCAATCCCGCCCTGACCGTTATTTTGGCTTGGGTGACGATTCAAGAAACGTTGAATGTGGTACAATTGATGGGCGTGGCGATCGTCACTTTGAGCGTGATTTTACTCGGTCGAGAACACCGATAAAAAAGTTTTAGTTGTTGGGCTTCAGCCCTCCCGTGCGATCGAGCGCAACAACAAATCACCCAAAGTTAACCCTCAACTCTTTCAAATCATGTTAAGTGCAGATACATTAAGCTTTCAGGAATTTATGAATCGCGAATCCCTACCCCTCGCAACCCTTCATGGTGCAATTTTTGAGTTTCTGCGCGATCGCCAAGATGTCGTCATCTTTGGCGCACACGCTGTCAATGCCTATACGGTCGAGCCACGCATGACCCAGGATATCGACCTGATGGCTTTACGGGGTTCAGAATTGGCAGAGGAATTGCGAACTTATTTGAGCGATCGCTTTTACATTGCCATGCGCGTCAGACAAGTGAAAGCGGGCTTGGGTTATCGTCTATATCAAGTCCAAAAAACAGGCAATCGTCATTTGGTTGATATTCGACAAGTTGAAGCCTTGCCCGAACACCGTTCATTCGAGGGCGTGTTGGTGATGGAGCCAGAGGCATTAATTGCTAGTAAGGTTATTGCTTACTATCAACGAAAAGGAAAGCCAAAAGCCGGTACTGACTGGCGCGACCTCGCTCTTTTGTTACTGACATTTCCCGACTTAAAAGTAGAATCTGGCAGTGTTTTAGAACGATTGCGAGCCGATGGGGTTGGCGAGGCGATCATTTCTCTCTGGCAAGAAATTGTGGAAATGCCCATCGCAACAGAGGATGAAGACGACATATAGCAGTGTCAAATCATTTGTAAAATTGTCTGGCCCCCAAACCCCCAATACTGGGGGCTTCAAGCGGATCGATTTTTCACGAATCATGTCACACTGCTATATAATAGCTATATGGAATGAAACAATTTAGAAATCTCATCAACCGATAATTTTTTTTGTTTGTTCCATAATCAAGAAAATGCAAGCGAAAAAGATTGCCTGTTGGCTATTGTCGATTTACAGTATAGTCCTGACAATTATCATCCTCGCCGACCAACAAGCGAACCCGTCAGCTTGCCTTTTTACCGGTATCATGTTTTCGGTATCATTTCCCCGTTTTGATTTCGAGAAAAAATTCAATTTTCCCAAAATTTTAGCTTCTTTATTGTGCTTAATAAGATTCTTTTTTTTCACGATCGCTTATTTTTTTACCCTCGGGTCTGTCGGTTAGAAAATTCAAGAATTTACATTTTATTAAAAACCGTAAAATTGGGGGCATCGCGATCGCCCAACCCCGTCAGTTTGAAGCCTCGAAGCGATCGCACTATCAAAAATAGTTCTGGCGAATGTGCGACGAACCAGGCATAATAAGGTTAACATCACCCCAATCGTGCAATCTCATGCCAGAATTGACAACCCGTGCCCAACCCGCCTTAGAATTTCTGCCCCCCAATTTTAATCCCCTCGTCTTGCGTCTGTGTCGGACATTCATGCCGCTGTGGATGCGTTGGAAAACCCCGATCACGGATATTGAAGTCGAGGGGGGCGATCGCTTGATCGAGTTATTTCAACAATTCCACCAACAAAAGGTTCGCTTTCTCGTCGCCTTCCGACACCCCAACCCCGACGATCCCATCGCCCTTTCCCAACTGTTTTGGCATCGAATTCCGGAGCTCGCAAAATCTCGGGGCCTGTCCTTTCCCGACTTCATTCACCTTCATTTTATCTTCGATCGCGGCATCCCCCTCTGGGCTGGAAATTTCGTCACCTGGCTATTTCCAAAACTGGGGGGATCGTCTATTTTGCGGGGGGCGATGGATCGCCCCGGTTTGAAGTCCGCCCGCCATTTATTCGTCAACGGTCGCTTTCCGATGGCGGCAGCGCCGGAAGGGGCGACGAACGGACACAATCAGCGGGTCAGTTCCCTCGAACCGGGCATTGCCCAGATGGGATTTTGGTGCGTTGAAGACCTCCAAAAACTGAACCGAAATGAAACCGTTTTGATCATCCCCCTCAACGTACAGTATCGCTACCTCAACGACAACTGGCCCGCCCTCGAAGCCCTGTTGGCGGAGATGGAAAAAGACTGCGGTTTACCTTCATCCAATCGAAACAGTGATTTTGATGCGTTATATTCCCGCCTCATCCACCTAGGAAATCATCTCCTCAATGTGATGGAGAATTTCTACCGAAAATTTTACCATCAAGATATTCCCAAGTCAAGCGAAACGGATACCTTAAAAACCCGACTCGATCGCCTCCTCGATATCGCCCTCGGTGTCGCGGAAACCTATTTTTCAGTGAAACCCACCGGCGACCTGACGAGTCGCTGCCGCCGCCTCGAACAGGCGGGTTGGGAGTACATTTATCGAGACGATCTCAAGTCTCGGGAGGAATTGTCGCCCGTCGATCGCGGTCTGGCTGATCGCGTCGCGGAGGAGGCAAGTTTGCGGATGTGGCACATGAGGCTGGTGGAAAGTTTCGTCGCCGTCACAGGGGAATATATCCGAGAAAATCCCAGCTTCGATCGCTTCGCCGACACGACAATTATCATCTGGACGGTGGTGGCGCGGCTGAAGGGAACCGATCCCGGAAAAACCCCAAATTTGGGCAAACAGTTGGTCAAAACGAAAGTCTGCGATCCCATTTCCGTCTCCGATCGCCGGGACGATTACAGGGCGAGTCGTCGCCAAGCCGTCGCCGATCTGACGCGGGATTTACAACTCGCCTTGGAGGGCGCGATCGAGCCTTAACTTCCCAGCTTATATTCCCGGAAATTCTCGCTGGAATTGCCGTTTATTCGCAAAACTGCGATGGGTTGATTTTGCTCATTTCGGATCAGGTAATACCATTGAAAACCCGTCTTTCCATTCAGGACTTGGAGGAGTTCCGGTTTGCCCTGAAATGCACTCTGAATCGCCTGTTCGTATTCTTTGGCGACGAGGTGGCGATCGAATCCGTTTTTGTCCTGATTGTAAATCCCCCAAGAGTCGTAACTCCAAATGATCACTTCGTCCTCAGTATCCGGGAGATAGAGCGTCAAGCTATTGACAAAAGACAACTTTTCGACACTTTTAATTAAATCGTTCAACGTTTGCGGAACATTTTTTTCCGGCGGTTCCTCTAACCGGGAAATTTCTTGCACAAATTGAGATTTTAGTCCTTGCATCTGTTCCGTGGCAATGCGTTTGAAAACTTTGGTTCGGTGGGCCGTAATGCGGTAGTTGGTGAAGGAGAGAAAGCCGATCAAAGCGGAAAAAACAGCCGCCAATCCTGCCATATAAAGCAAGTAGGTAGTCTTCGGCGCCTCTGGTACGGGGTCGAACTCGTCCAACCTCCGACTTTTTTGCAGCAAATCAATCGATCGCACGATTTCTTGAATCCCCAAAACGAAGACGATCGCCACGCCAAAAAGACTCAGGGCCACGCTCGCAAAAAAGATCCCGGTCAAAACCTGTTCGACTTGATAGCTGAAAAGATCCCAATTTAAAATTTCATCAAAAATTCCCAGCACCACCAACGTCGCCGCGATCGCCAACAGGCAAACCGTCATCGCCACAGTGAGGGACAGCAGTTTAACTCGTTTTCGCATAGTCGAATTGTTCCTCAGAAGTTGATGTAAAATATTTTTTAAGATCGAGTGATTTTCTCGCCCCGAAATGCTAGGCTATTCCCTAGCGTTAAGAGGTGAGAAACTATAGATGACCGGACACGAACTGTTGATGCTGGGAATCCTCCTGTTACCCGGTTTGGCACTGTCAATTATTATTTTGGGCACCTTTGCCGCCGGAGGTTAAACCCGAAAAGAACGGGTAGCACAGGTATCCTGCCTGTGTTCTCCACGGAATTGTCAAAATTGGCCTGATATTATTATATGCGGCTCGATCGCATCCATCCCCCCGGGGAGCCGGCACTCGAGTTGGACTCCGGGACTCGGGGGAAGGAGGCGATCGCCCGAATTTTTTTGTAAAGAATTGATGTAATTTTCCGGATCAAAATCAAGAATGTTTAAATTCTTGACCTTTCAGGGTATATTTAGATCAGAGAATTATTGAAACGATTTGAGTGGGTTTGAGGAGAAAAAATTCTCAGTAAAATTACTGAATAAGCTTTGATTCCTCAATTGCAGGATTCAGTAATTTTACGGATGACAATACGAGAAACTTTCCCCTGGAGGTCTGTGATGACAGGTCTTGAACTCATTATTTTTATTTTTGGTCCGTTTATTTCGTTTGGTTTGGCTTGCTTGCTGGCATCGAACGATCACGAGTTTACCCCAGAACGGGAATCGCCCAAACTCTAACCGAGTTTTCGACGGATGTTAGAACCTCAAGGGGCGCTCATGCGCCCCTATTTTGGGTCGAATCATATCAAGTCCATTTGAATACTTACACCATCCTTCGAGAAAAGGCAAGAGGCAAGAGGCAAAAGGATCGAGTCGTCACTCTTCCCCATTTCCCCCTCCCCAGACCTGTTGCCTATTGCCTGTTGCCTATTGCCTCTCTCAAGGGAGTCTGTCCGGTCAATAACCAGAT
>JBNGCR010000160.1:5703-12694 GCA_050045915.1 Limnospira sp.
ATTGCCTGTTGCCTATTGCCTCTCTCAAGGGAGTCTGTCCGGTCAATAACCAGATCTGATATTACTTGGCTTCCTGTAGGGAGGGCTTCTGTTCAACTTTTACATGGTTCATCGCCTGTCCGACGAAGGCTTTCAAGGTTCCCAATTGTTGATTATTTTGGAAGACCCCCTGGATGATATTTTTCAGGGAATCGACATTCAAAGAAACCCCCTCTTTTTCACTCTCTTCATTTTCCCGAGTTTGGAAATACTCGATCAGACTCAACCCGGCAATTCGGGTCAGGTAGGCGGCACTGACTCCCTGAATCGCACCTCCTGCAACGTAGGTGACGGTATTGCTTTTTAAAATCGTGCTCAACGTCTTCGTAGACAGTTCCACCAGGCCCAATTTCACCATCTGGGCGCCGAGGGTTTTGGCGACTTCCCCGGCCTGTTCTAGGGAGAATTGCCGCCGATAAATTTTGCCCAAATCCAGCACCAATTGAGTTCCGATCGCGGCCGTAGCCAGGATATCGAGGGCGGGTACCGGGTTCGCGAAGGCACTAGCGGCAGCGATCCACTGATATTGTTCCACAATTGGAAGCGCCCGATCGCGGCGGATTTGATTCAGGTGGTTTTTCACCTCTCCCCGCAATGCGATCGCCTCCCGTTCCGTGGTCGCCCAAACCAGCATTTCCGCCTCTTTTTGCAATAGCCCATCCAGGCGTTCCGTCAGCATTTCTAATTCCGGGGACTGTTCCTCCATCCACTCGCGGACGGACCCTTCGTCCTCGTATTTGCGGACTTTGATCGGACTCGGAGAAGCCGCCACCCCCACCACGTCTTCCGGTGTCAATTGTTCGGCGACGGTATCGCGGAGTTGCTGCAACACCACCACTTGATTGGCGAGGGGACACTGATCCTGTTTGTTCCATACCAATAGAACCCGCTGCCGATCGCACAGAGAACGCAGGGTTTGATATTCAGGGTCGGTGATATCTCCGGCTACCAAAAATAAGACCAAATCGGCCGTTTCCAATTCCGGCAATTGCTCGTCAGCAACCTCCGCCAGGGTGAAGGGTTTTTCCGTTGTTATCGCCGTTTCCAATACCGTTTTTAACGCCGTTTTTCCCACTTTCGGGGCACCGGTAATCACCCAACGCAATTCTTGGCGATCCAAGTGCGATCGCAGCGCCGCCGCCCGACTTCGCAGGGAAGCGATCGCTTCGGCGAGGTTATGTTCAGAACCGGCAGTTTCCGCCTCCGCCGCCAACTGGTCGATGGCCGTTTCCGTGCGGGTGATCGCGGCTTCTACCGTTTCGCGATCGACGGGTTGGGAACGGGTGGGGACCGCCTCCGGTTTGGGGACCTGCCGCTGCAGCCACCACAGACCGCCGCCGAGGGCGATCGCACCGAAGAGGGCCGTTTCTCCCAATTCCACCGCCGACTCCCCGACGCTATCCCACAGCCACAGGGCTAAAGAAAGTCCGATTCCGCCCACCAAGATCGGGCGACGCAAGTTTGCTACCATATCAGTTCGTGCCATAAGCCTCTTCCTCCAGCTTATCTCAATTTGAGAGGAGCCGGCATCCGAATCAATCGGGTTGTCGGGGGGGTTTCAACACCTGATGTTGAGGCTATCCATCGAAATCGATGGCCTGAGAATTTTTTGCAGAATCGACATGATAGAGTTTAGTGTATGGCTCTAAACTTTCGATTTGCGATCGCCAGCGATTTACACGTCGCCCTTCCCCACACCATCTGGGATCACCCCAACCGCTTTCACCTCGTGGAGGTCGGCATTCCGGCGTTGGAACAGGTTCTCGAACACCTGGCAACCCTGGATCTCGACTTCCTCCTGTTGCCGGGAGATCTCACCCAGCACGGGGAACGGGACAATCACGCTTGGTTAAGCGATCGCCTCGCCCAACTCCCCTATCCGGTTTACGTCATCCCTGGCAATCACGACGTCCCTCTGGCTCAAACTGACGGACACCTGATCGGCTTGTCGGATTTTCCAGCATATTACCCCCATTGCGGCTACACCGATCGCGATCGCCTCTACTACACCTGCGAACTCCTCCCCGGCTTGCGACTAATCGGTTTGAACTCCAACTGGTTCGACGAAACGGGGACCCAGATCGGATATCTGGACGAAAAACAATTGCACTGGCTGCGGGAAGTTTTGGCGGCGTCCCGCGACGAACTGGTGTTGGTGACAATCCACCACAACGTCATCGAACACCTGCCCGGACAGTCCACCAACGCCCTGGGGCGCCGTTATATGCTCGGAAATGCCCCGGAACTGTTGGCACTCCTCCACGCGGCGGGGGTGAAATTGATTTTTACCGGCCACCTCCACGTCCAGGATATCGCCGAATGGCGGGGGATGTACGACATCACCACGGGCTCTCTGGTCAGTTATCCCCACCCCTACCGCACCCTCAATTTTCGCACGGACGATCGCGGCAGGCAGTGGTTGGAAATCGAATCCCACCGCATCACATCGGTACCGGACTTTCCAGAATTGGCGACGACTTCCAAGGAATGGATGGGCGATCGCTCGTTTCCGTTCATGATGCGGTTGCTCACCGGACCGCCGCTGTGCCTCCCCGAACAGGAAGCCCAACAGTGGGCGCCGAGTCTGCGTTACTTCTGGGCAGATATCGCCGACGGCGACCCGAAATTCGACTTCCCCGAGTTCCCCCCCGCCGTGCGCCGCTATTTCCGAGGATTCAGCGCATCGCAAGCGATCGACAACCGGGCTATCCTACCCCTGTCCAATTAACATTGTAGGGGCGAAAGGCTTTCGCCCCCCCCCGCAACAGTCGGGAGTCAGAAAATTAATTGTCAATTGTCAATTGTCAATCCCCCCCACACCCCACACCCTTATTAAGTTCAGGAGTTGGGAAAATCAGTTGCTCTCCGCTGGGGGGAGTTAGCCCCCCCAAGGGTGAAAAAAGGTACGGAAAAGTTCAGGTTTTTTCCTCAACCCCCTTTACGGCAAGGGATGCAGAAGTTTACAATTGCTGTTATCGTAATCAATTAAGAGCAAACATTAAACCCTCGGTTAGGCTGCCAATGTGTCGGACGTGAACGATCTGTTGGATGTACTCACTTTCTGCGATCGCGTAATATTTGATAACAGACGTGAGGACAAGCCGGAAAACCAGTTGCTCTGAAACAGATTTTTGAACAGGAGCATCCACAGCCATGACGAACCCAATCCCTATCAACGATATGGACATCACTTGTTTGTGTGTCGCCGGACTCCCGGCGGAGTCGAACTCCCCATCCCGCCGGAGAGAAGACAAACTGCGGCGGTTGCATCAAAAAGGAATTGCCATTACCCCGTCTGACCTGGATGCCTTGCAAGCCTACTCTCAGAGAATTCAACATCACTTGCGGGTGCTGCGGGCTACGGCTCAGATTGCCGAATAGAGACGAAAAAGAAACGAAGAAACCCGCGATCGCTTCCGGGTTGCACTGGAGGCTTGGCAACCCGACCGCCTGAAATTCAAAAAAGCTGGCCCTTTCGGCGAGCTCGTGGGTGATTTAGCCGATCTTGTCGGGTTGCGGTGATCGTAGCAGGAAGTGGCGGAAAATTTTGGTATACCGACTGACGACAACCGGGCGATCGCGATCGGCAAAACTTATGATTGACGGCACATCCGATACAAATTATCAATCATCTCCCCCAATTTGGGCGTGAAAATGATTCTCATTCTCGGACGAAGTTCCGTCACTTGACAGGGATTTTGGGTAATGATAGACTGTAGTCTATATGTTAGTTTACCCTCCGTGTGGGTAGCAGCAGTATTGATGCCCCGATCGCCCCGTCCCAATCGCCTCAACGTCCGATCTCACCGTTTCCCATTTCCTCGGGGGAGGTGCGATCGCCGATTTAAAATCTTCCGCCAACGCACGAATATTTTTTTCCTCAAATTCGCGGGGGTTGACAAAAAACAAAAAGTGTGGTAAAAGCCCCGTCTCCTCCCCACACCTCACTTCAGGGCAATCATTCTTATCGCCGATAATGGGGTCGCAAAGGGTTGCAGCGAGCTTTGAAACAGGCGGATCGAGATCCGGTGAGGGGGAACATTTGTTGTTGCAAAATCCGACGTTGGAGGGGAGTAAAATAGATTTCGACCACCTCGACGGGAGAGGAATTGGCGCGATCGCGGGAGATGCGGTTCCAACTGCGGCGGTGGAGGGAGTGGGAGTTGGAGGTGGAGTAGATGCCCGAGTTCATAACTAAAATAGTCCGTGGTTATTTGCGTTCCAAATAACTATAGGATAGCCGTTGGCGAATTATGCAGTCTTCAAGGACGTGTAAAAAATTGCATTCGCTAGGTAAAGTTTTTATTGGGGTTTGAGATCCTGTTTCTGCTGTTCTTCCTGGATGCGGCGGTTGATGGCGATCGCCTCTTGGTGCGCCTTTTCTCCCCGATAGTCAGCGCGGCGGGAATCCAACTCAGCCAAGGCGGGTTGGCGCCCGTACAAGATCAGCAGGTCATCAGGGTAAATGCAGGTCGTTCCGTTGGGAGCCCCCACATAGGTCTTGTCCGCCCGAATGATCCCCAACACCATCACCCCCTCCGCCCGCAAATTCAATTCCTGTAAATTTCGGTTCGCCAGCCAATCCTCCGGACGGACCTGCAATTCCAAAACGCGATAAGACCCCTGCAACCGCAGCAAACTGGCGTAGTCCCGCACGTCCAGGCGGGTCCAGCGGCGCAGGGTCCAGCGCACTAGGCGATTGAGATGGCGGTTGAAGATGCGGTTGTTCGTGATTCCCCACAACAGCACCATTCCGCCAGCGAGGGCTAGTATCCGCACCAGCCACCCGTCGGTATCTCCGCTGCTGGAAAGAAACGTCAGCACCACCGAAGACACCATCGTGACAAGTCCCACATTTCCGAGGAACATTAGCCACAGGACGATGCGGCGGCGCACCGGGTGGTTGACCACCTTTTCCGATTCGTCGGTGGTGAACCCGGCGCCGGTAAATGCCGATCGCGCCTGAAATGTGGCGGACTGGCGGGATAAACCCGTCATCACCAGGGCTTCCGTGGCCAGACGGGTGATGAACAACGACAGCGAAACGGCGACAAACAGGGAAATGAGCGCGGCCAAAGGTGTCTCCTCCGATTCAAAATTGGCGATCGTTTACCGTTTACTTTAAAATGATTGAAGGTAAAATTTAGAGTTGGGGTGGCAATGTCAGAATCCGAATCTCGGCATCCGGAGGATTCGCACTCCATCGATTCCCAAATCTCACCTTGGCTCACTCCCCTGACGTATTTTTTGGTCGGTAGAATTGCGATCCCGCTCTATTTTAAAAGTATTGAAGTCGAAGGTCACGAACGCCTCCCCCGGGACGGGGCGGTGATTTTCGCCCCCACGCACCGATCGCGGTGGGATCCGATTTTGTTGGGATACCTGGCAGGACGGCGGGTGACGGGCCGGGATCTGCGATTTATGACACTCCTCGAACAAACTCGGGGGATACAGGGGTGGTTTGTCCGCCACCTGGGGGGATTTCCGATCGATCGCGATCGTCCCGGGACGGCGAGTATCCGCTACAGTGTGGAACTCCTGGAAAATGAGGAGATGCTGGTGCTGTTTCCGGAGGGGCATATTTTTCAGGATAATGAAATTCACCCGATTCAACCGGGGGTGGCGAGGATCGCACTGCAGGCGATCGCGAAAAAGCCCGAGTTAAAATTATCGATCGTCCCCGTCGCCCTCCGCTACAATCGCCAACCGCCGATTTCTTGGGGGTCGCGAGTTCGGATCAAAGTTGGCGATCCGATTTCGGTGGATTCGGAGGATTTGTCAGCCAAAAAAGAGGCGACCCGGAGGATTACATCGGATTTGGAAGAAGCGTTGAAAATATTGTACCACGGGGCGAGTTATTCTGGGTCAGAATAGACCGTGGACGCGCGATCGGCTTTTTGGGAAACAGAGATATCACCCGCCTTGAAATGAATTTCAAGGCGAATCGCAAAAGTCCACGCAAGCGTGGACTCGGTTGAACATAGACTGTCCCAACCACCTTGTCGGTTGCTATATCAGATCCAGTTTTCCCCTCCTTCAACCTCCCCAATCATCGACCGATGATTTGAGCTATAAGAAAAGGGAATTGATTCCCAAGCGGTGCTTTTTGACGATTGAAATGGATCGAGGTTATCATATCAATGATATAGCAACGAGCGATCGCGGCGTTTACAGTTTAGGATCGGGGGGAAAATATCGAAACCCTGATCCCAAGGGAATTTTCCTTCCCTACACCCTACACCCTACACCCTACACCCCAGCGCACAGCGCTATATCACGCAAGAACTGGCAATTCGGTCATGAAGATTCGACACCCGGAAACCTGGCCGGAAACGGCGGCAGATGCGATCGCCATCCAAGAGCAGTTAAAATCCCTCGTCGTCACGGGCGATCGCCTGGAAGCGGTTCGATATGTGGCGGGAGTCGATGTCGGATTTTTGGATAATTATACCATATCCCAGGCGGGGGTAGCGGTGTTAAGTTTTCCGGATTTGCAACTGCAAGAAACGGCGATCGCCCGCCGCCCGACCACGTTTCCTTACCTCCCCGGTTTCCTATCCTTCCGGGAAGTTCCGGTGATTTTGGATGCGTTGGAAAAATTGACGATGATTCCCAATTTAATGATCTGTGACGGACAGGGAATCGCCCACCCCAAAAGGTTCGGTCTGGCCTGTCATCTGGGCGTCGCGATCGACGTTCCCACCATCGGGGCGGCGAAATCCAGACTGATCGGAACCCATCAAGAATTGCCGCCAGAAAAGGGGAGTTGGCGGCCGTTGAAGGATCGGGGAGAAACCATCGGGGCGGTGGTGCGATCGCGGACAAATGTCAGGCCGTTATATGTCTCTCCCGGACACCGCATCGGCTTGGAAAGTGCGATCGATTACACCTTACAATGTACGCCGAAATATCGCCTGCCGGAAACGACTCGCTGGGCGGATCGTCTGGCTTC
>JBNGCR010000161.1:0-4276 GCA_050045915.1 Limnospira sp.
GGGATGTTTTCAACAACACTTAATCAAAGCAATTATATGAGCCGAAAATCTTCTCGCCCACAAACCCCCAATTCTGGGGGCTCTGAGCCGAAAGATAACGTGGCGATCGTCCCAGTCCTCAATCGGTATAACTCCCGTTCCTCCCAAAGTTAATTGCGGGCTTAATTGAGCGTAATAGCCAGATACTTTTCATCTTTGTTCGTTTTCCAAACTTAAAATCTCCTCCATTATATGGGGAAAATTAAGTCTATTTATCTCTTTTTTATCAAGTGTTTGATAGGTTTCTTGAAGCCAAAGATAATAATCTTGTTCATAAAGATATGAAACATCATTATTCATCGGATTACCTCCTATTGCCAACCAAAATAAAGTATGGTGATGAGAGTCAATTCTGGGCGACTGCAAATATCTGTTCTGCCGTCAAGTTTAACTCCGGGAAAGTTGGCGATCGCAGACTATCTTGACCTCTAAATAAATTGACCCTATATTCCCCATCAACCCAATCATAAATCGAAATAGTCGGTTGCTTCGGATCTCCGATATAACGCCGGCCTCCCAACCCCAAATAATCGACGATCCAATACTCGCCTATCCCTAATTTTTCATATTCTGCCAGCTTTGTTAAATAATCATCCCGCCAATTCGTGCTGACGACTTCTATGACTAATTTAATACTCGAACCTTGAGTAATCGTCGATCGCTTTTTCCATAAGGACTCGTTTTCTAGTGCATTAGAATCCAATACCATCACATCGGGGATATAAGCCGATTTGTCCGAATCAATCGCTTTAATCAGCCCTTGGCGGGGGATCAAAAATGGCAAATTCAGACGGTCGATGTAAATTGATAGTTTGGATGCCAGAAAACCTGCCACTTGTTCGTGAGTTCCAGTCGGCTGCATTTTAACGATCGCCCCATCGTGCAATTCAAATCGACCCTCGTAACCATCCGGATACCAATCCAGAAACTCCTCTAAAGTCAATAAATCTTTCTGTTCTTCTGTCTGGGGTAACATATCTAACCTCCGCATCCTTAATCATTCCCGACAAAGTTCCAGGTTTCAAATCAAATTTCGACGGATATCTATTATAACACGAATTTCGAGCCTCCAAAGCATTGCCAGCCCCCGGCAGTTGGGACGGCTGCACCCGCCGAATCACATCAAACACCTTTCGCGTCGAGTGCTAAAATTAAGTGTTGTGGAATGCGTTGCCGATGCCAGCCATTCTGTGTGGCTAGAAACTTGGGTCGTGAGTTGAAGCGATCGAACCGACAGATATCGCCGTTTGTTCCTTAGCCTCGTTCTAGCTGACCCAGTACAATCAAGCTTTCCAGGTCTTCCATTGCACTGGGTAGGTATTGACAGATCACTTTTCTAACTTCCTGAAGACTCGGCTCTGGGGCTCCTCCCAGCATCCGACTAATATCTGCCAAATCCTGGCTACGTCCAGCCAAAAGTTTCATCAACACCAAATAAGGCAGACCGATCACGGGCAGTCCATCAGGACTATAATTCGGAGACTTGACGGCCTCCGACCCCCAGGGATCACTGACTTCTAAGACATCTAGAGAAGTCCCATCAGGCAGTGTCCATTGACTGCCAGGAATACTCAGCTCACCCTTTTTTTCACTGCCAGCCTTTTCCAAATCTTGATAAACCAACACCCCATCTTTTGACTCGATCAAAATATCCAAATCCAGGGTCATGCGCTCGGGCATATACAGCCGAGTGGCAACACCACCGACAATCACAAAAGGAGCTTGTTTGATAATGGCTTTAAGAGGGGTCACAGGATTACACCAAGTTCGTCGATCTAAAAAATCCAGACTACTTCCCGTTCCCGGCTTGACTCGCTTCTTAACAAGGTTCAAAAAAAGTTGGCGTCTGGCAGCATGGAGGTCAGGAATTTTCTGTGTCATTGTGGTCGTATAAACAGACTCATTATATTGTTATAATAGCAGATTATGACAGTTTTGTAAAGGGCAGGTCTGAACCGAAAGCTAGTCTGATGTGATTGACAATTGACATCTAGAGCTTCCCTCTAAATAGATTGACAATATTCCCGAGTTTATGGTATCATAATTTTGACAGTTTAAACCTGGTGCAGCCGATCGCAAATTTAAAAAAAACAAAGCGATCGCACCCCCCACCTTTGGCGTACAATAAACAGAGTCCCGGACGAGTCAGAGCAACCGTGCAAGAGCAACACCCCACCCCATCCATCCCCAACCAACGCTGGCACATCTTCCCCCACCGCCCCGATGTCGCCGAAGTCCTCGTTGCCGCCACCGGACTCCACCCCATCCTCGCCCAAGTTCTCATCAACCGGGGCATCGAAACCCCCCGGGAAGCGGAAGCCTTCCTCAACCCGGACTCCGAGCATTTGCCCGAACCGATGGGGGAATTTCCAGACCTGCCCAAAAGCGTGGATCTGCTGCAAACGGCCATTAAAAATAACCAAAAAATCGCCATCTGCGGGGACTACGACGCCGATGGGATGACCAGCACGGCCCTGCTGATGCGATCGCTCTCCGAGTTGGGCGCCGATGTCACCTACGCCATCCCCAGCCGGATGCGAGAAGGCTACGGCATCAACAACCGCATCGTCGAGGAATTCCACGAGGAGGGCATTTCCCTAGTCCTCACCGTCGATAACGGCATCGCCGCCGCTGGCCCCGTCGCCCGGGCCAAGGAACTCGGACTCAACGTCATCATCACCGACCACCACGACCTGCCCCCGGTGCTCCCGGAAGCGGACGCCATTTTGAACCCGAAATTACTGCCCGAAACCTCCCCCTATTACGGCTTGGCGGGGGTCGGTGTCGCCTACGTTTTGGCGATCTGTCTGGCGCAAAGATTAGAACAAATGCAGGGGTTAGTAAGGCCGTTGTTGGAATTATTTACCCTCGGAACGATCGCGGATCTCGCCCCCTTAAACGGAGTCAACCGTCGCTGGGTGAAACGGGGATTAAAATTATTGCCCCATTCCCAAATTCCGGGCATCCAAGCCCTGATCCAAGTGGGCGGCGTTTCCACCACGCAAAAACCGGGAGAAAATACCACGCCTCTCAAACCCGATGATATCGGCTTTCGCCTCGGGCCGCGCATCAATGCCGTCGGCCGCATCGACGATCCTCAAGTGGTGATCGAGTTATTGACGACGGACAATATGGGCATTGCCCTGGAACGGGCGATGCAGTGCGAACAAATCAACCAGCGGCGACAACAATTGTGCGCGGAAATTGAGGAAGAAGCGATCGCCTGGTGTGAAACTAACGCCATCGATATTCAGGGCGATCGCGTGTTAGTTCCCGTCCAAAAAGAATGGCATCACGGCGTCATCGGTATCGTCGCCTCTCGCCTGGTAGAACGCTACGGCGCCCCCGTATTTATCGGCACCTACGAAGACGACGAAACCATCCGGGGTTCGGCGCGGGGAATTCCCGAATTTAACGTTTTTGAAGCCTTAGAATTTTGCCGAGATTTGCTGGGGAAATTTGGCGGACACAAAGCCGCCGGGGGATTTTCCCTCCCCGTCGAAAATCTGGAAGCCTTTCGCGATCGCCTCAGTCAGTTCGCCCAACAATGTTTGCAACCGGAACATTTGCGCCCATTGGTGACAGTTGACACCCGGGCAAACTTACCGGATCTCAACTTCAATCTCTACCGACAAATCGACGGGCTGCAACCCTGTGGCATCGAAAATAATCCCCCCACATTTTGGACACCGAATTTGCGGATATTGCAACAAAAAATTGTCGGCAAAGGTCACATCAAACTCACCTTATCCCAAGATCCCGAACCCGGAATGCCGCTGTCCGCCCTGCCAACTTTATCGGCGATCGCGTGGCGGTGGGGCGACTATTACCCCCTGCCGCAGCGGTTGGATGTGGCGTACAAACTGCGGGACAACACCTGGAACGGTCACACCTCCGTCGAGTTAGAAATCCTCGGCGTCCGCCTCCCCCAAACGCCAGCAACCCCCCCCAAAAATGTGGCAGAATTTCACTATCGCGATCGCCCCTACTGTTGCAGTATTGCCGCCGTCGGTGCGTCCTGTGAACTGCGAATTCGCAACCAGAAAGGGGAAGTGCTCGCCATACTCGCCGGACAGCCGACGGGACTGTTGGGGACGAGTCGCGATCGCGCCCGAACCGTCGATATTTCCCAACCCTTCTTTGCGGATCTGATCGAAAGGGCCCAGAATGCGTTGGGGATTCAGATGTCGTTTAGAGTCTGATCCGCTGATTTGACCGCCAATCGATCGCCGTCCCC
>JBNGCR010000161.1:4376-12677 GCA_050045915.1 Limnospira sp.
AGATGTCGTTTAGAGTCTGATCCGCTGATTTGACCGCCAATCGATCGCCGTCCCCTCGCCCCCCCGTGGGGGCAACCTTATCGGGTTGCCCATAAGGGAAAAGGGCGATCGCCAAACTGAAGTCAATCCGACTAACCCCTGAGCGATACTAAACTATAAAGAAGCTCTTTTGGCAATCAATCGCAATTTGATGAATACCAGTACCATGACCCAAAATCCGCTCCTGATCGGCAAAGGACTCCCCCCGTTCGCCGACATCACGCCGGAACACGTCGTCCCGGGGATGACGCAACTTTTAGCCGAACTCGACGCCGAACTCACCCGTCTGGAAGAAACCGCCCAACCCACCTGGTCCGGGATCGTCGAGCCCCTGCAAAGCCTCCAAGAACGCTTAATTTGGAGTTGGGGAATCGTCAACCACCTGATGGGGGTGAAAAATAGCCCCGAATTGCGGAAAGCCCACGAAACCGTCCAACCCCAGGTGGTGCAATTTATCAACCGCCTCAACCAAAGCCAACCCATCTACAAAGCCTTCAAAACCCTGGCGGACTCCCCCGAGTGGGACGTACTCGAACCCGCCCAAAAGCGGATCGTCGAAGCCGCCATTCGGGACGCGGAACTCTCCGGCGTCGGTTTAGAAGGAGAAATCCGCGATCGCTTCAACGCCATTCAACTCGAACTCGCGGACTTGTCCACCAAATTTTCCAACCACGTCCTCGACGCCACCAAAGCCTTTGGACTCACCCTGACAACCAAAGAAGAGGTAGACGGCCTCCCCCCCAGCCTCCTGAGTCTCGCCGCACTCGCCGCCCGGGAAGCCGGAGAAGACGCCGCCACCCCGGAAAATGGCCCCTGGCGGATCACCCTCGACTTTCCCAGTTTCGGGCCGTTTTTGAAATACAGCACCCGCCGCGACCTGCGGGAAACCGTCTACCGGGCCTACATCACCCGGGCATCGGAAGGGGATCTGGACAATTCCCCCGCGATCGAACGGATTTTGGACCTGCGTCGGCAAAAAGCCCACATCCTCGGTTTTCCCAGCTACGCCGAATTGAGTTTGGCGAGTAAAATGGCGCCCAATGTCGCCGCCGTCGAAGAACTGTTGGAGGAATTGCGGGCCGCCAGCTATGACGCCGGGATGAAAGAATTTGAAGACCTCAAAGCCTTCGCCGCCTCCAAAAACGCCCCGGAAGCGGCCGATCTCAAACATTGGGATATCCCATTTTGGTCGGAACGCCAGCGGGAAGAAAAGTTTTCCTACACCGCCGAAGAATTGCGGCCCTATTTCCCCCTCCCCCAAGTTTTGGACGGGTTATTCGGACTGGTTAAGCGGATTTTCAATATCGCTATCACCCCGGCGGACGGGTTGGCGCCGGTTTGGCATCCCGACGTCCGCTATTTCCAAGTGGCCGATTCAACTGGGGAAGCGATCGCCTATTTTTACCTAGACCCCTACAGCCGTCCGTCGGAAAAACGCGGCGGCGCCTGGATGGACGAATGCGTCACCCGGGCGAAACTCATCGAAGACGGCCACACCAAAATTCGCCTTCCCGTCGCCTATTTGCAGTGCAACCAGACTCCCCCGGTGGACGGAAAACCCAGTTTGATGACCTTCGCGGAGGTGGAAACCCTGTTCCACGAATTCGGCCACGGTTTGCAACATATGCTAACCACCGTCGATTATCCGGGGGCGGCGGGTATCAATAACGTCGAGTGGGATGCGGTGGAATTGCCCAGCCAATTTATGGAAAATTGGTGTTACGATCGCGCCACCTTATTCGGCATGGCGCGGCACTACGAAACCGGCGAACCCCTCCCCGAACATTACTATCAAAAACTCCTCGCCGCCCGCACTTACATGAGTGGGACGGCGACGTTGAGGCAGTTACATTTCGGGTTCGTGGATCTGGAATTGCACCACCGCTACCAACCGGGCGGAAAAGAAACGGTGAACGAACTTCGCAACCGCATTGCAGCCAAAACCACCGTTTTAAAACCCCTGCCGGAAGACTCGTTTTTGTGCGCCTTCACCCACATTTTCTCCGGGGGATATGCGGCGGGTTACTACAGTTACAAATGGGCGGAAGTCCTGAGTGCCGACGCCTTCGCCGCCTTTGAAGAAGCGGGATTGGAAAATGAAAGCGCGATCGCATCTGTCGGAAAACAATTCCGCGACACCGTTTTGGGACTCGGCGGCAGCCTCCACCCAATGGAAGTCTTCAAAACCTTCCGGGGACGGGAACCAAGCACCAAACCCCTGCTGATTCATTCCGGATTAATCCCCGCCACTTAGAAAATTGTCCGTTGTTGGGCTTTAGCCCCTCTTTGAACGCGCCGAAGCCCAACGACAGACAGATCGTTTTTTCTAATGTCAGATTCGCTGGTTTGACCTCCCCCCGTGGGGGCAACCTTATAGGGTTGCCCATTCATAAGGGGGGAATTCGCTTTCCGAGTATTTAACCGGATTTGATAGAACAATTATGCGCCCCCTATTCGTCAGCAAATTAAAAATCGATTCCCTGACAATTGCGATCGCCGATCTTCCCCCCCACCTGGAAGGAACCCGCCTCGTCCAACTCAGCGATTTTCACTATGACGGCCTGCGACTGTCCGACGCCCTCCTCGACGAAGCGATCGCCGCATCCAACCGCCTCGAACCCGACCTGGTTTTCCTGACCGGAGATTTCGTCACCCGCGACACCCAACCCGTCCACCGCCTCGTCCGGCACCTCAAACACCTGCAAACCCGGGCCGGAATTTATGCCGTTTTGGGAAATCACGACCATTACTATCCCCATTCCATCCCCGAAATTACCGCAGCCTTGACTCAAATCGGCATCCGCGTCCTCTGCAACGAAATCGTCTATCCCCTCGGTTCCGAATTGGCGATCGTCGGATTTCCCGACTTATTTTCCAAACAATTTTACCCCGAATCGGTGATGAAATCAATCCCCGAAACCCTCCCCCGCATCGTCCTATCCCACAACCCCGACACCGCCGCCATGCTGCAACCTTGGCGCGTCGATCTGCAATTGTCCGGCCACACCCACGGCGGCCAGATCGTGTTACCTTACGTCGGCGTCTTACCGGATTTTATCAACAAAATTCGCCGAAAACTTCCCCGACCTCTGCGGTGGCTGATTCCTTTAAAATCCGGATGTCGCAAGATCTTCAAACACTGGGAATGGGCGTCCGGCTTGCATCCCGTCGGCGACAATACCCTCTACGTCAATCGCGGTCTGGGAACCTATTTCCCCGGCCGTTTTAACTGTCCCCCAGAACTCACACTCATCACCCTGACTCGGAGATAACTACAGCAATTTTCAAGTCCGCGATATACATTTGCGAATTCAAAGTCCCCCTTGTGAAGGGGGATTTAGGGGGATCGTCGGTATCAAATTGGATGGATCGAAAACTGCTATATCTCTCCGCCTCCTCCGTGCCTGGAGTGGTTAAAATCCACTATTTATATTGCACCCGAGGATCTAAAAACCCATACAAAATATCGGCAACCAGATTAAACAGAACGACAAAAATAGCGTAAACAAAGGTAATCGCCATGACGACGGGGGTATCGCTGCGATAAATCGACTCGATCAACAGCGCCCCAATGCCCGGAACCCGAAACACCTGTTCCGTGATCAATGCGCCGGTAAAAATAGCCGGAATATTTAATGCCATCAGGGTGACGACCGGAATCAAAGCATTGCGTAAAATATGACCGTTGACGACCTGAAAATTGGGCAACCCTTTGGCCTGGGCCGTGCGGACGTAATCCCGGTTCAATTCTTCCAACATCGAAGAACGGATAAATCGCATTAATGGGGCAGCTTGAAATAGAGTTAAAACGGCGATCGGCATCACCGACTGTTTGATTTGTTCCCCAAAGGTTTGCAGGTTGGTGACTTTTAATGTGCTATTATAAATAAAGGGAAACCAGTCGAGCTGGACGCTGAAAAGAATGATGAAGAGCAGTCCGGTGAAGAAGGGGGGGAGAGAGAATCCCAAAAAAGCGAAAGTCGTGGCTACTTGGTCGAAAATAGAGTGGCGTTTGAGGGCGGAAATGATGCCCAGGGGAAACGCGATCGCGATCGCCAATAAATAAGCAGTCCCGGCAATCCAAAGCGTCGCTGGGAGGCGCTGCAAAATCAGTTCGCCCACCGGGGTACGGCTGGTGAAAGAATAGCCCATATCCCCTTGCAAAAAAGACCACGCCCATTTAATATAACGGATGGGAAGGGGTTGGTCTAATCCGAGCGATCGCCGAATATTTTCCCGCACTTCCGCCGTAATCGAAGGGTTGGTGGCGAACTCCCCCATCGGGTCGCCGGGGGCTAGTGCCAAGACTAAAAATAACACCAAACTGATGGCGATCAAAGTGGGAATGGCACCCAACAGGCGATTGATAATATATCGAGTCATCGGTTCCAATTCTGCAATTTGTCGTCAATCCAGCGTAGCTTGACAATCTTATCATCAAAATCAGAAAAATATCAATTCAGAAACTCGGTTTCTTTTCCGAAAATCCTGCTAAAATGGTAAAAAATACCATCAATTATGAAAGCCAAAGGTTGGCTGTGATTGTTGTCATCGATACCTCGGGACTATCAAATTCAGGTCAATTCGTGTCGGTTTCTTCAAAAATGACATCTTCATAAAGCAGGTCGATGGGAAAGCTGAAATCGACGCTGGTCAGTTGTATTTCATCTCCTTCCCCATAATTGTAAAGTTCCCAAATTCCACTTTCATTCAGTCGGAAACATTCCACGATCGCCCGTTTCGTGTCGATCAAAACGTATTCTTTTAAACTGGAGATACGACGGTAATTTTGAAACTTTTGGCCCCGGTCAACCGCTTCCGTCTTGGGGGAGATAACTTCGACAATCAGGCGGGGGTGATAGAGGACTTTGGTGGCGCGTCGGTCGGTTTCGTCGCAAGTGACCATCACATCTGGATAGAAAAAGGGGCCGGCTTCGGAAATGCCGAGTTTGGCATCGGCCATCGAAACTTTACATCCCCTGCCACGCAGGTGATTTTTGAGGGCCGTGGTCAGGTTGACGGCGATATCGTTGTGGGGAATACTTCCCCCGGTCATGGCAAATACTTGACCGTCAATATATTCATATTTGAGGGGTTGTTTTTCTTCCCATTCGAGGTATTCTTCGGGGGCGAAAGGTGGACGTTCTGGAATGGCAATCATTGTTGATTTCCTCTCGGACTAGAAAATGGACGATTACACATTTGGGGGGCATTCAATCGGTGCGATCTCATCTATTTTAAGGTACGCCGGCCGCATTGTGGAGGTCAGGTTACTTCCCCCACCATAAACCTAGAAACCGGGTTTCTACCAACATCTCTCCTCCCCACCCAAATTTGCCCGAGAAACCCGGTTTCTTCCTCGGGCAAATTTGGGAAATAGCCCGGAAGCGATCGCACAACTTTTGGGCTTGCCATTGTCAGAGATTCAACAGATTTTGCAATCTTCCGATGAGGGGCGATCGTCAAAAATCGGGGCGAATGGCATTCACCCTCTCCCGTGGAAGAGATCCGACAAATTTTGCCATCCTAAAATTGCGGGAAAGGAAACGGACAATTCGCCCTTTCCCCTCCCCGCAGTTTCTGATTGCCGAACGATAGAAATCGTTTTTGTTCAAACAATTCTGGCGGACATGATATCAAACCACCCTAGCGCACGAACTGCGGCATCACTTCGGCGGCGGTAAACAGGCCGTGAATTCCCCGGCGGTGCAAGTTGATCCCGGCTTTTAAATAACCGAAGGCCGGACCGCAGACATTCGCCGCCATGCTGGTTTCGTCGCCGAGGGTAAACGTGTGGGTGGAGATTTTCCCCTCGAAGGTGCGGCCGGTGACTCGGACGTTGGTACTCAGCGGCTTTTTGGGGTTGCGGGTATCGACGACGCCGCCCACCGTGACACGATCGCGATCGCAAATTCCCGCCAATTCCAACATGATATCGTCGGCGTGTTCCATCCCTTCCAACTTCAGCAGGCCGTCGGTTTCGTCCAACAGCGCCTCCACCTCCGCATCCGTCATCGCCCGGGCCCGTTCCACGTCGTAGCCGGGGAGGTGGGCGATATCTTCCCGGATGGTGGCCCGGTAAGCCTCCCAGTTGGCGATACCCACCCCGAAGGTGATTTTAACGCTATGAATTTCCGCGTAACTCTGGGCCGCCACCGCCGCCGCCGCCGTCAGCAGTCCCGGCGTGGCGCCGCAACCCGTCATGTAGGTGATCCCGGCATTGTTGAGATCATCTTGCAATTCCAAAAGCTGTTCGACGGCGCTGGTGCGCTTCAGGGCATCCACCAGAACCCCGCGCCAGCCGGACTCGATAAAGGCTTTCGCCACGGAAGCCATGAACGTGTTGGGCAAGTTGGGGAGGGCCAAAAAGTAACCCTCGACCCCCTGAGAACCCCGGCGGATCAGATCTTCAATGCTTTGGGTGCTGTGGGTGCCGCCCGGTTTGAGATCTCCCAAAGAGCCGCGATCGCGATACACTTCGATACACCGGTCCGGATCGAGTCCCTCGGTTGAATAGACGTATCCTTTTTGATCGGCCGCCGCCACCCAGCGCATTTCCCGTTTGGGTGCCAACACCCGCGCAGCCGCTTGTCCCAGGCCGCCGAATCCCAGCACCCCCACGCGCATGGGATTCTGGGCCGAATGTGTGATTGGCTGATGATTACTCATGACAGACGCTTGAAATTGGACAATCTTCTATTATCTCTCATCAATGGCGTTGCCGCATCTGTACTCCAGCGGAGGCGCTATTTAAATGCACCCCCTCCACTCCCTCTGCCTCCTCTGCCTCCTCTGCCTCCTCTGCCTCCTCCGCCCCCTCCGCCTCCCGACTCCCTCTCCCCCATCTTGACGGTTCGGGGCATCTACGCGAAACTTAACATATAATGAACCTACTGCTTCAGCTATTGATAACTTTTGTAAAGTTATCATGCGTTTTTCATCAATTGGGAATCGTCGATCGCCCGATCACTGGAGCTTAGAGTCAGAACCATCTGATTGATCTGGAGCCAACATCGAAGCTCGTTCTCCGGTGTTGGTCTCGTTTTAGACCACCCGTGCAGTCAGTGTGAGCTATGGAAACCCTAGAGTTTATCATCTATCCCGACGGCCGAGTTCAGGAGAAAGTCACCGGCATTGTCGGTACCTCCTGTGCCGAGGTCACAGCCGCGATCGAAGCGGAGTTGGGTGTGGTATTGACTCAGGAGAAAACCTCCGAATACTTCACCCAAGCGAATCACCAGTCTGACACTGCGACTGCCCAAGTGGGTTTTAGCAACTGGTAAAATCCTGTCCCGCTTATCTGTTCACGCAATTCATTCAAAACTTACCAACTATGTCACACTTTAGCCAAATCAAGACGCAAATTCGCAATCTGTCGTCTTTAAAAGCTGCTTTAACCGATCTGGGCATCGACTGGAAGCCCGGGCCGCGAGAAGTTCGGGGCTATCGGGGCCAAACCCACCCGGCCGAAGTTGTCATCGAACAAGAGAACGGCTACGATCTCGGGTTCACCTGGAACGGTCAGGAATACGAACTGGTTGCAGATTTGCAGTTCTGGCAACAGGCTTGGCCAGTGGATTATTTCCTGAAAAAAGTCACCCAGCGCTATGCGTTCCACACCGTCGTGAGCGCCAGCGCCCAGCAGGGTTTCCAAGTGTCCGAACAGCAAAATCATCAAGATGGTTCGATCCGCCTAGTTGTCCAACGTTGGAGCGCCTAATGTCTGAATGGTCTGCATCATCAACTCATACCTCGCCGGAACGTTCGGGTTTGGAACCGGAACTCGGCGGGGTGTTGCGGGATGCACCTGAGCGTTCCGGCTTCGAGCCGGAGTTGGGGGGTACGCTGCGCCAGAAGGGGGTTTACGTCGATGAACCCACCTGCATCGGTTGCAAGCACTGTGCCCACGTCGCCCGAAACACATTCTATATCGAGCCCGACCACGGGCGATCGCGCGTGTTTCGGCAAGATGGCGATTCGGAAGATGCGATTCAGGAGGCGATCGACACCTGTCCCGTCGATTGCATCCACTGGGTTGACTATACCGAACTGAAACGGCTGGAAGAAGAACGTCAGGATCAGGTGGTCCCCCATGTCGGGTTTCCGGCGGAAGCCGCGATGGTACACCGGAAACCGCACAAACGCCGAAAGTAGGGAGAATTCATGGATTCTCTCGACAATTTAATCGCTTTTTTGCGATCGGGCAAAGGTCAGCACCCCCGGCTGAAGCACGGGGGCTTCGTGCCCTCCCCTTCAGGTAGC
>JBNGCR010000162.1:0-10607 GCA_050045915.1 Limnospira sp.
GTCCTAAGGGGTTAAGACAGTGCGATTTGGAAAGTACCGACTCTGAACATTAGCGAAGCAAACATTACCCCGCAAGGGAGTCGGAGCCAACCATAGCTCCATGGAGGGGCAACCATACCCCTCCACCCCGCAAGGGGGTGCTGGCGGCTAAAGCCGCTTGAGTCGGTTTTCCTCTCCGCGATCAATCACGGAGCTTCCAACCCTCCCAAAAGTTTTACGTGACTCATACTTTCCTAATCCAATCCGGCCAGTGGGTGATCGAAGGAACTTGGCTCGATCACAATGGAGTGCCGACGAGCGTTCGTGGAAAAACCCTGGTCGCTTGGCATCAGAGCGAGTGGTTCAGCCTGGTCACGAAGTTGGTGTTTCCGAATAGCGATCGCAACGACATCATCCTCCAATATCGAGGCCGCCTGGACACCAACGAACGCCAATACACATTTTTACTGCAACACAGCGAATTCGGCAAAGTCGAAGGCGAGGGGTTGATCGGTCCGTCCCTAATCGTGCAGCGATTCTGGGTTCTCGGCGACGAACGCCAGCGTCGCAGCGGCTTCGAGACGCTCCGCCAGGTCGATAACAATCGATATTACTATTCCAGCGGCATTATGGCTGGCCACCACCTCAACCTGGTCAGTATTATGGAAGGGACAATGGAGCGAAAACCGACTTGAGATAATTGATAATTGATAATTGATAATTGATAATTAAACAAACCGGTGGGCAACCCTGTAAGGTTGCCCCTACAAATTTTATTCCCTACTCCCTATTCCCGACTCCCTATTCCCTATTCCCTATTCCCGACTCCCGACTCCCTCTTTCATTATTAATTATTAATTGTTAATTGTTAATTATTTCGTAAAGTTGACGCCCCGCTACCCCCAACTCGCTTCCGGACTGGAAAAAAGTAAGAGACACCAGGTCGCCGACTGGTATCGACAGCAGTAAGATTTACTCAGTACCCGGACTGGACTCTAAACCCCACTGGTACTTGAGAAAATGCTGGTACATATTCTCCCGAATCAACATTTGTTCGTAGAGGTTCACCAAAAACTCTTGAGCCTGTTCGCGGCTCATCTGGTTCACCTGCATCTTGAACGAAGACAGGTTGAATTGTTGTTCCAAAGATAGGTCGCCACGCGGTTCCATCATGGTTTTAACTCCTTAACGATTAGATGTAAGTTCCTGGGCTGGATTTGCCGTTCGGGTCAATTGTTACAAATGGTAACAATAATTTGACAAAGTGTCTACTTTAATATACCCAGATATGCTGATATAAGATATCAGATACGCCAGGAAAGTTTGTAGCAAACGATACTTCCCCGGAGCCTGTAAATCAATCTAGGTCAGCTTTTCGGCGCTTTTGGTCCGCCCTTCGATCCCCATTATTATCCCAATGTCAGGGGATCGACATCAATCGTCAGATGGACAGAGCGGGGACAACCTGTTCCCAAAGATTCAAAAATGGGGGGAATTTCCCCTTCCCCCGGCGACAACTTCAACAAAATCTGCCAGCGATATTGATTGGCGACCCGCATCACGGGGGCGGGAACCGGACCCAACAATTCCAGGATCGAATCCCCCATCGCCCCTTCCAACTCCGTCGCCAGATTTTGGGCCGTCCGTTCCACTTCCCCGGCATTGACGCTACTCAAGCGCAACAAGATCAGCCGGCCGCGGGGGGGATAATTGAGTTCCGATCGCTGTTGCAACTCCGTTTCCACAAAACTCTCATAGGCGTGGTTTCGCACCGCCTGGATGACCGGATGTTCGGGGGTGTAGGTCTGCAAAATCACCCGGCCAGGATCGTCACCCCGCCCCGCCCGTCCGGCCACCTGCAACAATGTTTGAAACGCCCGTTCGCCGGCCCGGTAGTCCGAGAGGTGCAGCAATCCGTCCGCCGACACAATTCCCACCAACCCGACGGAATCCAAATCCAGGCCTTTGGTGAGCATCTGAGTCCCCACCAACAAATCCGCTTCCCGGTGGGCGAAGCGAGTCAACAGGATGCGGTGGGCGTTTTTAGTGCGGGTGGTGTCGCTGTCGAAGCGGATGAAGCGCAATTCCGGGAACGTCCGCTGCAATTCCTGGGCGACGCGCTGGGTGCCGCTGCCGAAATGTCGGAAGTAGGGGGAATCGCACTCGGGACAGCGTTGGGGGTAGTCTCGGGAATAGTTGCAGTAGTGGCACCGCAACTGGGGGGCGGCTTCCGCGTGGGTGTGGTGGTAGGAGAGAGAGACATCGCAGTGGGGGCATTCCACGACGTAGCCGCAACTGCGGCAGGAGACGAAGGTGCTGTGTCCCCGGCGGTGGATGAAGAGAATACCCTGTTGGTGATTGTCGCGCAATTGGCCGATCGCTTCTTGCAAACTGTAGCTGAAAATGGAGCGATTGCCCCGCTTCAACTCCTGCCGCATATCCACGACTTCGACGGGGGGTTGGGGGCGGGATTGCACCCGTTCGGGCAGGGAAAGGTAGTGAATTTGGGGATGGGTGGGGTGGCGGTGAGCTTGCCAACTTTCCAGGGAGGGTGTGGCCGATCCCAACATCAGGGGACAATTTTCCAGTTCGGCCCGCCAGGTGGCGACGGTGCGGGCGTGGTAGCAAGGCTGGGGCTGGTCTTGTTTGAAGCTGCCGTCGTGTTCTTCGTCGAGGACAATTAATCCCAAATTGGGCAGGGGGGCGAAAATGGCCGATCGCGTCCCGATCGCCACTTGGGGCATTCCCCGGGTCATGTTGCGCCAGGTGTCGTAGCGTTCGCCCTCGGACAGGGCGCTGTGGTAAACGAAAACGCGATCGCCGAAGCGGGCGCGGAAGCGGTCGGTGAGTTGGGGCGTGAGGCCGATTTCCGGGACGAGGACGAGGGCCGAGAGTCCCCGCTCCAAAATGGGGGCGATCGCCTGCAAATATACTTCCGTTTTACCCGATCCGGTGACACCGTGGAGGAGTACCCGGTGGAAGCCGGACAAATTGTGAATGATTTCTAAAGCCCGTTCTTGGTGGGGGGTGAGGGATTTAGGGCGGTCGGCTTTGCCGGTGGGCTCGGCCCAATCGCGCCGCAGGATTTCCCGCTCGGAAATGACGACGCATCCCTTTTCTTGCAAGGTTTTCAACAGTCCCGAACTGGTGTTGCAGGTTTGCAGCAACTCCGTCACCCACATTTCCCCCCCCCGCCGCCGCAGGCTTTCCAAAACCTCCCGCTGGCGGGGCGTGAGATCTCGGGGGGGCAAATCCACCACTAAAGTGATCGCCTGTTGGAGTTTGGGGCGCGGGGGGCTCGGCGGTTCCAAATAACTTTCCACCCAGCCCCGTTTGAGGAGATCTTGCAGTCCGCGATAGCCGCCCCTCACTTGTCGCTGGAGGTATTGCCAGGTGTAATCCCCCGTACTGGACTGGGTAAGGAGGTGCAGGATCGCTTGGGCGGACGGTTGCAAAAATTGTTCGGCGTGGGGGGGGACGGCTTCGGTTTTCAGGCGGATGCGGCGCTGACTCCGACGCAGCAATCCCGGCGGCAGGGAGGTGCGGATTGTCCGAATTAAGGGCGTTTGATAGTAGCGGGAAACCTGTTGGAGGAGTTGCCAGTAGGTGGGGGGGAAGAAGCCGCGACAGGTGATGTCTTCCACGTCCCGCAGGCGGTTCGGGGGCAAGCCGGGGGGGAGGTCGGAAACCAACCGGATCGCGATCGCCCCTACTTGTTGGCTGCCGAACGGGACGCTGAGAATATCCCCCGGTTCGATATCTAGATGGGCTGGAATGCCGTAGGTATAGAGAGTTTCCGTCTCTTCTTCCGGGCCGGCGATCCGCCGAGTCGGCAAGTCCACCAACACTTCGACGAGTCTCGGTTCCTCCCCGCGATCGCCCGACGGTTCGCCGGGGTAGGATGCACCGGGTTCGGCTAATTTAAATGACGCGCGATCGGAGATCGTTGAAGACATGACACGGCCAACTCGACGGACAAGAAAAAGCGGGTGTCGCGGAAGATATAGCGCTGCGCGTGGGGTGTGGGGAATTGAAATGACCTGGGAATCAGGGTTCCGAGGTTTGTCCGCCTCACCCAACTCTCAACACACGAGCACTCGTTGCTATCAATCAATCGATAATGATCAATTGTCAATTATCAATTATCAATTATTCACGACGTGCTGAGAATATCTGCGATCGCCTGATGTTCTTCGGGGGGGTCGGCCATCACCTGGCGGGCGTCGGTGATCAGCCAGTCCAGGGCTGCTGCTTGGACATCGATCGCCGCTCCCTCTTTGTCCACGCAGTAGCGGCCGAACACCAGCTTATCCACCAAACGGACGCCGCGGCCGAGACGGGAATACTCGAAGATAACGCTGTTGCTGACGTAGGCATTGCTACAGATCGAACAACTCGGCCCGATCATCGTCGGACCGATAATCGTGGCCCCATCTTCGATGCGGGTCATGCCGCCGATGTAAACCGGCCCTTCGACGTGGACTTGATCCCAGTTCACCGCCACATTCAACCCGGTGTAAACGCCGGGGGCGACTTCCCGTCCGGGGATGGGGACATTTTTCACCTCTCCAAGCAACACGCTGCGGATCGCCCGCCAGTAGTCGGGAACTTTGCCGATATCCACCCATTCAAAATCCATCGTGATGCCGTAGAAGGGGGCGCCGATTTTCACCAGATGGGGGAACAGGTCGCCGCCGATGTCGTACTCGCACCCGGAGGGAATGTAGTTGAAAATCTCGGGTTCAAAAATATAGATCCCGGTGTTGATGCTGGTGCTGAGGGCCTCTTCGACGGAGGGTTTTTCCTGAAACGCCTTGATGCGATCTTCCTCGTCCGTGACGACGACACCGTAACTCGACACCTGATCTTTCGGTACGGATTTCATGACGACGGTGGCGATCGCGCCCTTTTCTTTGTGCCATCTAACAGCCTCCGTCAGATCCAGATCGATGAGGGCGTCTCCGCAGAGGACGATAAAAGTATCGTCGAAAAAGGGATTAAAATCTTGAATTTTTTTCATCCCCCCGGCTGAACCCAGGGCTTTTCCGATCAGATTGCCGTCTTCGATACTCCCCTCGAAAGAATAGGAAATTTCGACGCCGAAGCGTTGGCCGTCGCGAAAGTAGTTTTCGATTTCATCCGCCAAGTGGCTGACGTTGACCATAATTTGGTCGAAACCGTGTCGCCGCAACAGATCCACCAAAAACTCCATCACCGGTTTTTGGAGGATGGGAATCAGAGGTTTGGGGATGGTGTAGGTAATGGGACGAACGCGAGTACCCTTGCCCGCGGCCAAAATCATGGCTTTCATTGTCACTTCCTCTACCCTAAGCTGGTCTACAAGTTGGTTCGAGCGTGGATATCAACCGACGGATCAATCTACATGATTTCTCTGCGCTCCCTGGACTTCGATGTGTGAAATTGGATCGGATCGGTCAGCTATACCGTTCTAGCCTATCAAGATTTATTCGACTTTGCCCGGAAGCTGAGAAGCGGGGAGGTGGCGGGGCTCCCGGGCAGGAGGGCAGGAATTGATAATTGTCAATTGTCAATTGTCAATTATCAATTGTCCCTACACCCCAATCAGTTTCAGGGCGAAGAGTTTTTCGATCGCCCCTTCCACGGCCCGATCCGGGGTGGAGGCGCCGGAGGTGACACCCACAACGATTTGACCGTTCGGAAGCCAGTTTTCGGCGATTTCGAGATCCCGGCCCAGGGGTTTGTGTTCGATTTGGTTTCCGCCGAGAATGCGATCGGGACCGTCGATGTGATAGGAGGGAATTCCCCGTTCGATCGCCATTTCTTGCAGGTGGGTGGTATTCGAGGAGTTGAACCCGCCGATCACCAACATCAGATCCAATTTCTCCTCCACCAAATTCAGCATCGCGTCCTGGCGTTCCTGGGTGGCGTCGCAGATGGTATTGAAACTTTGGAAATGTTGGTTCAAATTCTCCGGACCGTACTTTTTCATCAGAATCCGTTCAAACAGTTTTCCGATCTGTTCGGTTTCGCTTTTTAACATGGTGGTTTGGTTGGCGACGCCGATACAGTCGAGGTCGCGATCGGGGTCGAATCCCTCGGAGTGGGCACCGGCGAATTTTGCCAAAAATGCTTCGCGATCGCCGCCGTTGAGGATGTAGTCGGCTACATATTCGGCCTCTTCTAAATTCAACACCACCAAATATTTACCCGCGAAGGAACTGGTGGCGACGGTTTCTTCGTGTTTGTATTTCCCGTGGATGATGGAGGTGTACTGTTTTTTCTTGTGCTTTTCGACGGTATTCCAAACTTTCGACACCCAGGGACAGGTGGTATCGACGATCTTACAACCTTTGTCGTTGAGGATCTGCATTTCTTGGACGCTGGCCCCGAAGGCCGGGAGGATGACGACATTGCCGGCTTCCACCACGGAGAAGTCTTTCTGGCCGTCTTCGACGGGGATGAACTCGACGTTCAGATCCCGCAAATGCTGGTTGACGGAGGGGTTGTGGATGATTTCGTTGGTGATCCAGATGCGATCGCCTGGAAAATGTTGCCGCGTCTCGTAGGCCATCGCCACGGCCCGTTCCACCCCCCAGCAGAATCCGAAGGCCTCCGCCAGCCGGATGGTGACGTCACCCCGTCTCAGAGTATAATTATTGTCTCTGATTTCCTGGATCAGGCCGCTTTTGTAGGCCGTGTCCATGACTCCGGCCACTTCTTCTTTGTGCCCGAAGCCCTTGCGGTTGTAGGAGTCCGAATGCTGGAGCGATCGTCTAAATGCTCTTGTATCCATAGTGTAGATTAAATTTGATCCGGCTTTGCTACAGATTTTAACCCGTCGGCGGCGCGATCCGGAAGATCGCCGGCCGTCAATGCTTCGGGGACGACCGGGTGATGAGATCCTCTGTTTCTATTCCGTGGCATGGGATGTCGAAAAAAAGACGGCCGGGGAAAGGTGGAAAAATTCCGCCAATTTTTGAATGTGTTCCACGGTCAACTGACGCTTTCCGTTCAAAATATCCGACGCGATCGATTCGGTTTTAAAAATGGGAACCAGATCTTTTTGTTTCATCCCCCGGTCGGCAATTAGAACTTTCAACAGTTCCACGCCAAAAATGTCGGGAATCGGTTCTTCGACCCGTTCTTCATAGTCGTAAACGAGGGTCCCCAAAACGTCCAGGTAATCCTGTTCATCGGGACTCAATTCCGGTTGGTCGATTAAACCGTCTATAACAGCTTGAACTTTTAGAAATTCATCCCGATTTTTGATAGGACGGGGAGGACAGGCTGAGAGAATTTTCAAATAATTATCATTGGTATCCGGCATCATTTTTGGCGACAAAATAGGTGGATTTAAGGGGGTCAAACCCCTCTATAGTTATGGATTTTTAATTGTTATTATTAATGGTTAATTGTTGATAGTTCTCGACCTCGCGGACGATGCGTTCGGCGGCGCGGCCGTCCCCGAAGGGGTTGACGGCGGTCGCCATTTTTTGGTAGGCGTCGGGGTCGGCGAGGAGTGAGGAGGCGGCTGCCAAGATGTCCTCGGGGTCTGTGCCGACGAGTTGGGCGGTTCCAGCCGCGATCGCTTCCGGGCGTTCGGTGGTTTTTCGCAACACCAAAACGGGTTTACCCAGGCTGGGTGCTTCTTCCTGGAGTCCCCCGGAATCGGTGAGGAGGAAATAGGAGTGGGCGATCGCGGCGACGAGTTGGGCATAGTCGAGGGGTTCGGTCAAAATCACCCGGGGATGGTCGCCCAAGGCATTTTTTAAGGGTTCTCTCACCGTGGGATTTCGATGCAGTGGAAGAAGTAAAACCGTGTCGGAAAAGCGATTTAAAATTTGCAGAAATCCCCGGGCAATGCCTTCCAATGGTTCCCCCCAATTTTCCCGGCGGTGGACGGTCGCCAAAATCAGGCGTTGATTCTCACTATCAAAATGGGGAATATCGAGTTTTGGTTGAGTTTTGGCGACGGACAATAAAGCATCAATGACGGTATTTCCCGTCTGATAAATCTCCCCGACAACGCCGGAATTTTTGAGGTTTTCGACGGCCTGTCGGGTGGGGGCGAAATGTAACTGGGCGAGTTGGGAGATGAGGCGGCGGTTGGCTTCTTCGGGGTAGGGGTTGAAGAGGTCATCGGTCCGCAGTCCGGCTTCGACGTGGCCGACGGGTATTTTCTGATAAAATGCGGCTAGGGCGGCGGCGAAGGCGGTGGTGGTGTCGCCCTGAACGAGAACCATGTGGGGGGCGATTTCTTGATACAAGTTTCCCAGTCCTTCCAGGCTGCGGCAGGTGATGTCTGTCAGGGTTTGTCGGTGTCGCATAATCTCGAGATCGCGATCGGCTTTGAGGTCAAAAAGATCCATAACTTGTGCGACCATTTCCCGGTGTTGTCCGGTGAGGATGACCCGGACTTGGCAGTGGGAGGATTGCCGGAATTGCCGAACGACGGGAGCCATTTTAATCGCCTCCGGCCGAGTTCCAAATACGATGCAAATTCGACGTTCTGAATCTGACATTTATTTTTTAACTTGACATTAAAAACTGGCGGGCTGGTGTCCGATCGCACGAGAATCGAGGTTGACGACAGTTCGGAGGAGGGATCATTTTCCCAATCTGTGAAATCTGCGGAATCTGCGGATACAAATTCTGCATCCTTCGCGCAATCAAAAGTTGCTACAATCAATCCTGTCCGCGATCGCGGCTCCGGCCGGAGAACGAAAAATATTTAAACACCCAAGATAGATTACCACAAATCGGGACCGATCGCCGTAGGATTCATAACATTAACCCCGGGGGGATGGAAGTATAATTTTCCGAATGGCAATTGATATGAAATCGCCCTATGGGAAACGCAGAATTGATTGAGTGCAGCCGTTGTCACTACGGGGGGAACTTCGGTTCAGAACAGCTACTCGATTTGGATGGGAACCTGCACCGCTTGGCAAAGGCGATCGAACGGGACCGAAAGCGGTTCGGGGTTTTTGCGGAACCGACACCCGTGATGATGTGGATCTCCGATGCCCAAGGAGCGTACACATTTTTTAACGAAACTTGGTTGGAGTTTACCGGGCGTTCCTGGGAAGCGGAACGGGGGGACGGTTGGGTGGCGGGGATTCACCCGGACGATCGCGAAAACTGTTTGATAGCTTACCGGCAAGCCTCGGGCGATCGCAAGCCCTTCCAGCGCGAATATCGCCTGCGACGGTCTGATGGGGAGTACCGTTGGATCTGTGAAACGGGGGTTCCCCAGCGGACGCGGGAGGGCGCATTTTTGGGGTACACCGGGTCTGGCATCGACATTACCGAACGCCGGAGGGCCGAGGAAGAACTGCTGCACCTGGGTTCCCACCTGCGGGAAGAAGTCGCCCGCCGGACGGCGGAGTTGTTCCGCACCCGACGGCAACTGCAGCAAGAGATCCAGGAACGCCTCAGAGCCCGGGAAGCCCTGGATCGATCGCGGAAGATGTTGCAATTGGTGACGGACAACATCCCGGAGGCGATTTTTTGGAAAGATTGCAATTCGGTCTATTTGGGGTGCAACCGCCGGGGGGCGGAATGTGCCGGTTTGGGGAGTTCCGAGGCGATCGCGGGGTTGAGGGACGAGGACTTGCCCTGGGGGGAACAGGCCGACGAGATGCGAGTCCGCGATCGCCGGGTCATGGAAACTGACGTCCCCGAGTACCGCCATGTGGAAACCCGGCCTCTGCCCGGCGGCTCGACAGCCGATTGGGAAACTAACCGCATCCCCCTCCACGACAACGAAGGGGAGGTGGTGGGGATTTTGGTGACGTGCGAGGACATCACGGAGCGCCGGCAAACGGAAGCCCAAATCCTGCAGACGGCCCGCCAGTTAACCTGTGTGATCGAAACCGTCGGCGAGGGCATCACCCTGAGCGATCGGCGGGGAAAGTTTATCATCTACAATTCTAAAATGCGGGAAATTACCGGGTACAGCCTGCCGGAGGCGGAAAGTTCCCAGGATTTTTTGCGGCTGCTCTACCCGGACCCCGAAGCCCACGCCGATGCCCTGACCGGACTCTACGAAATTTTGGAACGGGGGGGAGTCCGGGACGTGGAGACGACGATCTGCAGCAAATCCGGCGATCGCAAGACCCTGCTGGTGTCCACCTCGATCCTGGACAATGGGGACGACAAGTTATTTTTGAGTTCCTACCGGGACATCACCGAGCGCAAGCGGGCCCTCGACGCTTTGCAAGTCACCGAACAGGAGTACCGCAGTTTGTTTGAAAATGCGATCGAGGGGATCTTTCAAACCACGCCGGAGGGAAAATACCTCAATGTCAACCCGGCTCTGGCTAAGATTTACGGCTACGCTACCCCTGGGGAACTGATGGCGCAACTGACTGACATCACCCGGCAGTTGTACGTCGATCCCGATCGCCGGGATGAGTTTATCAGCCAGTTGCGGGAGTCGGAGGCGATCGTCAATTTTGAGTCCCAGGTGTACCGTGCCGACGGCCGGATTATCTGGATTTCTGAAAAAGCCCGGGCTGTGAAGGACGGCCGGGGACGGACGCTTTACTATGAGGGGATGGTGGAGGATGTTACTGATCGCAAGCGGGCTGAACAGAATTTGCGGCAGCAGGCGGAACGGGAACGGCTGATGTTTTCGATCACCC
>JBNGCR010000162.1:10707-12587 GCA_050045915.1 Limnospira sp.
GAACAGAATTTGCGGCAGCAGGCGGAACGGGAACGGCTGATGTTTTCGATCACCCAGCGCATCCGGCGATCGCTGAAGTTAAATGATATTTTACAAACTACTGTGGCGGAGGTGCGGGAGTACCTGCACACGGACCGGGTGGTGATCTACCAATTCCGGGAGGACGGGAACGGCACGATGGTGGTGGAATCCGTGGCCCCCGGCTGGCAGTCCGTGGTGGGGACGGCGGTGACGGAGGATTGCTGGACTCCCCAATATCTGGAACGCTACCGGCAGGGAAAAGTCCAGGCGCTCACCGACATTTCGACTGCGGACCCGGGCCGGTGCGATATCAATTTGTTGTCCCAGTTGCAGGTTAAGGCGAATTTGGTCATTCCGATTTTGAATGGGGTACTCGCCGAGGTGTCTGGGGAGTCGGGGTCGGGTCCCCACAATCGGCTTTGGGGCTTGCTGATGGTTCAGCACTGTTCCGAACCCCGCCAGTGGGAGACGGTGGCGATCGATTTTTTGCAACAACTGGCTTTGCAGTTGGGCATTGCTATCCAACAGGCGGAGTTGTACCAGCAGTTGGAGCGTCTGGCGACGTTGGACGGGTTGACTCAGGTGCCCAACCGGCGACAGTTTGACAGCTATTTGGAGGCTGAGTGGCGGCGGGCGATCCGGGAGGGGAGGCCGATTTCGTTGATTTTGTGCGATGTCGATTTTTTTAAGCCCTATAACGATACCTATGGGCATCAGGAGGGCGATCATTGTTTGCAGGATGTTGCTCGGGCTCTGAGCCGCGCCGTGCGACGTCCGGGGGATTTGGTGGCCCGCTACGGGGGGGAGGAGTTCGCCGTGATTTTGCCGAATACGGATGCCGAGGGGACTCGCCACATCGCGGAGGCGATCCGGGCTGAAATTCGACAGTTGCAGCGGCCTCATGAAGCTTCTCCTATTTGCCCTTATGTGAGCCTCAGTTTGGGGGTAACGAGTATTTACCCCCATTTTGATCTCCAAGTGGAACAACTCATTTCTGCGGCGGATATGGCTCTCTATGAGGCTAAGGCACAGGGGCGCGATCGTTTTGTGATGCGGCTGTTGGAGGGGTGAGGATGGCAAGTACGGAGGCTTGCCCCTACGTCAATGGGGTGCGGATGGCAAGCACAGAGGCTTGCCTCTACGTCTGTCAATTCCCAGAAAAATCTGCCATTGTGGGGGCAACCTTACAGGGTTGCCCGAATGTTTGAGTGGGGTTGCCCGAATCGTGGGGGGCGAGGCTATAGGCCCAATTCTTCGGTACACTGAATCATAGATATTCGGGAACGTTTGGTTATGAGTTCGACTCAATCAGTATCTCGGGAACTGCTGCCGATTTTGGAAAATGGCGATCGTCGGATTTTAAGCGTTGCGGGAGGTGTGGTGATGACCGTTATGAGTCCTACAGTATCGGGACTCAAAAAGCGAGACCCGATCTGGTGCTGGAAGTCATTGTCACCAGCGGGGCGATCGATGCGTTGGAGATCTATCGTGGCATTGGTATTCCCGAAGTTTGGTTTTGGGAGGATGGCTTGTTAAAGGTGTATGTTTTGCGGGACAGTTATCATCGGGTGAAACGGAGTGATTTGCTGCCCGATTTGGATTTTAACCTGTTGACAAAATACATTTGTTATCACGACCAATATGATGCCGTGACCGAGTTTTTAAAAGAATTATAAGATCTGGAAAAAGCCCCCCTAACCCCCCCAATTTTGGGGGGAACTCTTGCCCCCCTAGCCCCCCAATTTTGGGGGGAACTCTTGCCCCCCTAGCCCCCCAATTTTGGGGGGAACTCTTGCCCCCCTAGCCCCCCAATTTTGGGGGGAACTCTTGCCCCCCTAGCCCCCCAATTTTGGGGGGAA
>JBNGCR010000163.1:0-12546 GCA_050045915.1 Limnospira sp.
CCCCATTCCCCATTCCCCATTCCCCATTCCCCATTGCCTATTGCCTATTGCCTATTGCCTATTCCCCACACCCCACACCCAAAAATTATGCATCAACCACTGATAGCCCTAGCCACCTACATGGCGGGGGAATTTGAAAATCGGGAACAGGCGATCGCTGATCCGGCTTGGTACGTCCACCTGAAACTGTGGCAGCGGCCGATTCCCGCGCCTTTATTTTCCGAGGGGATCGGTTTATTTGCGGAACAGGCGAGTCTGGTGAACGGCGAACACCGCACCTATCGGCCCCGCATCCTGCATTTATTCGACCCCGGGGAGAATTCCGAAACCTTGCGGGTGCAGTATTATATGCCCGAGGATTTTGACGGGATTTTGGGGGCCGGACGCGATCGCGATCGCCTCAAAACCCTCACCCCCAACCAATTGGAACTGCTGCCCGCCTGCGCCCTCGATGTCACCTGGGAACGGTCTGGGGGGGACGCTTACCGCTTCCGCACCGTCGCGCGATCGCAGTGCCGTTTCACCTACCAAAACCGAACCTACCGGGTCGATCTGGGATTTGAAGCCACCCCGGAGCACTTTCTCAGCTTCGATCGCGGCATCGACCCCGAAACGGGAAAAGCCACCTGGGGTGCCCTGTTGGGGCCGTATCAATTCACCAAGAACCGGGACTTCAGTGCTGAACTCCAGGCCGATTTCCAACCTTGAAATTTCACGAGGGGTCTTTTCCCTCAACTCGCCCGAACGCCGCCGTCGAGGGCTTCTTCTTCCGTCTCAAAAATCTCGAACACCGAATCCATCATCGTGACTTCAAACACGAGTTTGGCTTCCGGATGAACGTTGCAGATGCGGAAGCTCCCCTTAACTTTATCAGCATCTCGCATTCCCGCGACCAAGGAAGTCAAGCCGGAGCTGTCGATAAAGTTCACCTGACCCAAATTCACCACCACATGGCGGCTGAGTTTGGATATGCACTCTTGCAGCTTGAGGCGAAATTGCCAAGCCGTGGTGATATCCAAGCGCCCTGTCGGGGCTAATACGATGACTTTCGTGCCATCCTGGGTCGTATGTTCCTTTTGATCGATATGAATCACTGACCGTCCCCTCTGAAATTCTTGATCGTGCGATGGTTGCTTCTTTGACTGTAAGTTTAACTCAGACCCGGTGTTCGGGAGCAGTCCAGTTTGCCCAATCCTGGGGTTTCAAGAACGTCTCGTACAGTTCGGCTTCCGGCGTACCCGGTTCCGGTTGATAACCGTACTCCCATCTTACCAAAGGAGGCAGAGACATGAGAATGGATTCGGTACGGCCTTTGGTTTGCAGGCCAAAAATGGTGCCGCGATCGTAGACCAGGTTAAATTCTACATATCTGCCCCGGCGATAGAGTTGGAAATTCCGTTCGCGATCGCCGTATTCCGTCGAGTTGCGGCGTTCGACGATGGGGACGTAGGAGGGGAGGAAGGATTTGCCGCACTCTTGCGCGAACGCGAATAGCTGTTCCCAATCCCGGGATTCCGGTGCGCCGATGCGATCGCTGTAAACCGCCGCTTCACTTTCGCTGTGGGGTCCCCGGTAGAGTTTGCCCTCTCCCCCCTGGTAGTCGAAGAAAATCCCGCCGATTCCCCGGGCTTCGTCCCGGTGTTTCAGATAAAAATACTCGTCGCACCAGTGCTTGAACACGGGGTAATATTCGGAATGGTGGCGATCGCAAGCCGCTTTGAGGGTCTGGTGGAAGTGCGCCGCATCTTCCGGGAAGGGGTAGTAGGGCGTCAAGTCGGCGCCGCCGCCGAACCACCACACCGGGCCGGCTTCAAAATAGCGGTAATTCAGGTGAACCGTGGGGACGTAGGGGTTGCGGGGATGCAGCACCATCGAAGTTCCCGTGGCATAAAATCCGTGGCCTTCCGCCTCCGGACGCTGGGCCAAAATCGAGGGCGGCAACTGTTTCCCCCACACCTCGGAAAAGTTGACCCCCCCCTGTTCAAATACATTGCCGTCCCGGATCACCCGAGAACGGCCCCCGCCCCCCTCGGGACGCTCCCAGGCATCTTCCATAAAGGTTTGGGCACCGTCGAGTTGTTCCAACCCGGCACAGATCTCGTCCTGAATGTCTTTCATCCACGCGCTGACGCGATCGCGGGAATCGGCCGGGGGAGGGGCTTGGGGCGAAGCGGTCTCGGAAACTGGGGAAACTGTCATAAACGCATGAACCTCTAAATCTCGTCTGTCTGGCTGCCAACGAGCGCGAATCCAGCCAAACGATTTAATCTTCCCGGTATTGGGACGATCGCGTCAAGTTGTCTGTATTGGAAGTCCACATAACTTAACAAGAGAGGGTGTAGGGGGTAGGGTGTAGGGTGTAGGGAATTTGAGATTGTAGGGGCGCAAGGCTTGCGCCCTGATTTTAGATTCTTTCCAGCTTGCCTCCTCTGCTTCCTCCGCCTCCTCCGCCTCCTCCGCCTCCTCCGCCTCCTCTGCCCCCTCTCCCCCTCCGCCCCCTCCGCTTTTCAATAATCAAATCTTGGGAGTAAGATTGAGATTTCTTATACAAGAGCGGTCGTGCAAGGTGGGAAACAGACGATACTCTAGATCTAGTCGTTAAAATTTTCGGTTTTAATCGTCTTTAATCGTCCGAATTGCTCCCATCAGATAGCCCGACACGCAAAAATTATGTCAGATCAGCTAGATGCCCGGTCCGTACTCGAAGTTTTAAAACCGGTTCAAGACCCCGAACTGCAAAAGAGTTTGGTGGAATTGAACATGATCCGCAACGTGGAAATTGACGGGGGGGACGTCCGCTTCACCCTGGTCCTGACCACCCCGGCTTGTCCCCTGCGGGAGTTCATCGTGGAAGATTGCCAGAAGGCTGTCAAGCAGCTTCCTGGCGTGGAGACGGTGGACGTGGAGGTGACGGCGGAAACGCCCCAGCAGAAATCGTTACCCGATCGCCAGGGGATCGAAGGGGTGCGGAATATTTTCGCCATCTCCAGCGGTAAAGGCGGGGTGGGGAAAAGCACCGTCGCCGTCAACGTGGCGGTTTCCCTGGCCCAAAGCGGCGCCAAGGTGGGGTTGATCGACGCGGATATCTATGGACCCAACGACCCGACTATGTTGGGTTTGGCGGACGCCCAGGTGATGGTCCAGCAGACACCCCAGGGCGATCGCTTGGACCCGGCGTTCAACCACGGCGTCAAGTTGGTGTCGATGGCGTTTCTGATCGATCGCGATCAACCCGTGATTTGGCGGGGCCCGATGTTGAATGGGATCATCCGCCAGTTTCTCTACCAGGTGGACTGGGGAGAATTGGATTACCTGATCGTCGATATGCCGCCGGGAACCGGGGACGCCCAGTTGACCCTCGCCCAGGCGGTTCCGATGTCCGGGGCGGTGATCGTCACCACGCCCCAGGAGGTGTCCCTACTCGACTCCCGCAAGGGGTTGAAAATGTTCGAGCAGTTGGGTGTCTCGATTTTGGGCATCGTGGAAAATATGAGCTATTTTATCCCGCCGGATCTGCCCGATCGCAAATACGATATTTTCGGTTCCGGCGGCGGACAGAAAACCGCTGACGAGTTGGGAATTCCCCTGTTGGGGGCGATCCCGATGGAAATGCCCGTCCGGGAAGGCGGCGACGCCGGGGTTCCGATCGTGGTTTCCGATCCTGAGTCGGTTTCAGCCAAGGAACTCAAAGCGATCGCCCAACAGATCGCGGCGCGGGTGTCCGTGGCGGCGCTGGCTTAGGTGCCTGGGGGTTCGCTGCGGCGAGCCCGAGAAACTGAGGGTGTAGGGTGTAGGGTGTAGGGTGTGGGGAAGGGGAAAAAACAGTCCTCATTGCCCGTCCCCTCGAACCTTCAATTTCGTACCTCACCGAGCGTTAGAAACGCTATAAACTTGGAGATATCAAAATTTAGATCAAGGGAAAAACAGCGATGATTTTGCCAGGTTCAGCAGTGCGGGTGGTCAATCCCGGCGATACCTATTATGAATTTCAGGGACAGGTGCAGCGGGTCGCCGACGGCAAAGCTGCGGTTTTATTTGAAGGGGGAAATTGGGACAAATTGGTGACGTTCCGCCTCTCCGAATTGGAAGCGATCGACACCACCGCCGGCCGGAAAGGGAAAAAGTAGGGTGTAGGGTGTAGGGTGTAGGGTGTAGGGAAAAGAAACCGCACCCTCACCCAACTGCAAACGCGCGATCGCCCGTCGCCATAAAAATCCGGGGGAAAAACAAAATCAATAATTATCAATTATCAATTATCAATTATCAATTGTTTTCCCCCTTTTTTTTTGGTTCAGTCGTCGGTTAATAAACTGGCCAACAGGGCTTTTTGGGCGTGCATCCGGTTTTCGGCTTGGTCCCAAACCCGCGATCGCGGGCCTTCGATCACCCCGTCGGTGATTTCTTCGTCCCGGTGGGCGGGCAGGCAGTGCAGAACGATCGCGTCGTCCGCCGCCGTCCCGACCAGTTTTTCATTCACTTGAAAAGGCATAAAAATAGGGATGCGATCGTCCGCCTCGGATTCCTGTCCCATACTCGCCCAGACGTCGGTATACAGGACGTTGCAACCCTTCGCCGCTTCTCGGGGATCGTCGGTGACGATCACCTCCGTTTTTCCGGATGCGATCGCCTTTGCCTGTTCGACAATTTCCGCGTCCGGCGGATATTTGGAAGGGGTGGCGATGCGGACGTTCATCCCCACCATCGCACAGCCCAACAACAGCGAATGCGCCATATTATTTGCCCCGTCGCCGAAGTAGGTCAGGGTCAATCCCGCCATGCGGCCGAAACACTCTTGAACGGTCATCAAATCCGCCAATACCTGACAGGGATGTTCGCGATCAGTGAGGGCATTTATAACCGGAATTTCGGCAAAATTTGCGAAGGTTTCCAAGTCCTTTTGTTCAAAAGTTCGGATGGCGATCGCATCCAAATAGCGGCCCAAAACGCGGGCTGTATCGACTAATGGTTCCCCGCGACTCACTTGGGTGACGCTGGGATTCAGGTCGATCACCTGCCCCCCCAACTGGTACATCGCCACTGAAAAACTGACGCGGGTGCGGGTCGAAGCCTTGGAAAACATCAACCCCAAAACCTTCCTTCGCTGGAGTTTCCGCATTCCCGATTTGAGTTGAATTGCCAGGGATAAAACGCCGTGCAATTCCGCCGTACTCAAGTCGGCCAAACTCAGCAAATCTCGTCCTTTTAATGAGTCCATTTCTTGCCCCCTCTTGGCTGCAAATTTCCGTCCTGCGGCAACTCTCAGGCGGGTTGTCTGACGGGTGGGGAATCGAGTTCGGGTCGGTTTTGCTGCCGCAACTGAGCGATCGCACCGTCGAGCAACTCGCACCCCGCCTCCACCGTCTCGACCCGGGCCAGCCGTTCCCGCAGTTCGTTCGCTCCTGGGAAACCTTTAGCATACCAAGTCATGTGTTTTCGGGACTGATAAATTCCACGCTGACCTTTGTACGCCCAAAGTGCTTGCAAATGTTCCTTGGCACATTCCAACCGCTCCGCCGCCGTCGGCGGCGCCTTGGTGCGGCCCGTTTTCAGGAAATGGTCGATCTCTCCCACCAAAAACGGATAACCGAGGGTGCCGCGAGAACACATCACCCCGTCCGCCCCGGTTTCTTGCAAACATTTCACCGCCGACTCCACGGAAATAATATCCCCGTTGGCGATAACGGGAATCGACAAACTTTCCTTCACTTTGGCGATCCATTCCCAATTCGCTTTTCCGGTGTAACCCTGTGCGCGGGTGCGTCCGTGGATGGTGATCATCTGCGCCCCGGCATCTTCCATCCGCCTGGAAAAGTCCAAAATATTGATTTCGCCATCGTCCCAGCCGATGCGGGTTTTTACAGTGATTGGAATCGGCACCGCTTCGACGAGCGATCGCACGATTTCTGCGGCGACTTCCGGCTGTCGCAACAGGGAAGAACCCCCGCCATTTTTGGTAATTTTATTGACGGGACACCCCATATTAATATCCACCGTATCCGCCCCCTCCGCGACCGCTTTCCGCGCCGCATCCGCCAAAAAATCCGGGCGGCAGTCGAACAGTTGGATGCTGATGGGACGTTCGCCGGGATCGATTTCCATGATGATCGGCAACTCCCGGACGTGGCGAATTTGGGAGGCGTGAACCATCTCGGTGTACATCATCGAAGTGGGGGCATAACGTCGCACCAGGCGCCGGAACACCAAGTCCGTGACGCCAGACAGGGGAGATTGCAAAACCCGGCTGTTGACTTCCAAATTGCCAATTTTCAGGGGTGCGGATAGGCGTTGTTTGAGTTCGGTTGGGAGCACGGACATTGGCGGTTCAGATGGATGCGATCGACAGGGCTCATTTATTATATCGCATTTTGTTGTAGACAATAGGCAAGAGGCAATAGGCGACAGGCGGGTTGGAGAGCGACTGTCCGGAGAGTCCTGGCAGTTGTTATAGAGAAGAAAGGCGGAAGGGCTAATTTCTCTGTGTCCCTCTGTGCCTCTGTGGTTCATTTTCCGAATTTTATTAGATTAGATGATTTCCGATTTACAAAAACCGTTCCAAAACCTCGGCGGTTTCCCGTCCGGTTTTCTCCCAGGAAAATTGGGTTGCCCTGGCGAGTCCCCGCTGGCGAAGTTGCGATCGCACTTGAGAATCGTCCGCCAAGGTTTTCATCGCTGCGGTTATTTCTTCGACGTTATGGGGATTGATGAATAGTGCCGCGTCTCCGGCGACTTCGGGGAGGGAGGAAAGGTCGGACGTGATGACGGGAGTGCCGCAGGCGATCGCTTCCAAAACGGGAAATCCGAACCCCTCCCAAAGACTGGGAAAAACGAGGGCGATCGCACGATTGATGACTTGGGGTAATTCAGTCGCAGAAACGTAATCGAGAAATTTAATTCGTTGACTCAATCCCAATGTTTCTGCCTGTTGTTTCAATCGCGGCGTGTAGGTGTTGTCAGTCGGCCCCGCCAGCCACAATTCATAATCGCTATTATCGGATAATGCGGCAAATGCGTCGATCAGGCGGGGGAGATTTTTGTAGGAATCGTGCCTGCCGAGATAGAGGAAGTAGTTTTCGGTGGGGAGGTCGAGGAATTGAAAGCGATCGCGATCGTATCCCAGCAAAATCGGCGTTATTTTTTTTGCGGGAATTTCCAACATTTCGGTCAGGCTATCCGCCGTCGATTGGGAATTGCAAATAATATGTTCGGCTTGCCTGAAAACCGCCGGGACGTAAGTTTTAAAATAGGCGGTCAGCCGCGAACCGGGACGGGGAAATTTCAGGGGGATTAAGTCGTGTGCCATGACGACAGACCGGCAGCGGGAATAGAGCGGCGCTTCCGGCAGGGGAGAAAAGAGCAAATCGGCGTTTAATTTTTGATAGAGAGACGGGAGTTTAAACTGCGTCCACAGCAGCCGTCTCAAATGTCCCTTCGTCCCTTCGTCGGGGGTCATGTTGTCGGGGATTTGATGGCATTGATAGCCGGGAATTTTATGTCCCGCCAGCAATAGGGGATTGAGCGATCGCAGGTGGGGGAGAATGTTTTCTGCATAAACCGATATTCCCGTTGGTTTGGGGATTAAAACCGAGAGGTTGACGGCTAGTTTTTGAGATTTATTCAAGGTCGGTAAATAATTGATAAATTTGATAAAATTATGGGAATTTATTGGGACATTCGGACATTTTAACCACTCCAGGCACAGAGGACACGGAGAAATTATTTGTCCTCGTCAATATCCGGACTGCCACGATAGGCGGATTTTATCATAGATTGACGGTTTGCGGGGTGTGGCATACGCATGATAGACCGAAATTGTCGTTTTATCCCCCCGGCCACCCTTTGTAAGGGCTCGGCTGTTTCATTCTCGGTTAAAAATTGTCGGGGGCGACGAGGAAAACCGTTGATGGGAGCCAGGAACCCGGGTTTTTTCCGATTAAAAATACCTTTTCATTCCGAAAAATCTCCCTCTTCTCACCCTGCCATTTTTCTGGGGAGAATGAAACGGCTCTGCCCTTTGAAAGGGGGGAGGTAAGAAGTAAAAAATACAGCCATATCAAATCCGGTTGAATGTTCGGAATGAAACGGGTTGGAGATGCAAGACCGCTTGGGAATCAATTCCCAAGCTAATAGCACAAATCCTCTCAAGAGGATTAAGGAGGTTGTGGGGAAAAATCACTTGATATAATCCATAGTAGTAGACCGTTTTATCTAAAATGATGCAATAGTTAGGCAGCAAAATTTTGGTCATCGCCAAATTACAGCGTTTTCTAATGCACAGTTATAGCGGAAACAGTCCAGTAGTTTGAAATAATTCGCCAAAAATCGATCCGATCAAAGCCCCCAGTATTGGGGGTTTGGGGGCGAGAAAATTTGCCAATGATTTCCTATCAGCAATTCGGCGATTTCTTGGGTGGGGCTTGACAAAAAGCCGAATTTGTGGAAAAATTAAGCCAAATGGTATGATTGCCTAACTTGTATCTATATCCAGACATGGAGACGGGAGATCGCCCCGTGTCGTGACGCCTCCCAGTGGTTTTAGATGCGGTCGGGAACGATGCCGAGTTGCTTCAGGCGCTTGATCAGAGTAGAAGAACTGCGATCGCCTTTTGTCATCCCCCGCGTGACGGGTTCGGTTCGTCCCGCCTCCAACTCTTCCGGGGTGGGGATCAGGTTTCCCCTGCTGTCGCACCAGCGCAGCCACAATCGCCTCCAACCTCGGTATTCTCCCCGCCACAAGCCCAAACCCATTTCCAGTCTGGGAAACCAAAATATGCCGTTTTTCAACTCCTGTCGTTCATAGCGATCGCCGCCGAGTCGAAACACTTTCAAATTGTCGCTGGCTTGGTCGAACGTGACGTAGAAGGGAATGCCCAAAATTTGTTCGTACACTTCCCAGGCCGTCGGTTGTCCGGGCGATCGCGGTCTTTTGTCCTGGGTGCGCGGCGGGAGAAATTCCATCGCCACGATCGGACGGCGCCCTTCCTGCCAAATATAATAACCCCGATCGCCCTTTGAAGCAATCCGAGAGGGCGACAAATCCACCACCCCGAACCAGTGGGGAGACTCGCACCAGGTCGGGTTGCGGGGGTCGTAGTAGATGTTGCGATCGGCGGCGGCCAGGATGCGATCGCTCGAATAGCGGGGGGGAAAAAACGTCAGGCTGCACAGTTGGGATTGCAACCGGTGATAATCCCGGGCGACTGTCGTGTTTTTAGTATTATTTTCGGTCATGGAAAGATGGCGGGTTGGAGTCCTGGTATCTGAGTACAAAATATCGGACGTACCGGAAAACACCCCCCAGTTTAGCGGATGCCATTTGAGGACGGAAGGGGAGGGTGAATCCCCCCACAAAACCGATTCGCAACAGCCGACAGAACAAGACGGAACCGGCGGCGTGTTTGTCCCAACTCAGGGGATAGCTGTAAATGCTATGTCGGAGTTTGATACGGGGATTTTTTCCGATGATGGAAGACGGATGGTGGGTCACTCCAACGCGGGGTGTCATCCCGATCTGGTGTCCGAGTTTGCGATCGCGCAAGCACAGATCGAAGTCTTCGCAGTACAGAAAATAATCTTCGTCAAACCGGGAACAGTTTCGGAACGATTTGAAAGAAATTAACAAACTGCAAGCCGTCACCCATCTTCAGAGCCTCCATCCTTCCCCCTCCGTCCAACTTCGAGATTACCGAGTCTCCGTTGCCACCAGTTCCCGGTCAATCGGCAGGTTCGAGTCCTTTTCCGGTTGAGGTTCGCTCAAAATATCGTAGCCGAGTTGTTGAGAAATCCGTTCCCTCGCCAAAGTCCGGTACTCCCAAAAATGTTCTCCGGCCGCGCACAAACCCAAATACAGATTCAGAACTTGTGGCTTTTTCCGCCAAACCGTCCATAACTGTCCCCAAAACTGTTGGCGAAGGTGGGGCCGGCGGATGCCCTGATGCCAAATTAACTGAGTCACCAACCGCAACCCTTTACCGATGGGAAATTGCATGGTTTGTTTGTGGTCTAATCGCGAACCCAGATCGAGACATTGACGGAAACAGCGACTCAGATAACGACTCGGTTCATACAGCGTCCAAAAGCCTTCGACATACTCTTTTGCAATTTCGGCGATGGGACGGGTGGGAATAAAATTCATCAGGGTATTTTGATCTCCCGTCGGATGAATATTGTCACCCTCACCTAAACGCTGTTCTTGTTTGAGGCGATTCCAGAGTGCCGTATTGGGAAGAGCTTGGAGAATGCCGAGCATGGGTTGGGGAATGCTGGTTTCTTCTACAAAGGCTTGAATCCTTTCCCCCGCCCCGGTCTGTTCTCCATCAAAGCCCAGGATAAATCCGGCATAAATCAACAAACCCGCTTCGTTGATATGGCGACAGGATTCGACGAGAGGATGACGGGTATTTTGCAGTTTTCGCGCCCCTTGTAAACTTTCCGAATCCGGGGTTTCAATGCCCAGAAATACGGCGTAAAATCCCGCTTCAGTCATCAAGTGTAATAATTCATCATCTTCGGCTAAATTGACCGATGCTTCGGTGATGAAAGTGAAGGGGTAGTGGTGCTGCTGCATCCAGGGAATCAAGGCTTTTAGAAAGCGTTTGACATTGCGCTTATTTCCGATAAAGTTATCATCGACGATGAAGAGCGAACCTCGCCATCCTGAATCATAGAGGACTTGTAACTCTGCCAAAATTTGACTCGGTTCTTTGGTGCGGGGTTTGCGTCCGTAGAGGGAAATAATGTCACAAAATTCGCAGTTAAAGGGACAGCCGCGAGAGAACTGTACCGCCATCATTAAATAAGCGTCTTGTTGAAGTAGGTCAAAGCGGGGGATGGGGCTGAGTGTCACATCTGGTTTTTCCATAGAGCGAAAAATGCCCTGAGTTTCACCTCGGTCGATGGCTTCTAGAAACTGGGGAACGGTCAATTCTCCTTCGTCTAAAATGAGATAGTTAGCCCCAGAATTTAGGGAATCCTGGGGTACGGAGGTGGGATAGGGGCCTCCGACCGCCACTTTTTTTCCCAATTTTACGGCTTTTTGAATGAGGGCGTGGAAGTCGGGCTTCTGTACCATCATCGCCGAGAGAATGACCACATCACACCAGTCCCAATCCGCATCTGTCTCTAGACTGACATTGCGATCGTAAAATCGAATTTCCCAATTTTCGGGGAGGAGGGCTGCGACCGTAATAATGCCGAGGGGTGGAATCACCGCTTTGAGTCCGGCAATTTCCATAAAGCGATCGTAAGACCAGAACGACTGGGGAAATTGTGGATAGAGTAATAGGGCTTTCATCGGATAAACTCCTTTGAGTATAAATTTTGGAATTGCTGACTAAAGCCCGGATGTGAATCCAAACTTTTTCTGAAATTATCTTGATATTCATGGAACTGTTGACATTGTAATGGAAGTTGCCAGAATCATGGGGAAATTAAAAAGACTAATAATCGGCTGGATTGGTCGGGTCTGGGGAAGGAATATGCCGAAAGAAATATACGATAAGGAATAGGTAAATACTGGGGTATAGTTTTCGCCCTAAAAACCGACTGAAAATGTCAGATACTGCGTCGGATGTACCGCCACACCCCCCGCAGTTTAGCGAGGGAGACTTGGGGACGGACTGGAAAAGTAAAAAAGGCGACGATACTAATCCGCAAAAGTCGATAGAATAAAACTGAACTCCCGGCGTGTTTGTCCAAACTCAGCAGATAGCTGTAAATACTATGTTGACGTTTTAGATGGGGAGTTTTTCCTGTAATAGATGAGGGGTAATGAATAATTCCAAGCTGGGGAGTTATCCCGATCTGGTGTCCGAGTTTGAAATAACTTAGGCAGAGGTCGAAATCTTCGTAATACAGAAAATAATTCGGGTCAAATTGGGGACAGTTTCGGAATTTTGAGAGAGCAATTAACAGGCTACAAGCCGTCACCCAAGTTGTCGAAATCCAAGATAAATTGGAAGGGGGAATCTCTTGTAATTGAAAAATATGACCCGTTTTTATAATAAATTCTCCTCCCCCGAACCAAACGCCGCCGTCCGGTTCGTAGACGGCGGTTCCCAAAATTGAAAGTTGGGGATTTTGACGTAAAACTGCCAGAACTTTTCCGGGGGTTTGTTTAGGGACGATCGCATCCGGATTGATCAACCAAATGCATCCATCGCGATCGCATTCCCAAACCCATTGTAACCCCAAATTGCACCCGCGGCCGAATCCCACATTTTCGGGGGAGTCTAAAATGATAATTCGTTCTGATTCTAACTGCCAGATCGAGCGATCGCCGGGGGAGTTATTGACGATAATAATCCGATATTCCGGACAGTCACTTGCCGCGATCGATTGAATTAACCGTCGGATCAAATCGGTCGAATGATAATTGACAATTATCCAGTAAATCACGGTTTTGTAGGTAATAGGTAATTAGGTAATAGGTAATAGGCAATAGGTAATAGGTAATAGGTAATAGGTAATAGGCGAGAGGTAATAGGTAATAGGTGAGAGGCGAGAGGTAATAGGTAATAGGTGAGAGGCGAGAGGTAATAGGTAATAGGT
>JBNGCR010000164.1:0-12531 GCA_050045915.1 Limnospira sp.
AGGTAAGAGGTAAGAGGTAAGAGGTAAGAGGTAAGAGGTAAGAGGTAAGAGGTAAGAGGTAATCGGCAGGCAATAGGCAATAGGTAAGAGGTAAGAGGTAAGAGGTAATCGGTAATCGGTAATAGGCAATAGGTAAGAGGTAAGAGGTAATCGGCAAAAGTTTTAAGCGGCTTCAGAAGATGGCACCCAGGAATCATAACTGTTTGAGCGGAGATGATATCATGGGTTGTTATTGTTATCGATATAGCAGTTATCAATCGGATGAGGTACATCCGGTTTGCAAGGGAGTCAGTTTTGGAGAATCGGGAGCAGAAGGATAAAAAATTAATGATCAATTGTCAACGATCAATTGTCAATTGTCAATTGTCAATTGTCAATTCTTCCCCCGAACTTTAGGGACGATAATACCAGAATCAGGGAAACCGAGAGCATCAAGGTGGAAATGGCATTGATGGCGGGGGTAACTGAGAGTTTGATCATCCCGTAGACGAACAGCGGCAGGGTGGTGGATCCGACGCCGGAGGTAAAAAATGTGACCACGAAATCGTCCAGGGAGAGGGTGAATGCCAGGAGGCTCGCACTGAGAATCCCGGGCCAGAGCAGGGGGAGGGTGACGCGGCGGAAGGCTTTCCATTGATTTGCCCCCAAGTCCAGGGCGGCTTCTTCCAAACTGGGGTCGAGGTCGGCGACCCGCGATCGCACGGTAATGGCGACGAAGGAAATGCCGAACGTGACGTGGCCGACGATGACGGACGGCAGGCCCAAGGTGAGGCGGATTCCGGTCAGGTTTTCGACGATGCGGAATAGGAGAGTTAGAAACACCAGTAGGGAGATTCCCAGGGTGATTTCCGGGATCACGATCGGCAAAAATAGCAATCCTTCCAGGAAGCGATCGCCCGGAAAGCGGTGGCGTTCGAGTCCCAAGGCGATGGCGGTCCCCAACACGGTGGCGATCGCACTCGATACCGTCGCGACGATCAGGCTGTTGGAGAGGGCTTCCCAGACTCCCGCCGTGGAGATATCCGCCGTTTCCCCCACCATCGCCCCGAACAGGCTGCGATACCAGTCCAGGGTGAATCCCGTCCAGACGGCGTTGAATCGGGAGGCGTTGAAGGAATAGACCACCAAAATCAGGATGGGCAAGTACAAAAACGCGAATCCGAGGGCGACATTCGCCCACAGTCCGGTTTTTCCGACAGAACGAATTAGTAAGTCACGATTGGTCACAATTGATACAAATTTATGCCGGCGATCGGATGGCTTCCAATCTGGATAGTTCTTTGATCCTACTGCGATCGGTACAATTTTTTGAAGCCGTCCCATTGGAAACACCGCCGCGGGTAACTTTTTCGTTTCCATTTCGTCTCCCGTATCACGCTTTCCGAAATCGGAAAGCGCTACAACGGGGGTGAAAATCAATCGTTATCGCAGAATAATAAAAATCTAATGGGTTTATCGACTGCCAATCCCGCGCTTGATCTGAGATTTTCCGGTATCGGGCGATCGCCGCCGGGGGATGTCACACGAATGAGTCGGATTGCGATCGGGGGAACCCGAAAAAATATTTTTTCAGAGAATTTAAGAAGCCGACCATTTCACGACCAATCCTTTAAAATATTGCATAACTAGCTCCGCATCTACCTAGTTCCGAGGCGAGAGGTCTGCGCGACCCAGACAGAGACAGTCCTCAGAGCGGCCAGTCCGAGCCATTCTGAGAAAGATCAATTCAAAATATCTCATATCCAGTCCAGCCCCAACAATCTAGTTTTGGAGAAAAAAATGCTTGTTTTGACCCTGATTTTGCGCGGATACGTCGCGATCGCGATTTTGACCTTTGCCTATTTCTTTCGCGGATTTTGGCGCGATCGCTCCACCGCCAAAACCGATCGCTCCTCCTGGCAAGTTTTGGGGGTCGCCTCCCTATTTTGGCCGGTCGTCCTGCCCCTATCTTACTTGGAGCGGCGGACGAACGCTACCGCCTTGAAAGCGGAAATGTACGAAGGGCAAGTGCATCCCGACTGGGGCGGGCGATCGCTCCCCGAATGTCCGCAATGGGACGACCATCAAGTATCTTGAGCCTCGAAAACCATCAGTCGGAATCTGGATTTCGACCGGCCCAGCGAAAATAAATCGATACCGGAATCAATACCAAAATCATCAACAAAATTGAGAGCGCGGAACCGAAGGGCCAGTTCCGCGCCTGCAGGAATTGATTTTGGATCACATTGCCCACCATCACCGTTTTAGCACCCCCCAAAATATCCGGGGTGATAAACGCCCCCAAAGCGGGAATAAACACTAAAATCGAGCCGGCGACGATGCCCCGCACCGTCAGGGGCAAGATCACCCGCCGGAGGGTGCGGAGGTCGTTGGCTCCCAAATCTTGGGCGGCTTCGACGAGGGAAAAGTCGAACCGCTCTAAGGTGGCGTAAAGGGGTAAAATCATGAAGGGGAGGTAGCCGTAAATTAAACCCACCGTGACGGCAAAGGGTGTGAATAAGAGATCGAGGGGTTCGTCGATGAGGTGGAGGGTTTGCAAGAGGGTATTGATGAGGCCTTCATCTCGCAAAATGACGATCCAGGCGTAGGTGCGGATCAGAAAATTCGTCCAAAATGGCAGTATCGCCAAGATCAATAAAACGTTTCGCCAGCGGGGGGGGCGGGTGGCGATAAAGAAGGCGAGGGGATAGCCGATCGCCAGACAAATGAGGGTGGTCAGGGCAGCCAATTGCAGCGATCGCCAAAACACTCTCAGATAGATGGGATTGACCAGGCGGCGGTAGTGATCTGCAGTAAACGCCCAAATCACGCCCCCGTAGGTTCCCCGTTCTAAAAAGCTGTAAATCAGCACGATCGCCAGGGGAAGCAGGAAAAAAATTGCCAGCCAGAGACTCGCCGGAAGGATGAGAAGCGCCCGATTTTGACCGGTGCGAGGGTCGGGGGGAGAAGAAGTGGAATCGTGGGGTTTAAAAACAGTCATACCGAATAAAATAGGACTTTTGGGGGAAGGAAAATGGCGGGCGATCGCGCCAGAATAAGAGTGTCACCCGTTGAAATTGGAGATGCGATCGATGATAGGCCGAATTTCCGTTGGGGTCACGCTCTTGGGGGTTCCCCTAGCCGTGACTTTGATCACCCCAAATCCGATGCCGGAGCCCACGCTGCAACCCATCCGGTTGGAATCCGTTGGGATCGAAGATGCTCGGCGATGAGGGTCGGGAGTCGGGAATTTTAGATTGTAGGGGCGCCTGGCTTGCGCCCTAATTTTAGATTTCCCGATGCGGGAAGAGTCCGGAATTTTTGAATGCGTGACTTTTGACTTTTGACTTTCCCGGCTTGATCTGTCCCCACAGATCGGCTATGATTCGACAGAAATTCGATCGAGCCGTCTAAAATTCGGAGTATTAAATTAAGGTGCAGACGCTTCACCTTCCCGAATCCAACCATCCCCTGGTCAAATCCTTGTCTCACCATACCGACCAGGAATTGCTGACCCTGTTTCAAAATCATCCGGATCGGGGTCGATACTTTACCGTCATTTTCTGCCGCTATGCCCTGATCGTCTATACGCTGATCTGCCATTCGGTGAAATCCCCCGTGCAGGCGGACTATTTATTCGCCCTCACCTGGCGCCACATCTTTTATGAAATGCGGGGGTTGAACCTGCGGGAAGCCGAGATGGCGGACGGGGGCGCCACCCTGCAAAATTGGATTATCAACGTCAGCGCCATCTGCATCAACCGCTCCGAACTGCCGCCGGTGGAGTCGATCCATTATTCCCTTCCGGACAGTCCGCCGCCCCTGTGGTGCTACGTCGGCCAGGTGTTGGACCAGATGGAGCCGCTGTTGCGGTTGACGGTGCTGATGGCTCAGACCTTCCATTGGAGCGAAACCCGCATCGCCGCCTACCTGCAGGCCGAAGGGGAGGCTATTTCTCCGAGGGAGGTGCGGGAGCTGTTGGAGCGGGGATATCGGATTTTGGAGACGACCCTCCCCGAGGACATCCGCGCCATCTATCTCGGCGAATCGATGGCGGAACCCTCACCGGAGGGGGGAAACGCGGAAAATGCTTCGGCGTTGACTTGAAGCCCGATCGGATCGCAACGGGGTGAGGAGCAAGGATGGGATGGGGATCAATTTAAAAAGACGGTCCCCTGTTCGTTGATATTCAGAGATTTGGTATCGAAATCGAGATCGTCGGTGACGTTGAACCGAACTTCCAAAACGCCGTCCTCAACCGCCCGGGGGCGCACTAGCAGCAACCCGGCATCCCCCCGCTGGTAGGTCAAGTTGAGGGGAATCGGCAGTCTCTCCAGGACGGTTTCCGACTGTTGGCCGAGTATCCGCTGTCTCGTCCCCCCCACCACTTGATATTCGACGACGGTATTGGTGGAATTGACGAGCCGGAGCGTGACCTGACCGTTAACGGGGGAAACTCGGGCGCTGGGGAGGGGAAATTGGGGCGGTGGTTCTTCCGTATCTTCCACGGGCCGATCGCCCGGTTGGAATGGGCTGGCGGGAGCGGACGGCGTCCCTCCTCCGTTTTCCTCCACTTCCACCGGCTTCCCCGCTGGTTCCTGGATGGCGGGTTTGCCCTGTTGGGGGGGCGGGCCTCCCGCCAGGGCGATCGCGCCACCGGCCAGGAGGACGATGCCGAATAGGAGGCCGAAAAATCCGATCCGAGTTCGGGTGGGATAGTTGGGGTCAATCATACAATCTCCTCAAGGTTGGAAACCCCGCGATCGGGGTGATCACACCAGACCCCCCCAGTTTACGCCAGATTTGTGGGAAACCGGGAGAATGCGGGGGGGCGGAGGGGCTCCAGGGGCTCCAGGGGCGGAGGGGAAATTTTGAGGAAATCAATTAATAATTATCAATTATCAATTATCAATTATCAATTATCACCCTTTCCGATGCCAGACCCGGATCGTCCCGGCCCGATCGCCGCTGACGAGGCAAGTTGGGGCGATGGCGACGGAATTGATGCCGGCCGGATGGCGATCGAGGGTGCGAAGGGGTGCGACGGGTTCTCCCACCTGCAACTCGGCGTCCACGGGCCAAATGCTGATGCTGCCATCCCCACATCCGGCGACGAGGGTCTGACCGTCGGGGGCGAATGCGATCGCCTCCACCGAAGCGGACGCCCCCTCCAACGTCGCCAACTCCCGCCCCAACTCCAGCCACCAGAGGCGGATCAAGCGATCGCACCCCCCGCTGGCCAGAATCAAGCCGTCGGGGCGGAACGCCACGGAGAGGACGGGCAAGGTGTGGCCCAACAATATCGCCCGGTTCGCGTCGGTTTCCACCTCCCAAAGTCCCACCGTACCGTCCCCGCTGCCGCTGGCCAGCAACGCGCCGTCCGGGCTAAATTCGAGGGACCAGATGGGAAACTGGTGGGCGACGAGGGGCGGGCGGGTTTGTTCCGCCGCCAGATCCCAGCGTTCGATCGCCCCGTCCGAACACCCCGCCGCCAACTCTCGCCCGTCGGGACTCACGGCCACGGAACAGACGGAAAGGCTCGATTCCAGGCTCAAAACCCGGGCTTTTCGTTCCCGGAGATCGACGAGCACCATGTGGCGATCGCACCCCACCGCCACCCATTCGCCGTCCGGGGAAAACGCCGCCGCCGAGGCCGTTCCGGGCAATTTGGACAGGGCGAGGCTCGGTTCAAATCGCCCGTCCCGCATCTCCCAGATGCCGATCTGTCCGCCGCCGGCCACCAAAAAGCGACCGTCCGGACTGAGACTGAGGGCTTTGACCTCTCCGGCGGCCCAGTCCAACGTTTGCGTCCATTCCCAGATCGGGGGTTCGGATTCAAAATTCTGGCTCATCTTCTTCCAACGATTCCACCCATAAATTCCGCAGATGTTCCCCCCGACCTAAAAACGCTTCGCAGCGTTTGAGATCTTCTGCGGCGATGGCAAATTGCTCGAACACCTCCGCCAAAGACAGTTGGCCGGACTCGATCGCCGCGATCGCCGATTCCACTCGATTCACCGTGGCTTCATAATCCCAGGTTTCGGACTCGTTCACGATTCCTCAATCTCCACAATTTTAACTTTCAGTCGCCCCCGAGCCAGTTTGACGGTCAACTCCTGGCCGAGTTCCACCTCTTGGGCCGTCCGCACCACGGACCCGTCCGCCCTGTGAACGACGGCGTAGCCCCGGTTGAGACGGCTTTGGGGGTCGAGGGCCGCCAATTTCTGCCTGAACAGTTGCAGGCGGTTCCCCTCCCGTTCCCAGCGCCGCTCCAGGGCTCTCAGGAGCCGCTGTTGCAGGTGGCGGCATCGTTCCGATTCTAGGTCAAGTTTGCGATCGAGTGCCGCCCGAAGCGATCGCAGTCGCTGCCGGTGGGCGATCGCCAGTTGGCCGAGGTCGGGAACCGCCCGCTCCGCCGCCGCCGTGGGGGTGTGGGCGACGGCATCGGCGACTAAATCGGCCAGGGATTCGTCCCGCTGGTGGCCGATGCCGGTGATGACGGGAATAGCCGATTGAGCGATCGCCCGCACCACCCGTTCGTCGTTGAAACCGGACAGATCCTCTGTCGCCCCGCCCCCCCGGGCTAAAATCAACACCTGGGCGCGGCCGTCCCGATTCGCCCGGGCGATCGCTTCTGCGATGGATGCGGGCGCCCGTTCCCCCTGGACGATCGCCGGGGACAACAACACCCGCAAACCCGGATACCGATGGCTTAAGGTTCGCCGAATGTCGCCCCACGCCGCCGCCTGGGGGGACGTGACCACTGCAACAATTTGGGGGTGGGGGGGGAGCGATCGCTTCCGTTCCGGGTCGAAGAGTCCCTCGGCTTCCAGGCGCGATCGCAGTTGTCGGAGGCGGAGAGCCTGCACTCCCTCTCCCCCCGGCAAAACTTGCACGACAGCCAGCCGATATTCCCCCCGTTTGGCATAGATGCCGATGCGCCCTAAAACAATGACCTGTTCGCCCTTCTGAGGCTGTTGCGCGAGGCGATCGCGCTGGTTGTTCCACACCACGCAGTCGATCGCCGCGGAGCCGTCGGACTCGCAGAGGGTGAAAAATGTACCGATGCGGTGGCAATTGGCGCTTGACACTTCCCCGATCACCCACACCGACTGCAGGTTGGGGTCTAGTTCTAAGAGTTCTTGAAGGTAACTCGTCAGTCCGGCGACGGATAGGGCACGATCGACGGAAGACACGATGGCTGTGGAGTCGGGTGGTAAATTCATGATGAAACGTCGCAAAAACGGGAGCTTGAGTGCGATCGAAGCGCCAAAACTTCCCTCAAATTACCGCATTCTCCATCGGAGTTGCGGTTAGATGGTATGAAAAAACGACAGATGGAGGCAATCACCGTGACATCCGATCGCTTCAAAGCCCTGACGAATCAGCGAAATGCCGAGGCCGGTGTCCTGCTGCGGCAGTTGATCGAGGCGGAATGGCACCGCTTGCTCAGAGAACTTGACGCCCTCGATATCGATTCCGGCGATGTGGCCCGAGCGGCTCGTTTGGTCGGACAGTATCAAATCCTCAACAAATTGATGGCCGCCCTTTCGGAGGGGAGTTTGGCATCGGACTACGAAATCGAGGCCCAGTGGCGATCGAAACTGCTCGAACGGGTGGTGGAAGGGTTCGGACTCGACATCAACTCCCCCCAACCCCCCCCGAGGTACAGGAGCCTCGCCCAACAGGTCGCCGAAGCCTGCGGATTAGAAGTCGTTCGAGACTAACAATTAACAATTAACAATTAACAATTAATAATTAATAATTAATAATTAATAATTAATAATTAATAATTGTTAGTTTTTTCCGACTCCCTAATACCGACTCCCGACTCCCTTTCTTAACGTTCCTGGACGAGGACGAAGGGCTGCACGATCAGGGCGTTGAACCGTTTGCTCTGGTCGCCGTTCCAGGTGGAAATTTGTTCGGTGGTGGGTTTGTAAATTTGCTGTTCGTCGATCCAGCTTTGGACTCTGGAAACCCGATCTTCGGCGATCGCGGCGCCGACTTCGAGCAGGTCCAACTGGCGATCGACGATCACGACGGCATCCCGCTTGACGTGGGGGGCCAGCCATTCCCACGCGGCTTCGTCAACGCTCTCGGACAGTTGGGTTTTCAAGTCTTCTTCCATGATCTCCTGATCTAGCAACATCTGAGCGGATCACCGCCCCAAATCGAGCATCCCGTTGATTTGATCCGCACACTGGCTCGCGATCGCTTCGAGTTCGGTTCGGGCCGTCGATTTGGGGGGGTCGAGGGGTTCGCCGACCCGCACCGTAATGGGGACGGCTTTCGGCACCGGCGATCCTTTTTTCAAAATCCGGTGGGTTCCCCACAGGGAAACGGGGATCAGCGGCACTTGGGCTTTGGCCGCGATCAGGGGCGCCCCCAATTTGGGTTCGGTGATGCGCCCGTCGGGGGTGCGGGTCCCCTGCAAAAAGACGCCCGCCGCCCAACCGGCTTCCAGACAACTGAGGGAGGCCCGGATCGCGCTGCGATCGGCGGAACCCCGTTTGACGGGATAGGCTCCATAGAGGGCGATCGCGTCCTTGAGAATCGGAACTTTGAACAATTCCTCTTTGGCCATAAACGCCACGGGCCGCCTCATGCAACTGGACAAAATCGGCGGGTCGAAGTCGCTGGCGTGGTTGCTGACGATGACGACGGGCCCAGTTTGCGGCACCCGTTCGGCATTGTAGATCCGCCCGCGAAAATAAAAATGGAGCATCGGGCTGACCACAGACCACTTGAACAGGTGGTAGAGAACTAAACTCTGCAGCGGTTCGCGATTTTTTGCCACGGGACGGGGTAACAACGGCGACGGTGTGAACTGGCTTTTAGCCTACCAGGTTTTGGCGCATTTCAGAAATCGAGCCGGAGGAGCGGAGGGGCTCCGTCTGGGTTTCGGCTGCCTCGGCTTCACAATCATTCAGCTTGGCTACAAAAGCCGCCTCGTATCGACGCTTCCGCCACGCCTCAGCCAGGTTTGCACACACCGACCGACACGATCGCCGAATCTGATTGGTCAGCGAATAGCGTTCTTCGACCGGAAACGACTTAGACTCCTCAAAAATCCGCATCGCCGCCTCGAACGCGATTTGATAAACCTCTAACTCCCGATGATCCCGAATCACCATGCCCCCCTGCCTCCTCTGCCCCCCTGCCTCCTCTGCCCCTCTGCCCCTCTGCCTCTAATTGGCGACTTTGGCGAGGGTTTCTTCCATGACGGAGAGTTCCACCGCACCGGAGAGGGTTTCGCCGTTCATGACGAAAAAGGGCGTGCCGGAAATGCCGAGGGCTTGGGCCAGTTGCAGGTCTTGTTGAATGGCGGCGATCGCGGCATCGCTGTTGCGATCGCGATTAAACTGCTCCATATCCAAATTCAAGGAGCGGGCGATCTCCTCGTAAAGCGCCTCTCCGAGTCGGTCTTGCTGCTCGAATAGCGCGTCTTGATAGTCCCAGAATTGCCCCTGTTGCAGGGCCGCCCAGGACGCTCTCGCGGCGGGTACGGCTTCGGGGTGAATTTGCGCCAGGGGCAAATGTTTGTACACCAGTGTCACGCGATCGCCGTTTTTGTCCATAAACTGCTTGACGGTATCGTGGGCGCGGGCGCAGAAGGGACACTGAAAATCCGAAAACTCCACCAGCACGATGTCCGCATCTGGTGCCCCCAAGGTCGGAGAATCCCCGATCACGGCTCGGGGATTTTCTTTCATTTGTTCCAGAAACGAACCCCGCGCCTCGCTGAGTTGGTTCTTTTGCTGTTCCTGATAGGCTTGCACGGACTCCAGGATGGCTTCGGGATTGTCGCGAATCACCTGCAACACTTGCTGTTCAAAATCTGAAGAGGGAGCGGTTTGTGAACAGCCACCCAGCGCCACCAAAATCGTACAAAAGACCCCGACGACCAGAGTTTGCCACTGCCATTTTGAAGCGTTTGCCATGAACCCGTTTCCATCCCGTCAAATTCTGCTCTCCAGTTTAGCCGATCGCGCGATCGCCCCCGCCGGAAATTCGGGTCAAGATTCGTCTTCGGGTTCGAGGGGCAGACAAATCAAACTCTCGCCGTACATATAGATTAACCCCTGCTGCCGCAGTTGACCCATCAGGCGCGTCACCGTCACCCGCGTCGATCCGATCGCGCTGCCGATTTGAGAGTGGGTCAGGGACCAGGGCAGGCGGTAGCCTCGCACGGTGTCGGGTCCGGTGTCGTTGCAATAATATTCCCCATATTCTTCCACGAGTAGGGTGATGAATCCCAGCAGGCGATCAACCGTCCGGCGCTGGCCGAGGGTACTGAGCCACAGCAGTTTCCGCTGGTGTTGGTAGCGAAAGGCGTCCAAAACGTCCCGCCGAAATTTGGGCCAGTTATCCAGGTCGTTCCAATACATCCACACGATGCTGGTATCTTCGGTGTGGGCGTAGGCGTGGAGGGTGAATGGAGACTGGGCGATCAGTTCAAAGGGCTGACCCGCCCCCACGAACCCCAGAAAGGCTTCTTCTAAATTGCGGCTTCGCCGGGGTTTTCCGGATTTTCCCCGCATTTGGGTACTTCCGACCAGGCGGATGGCGCCCGATTGCACCAGGTACAGGAGTCCGGGGCGGGCGGGGATGCGCTCATCTTTCGCGAACGATCGACAGCGATAATGCTCTTGCGCCCAATCGGTGATTTCCTGCCAAGTTAAAAACGGGCGGGGGGACTCTGAAATAATGGGAGTTGACTGCATAAGACCATCTTCGAGCCGGAGATTGAGTTGTCAAACAAACCTGTCTTTTGGGAATGGCGACCCACTCGGAGGAGAGCGGGGTGGCATCTCGCGTATATCAACCCGAGCAAATTTGGATCTAATGTAACAAAAAACACATCGCATTTGGTACAACCCGGAGGGCATCGTGGAAATCGTCCGCATTTCTCAGGTCATTTTCGGGTTTTTTGGGGAATTATTCGATCGCTTGAGAGCAACTGTATGGCGCTGCGCGCGGGTGTAGGGTGTAGGGTGTAGGGTGTAGGGGTGGGAAATGCCCTGGGAGGGAATCGGGGTTTCAAGCTTAGTCCTCCTCACTCAACTGTAACTACACTCTTCGCTCGTTGCTATACATGGGAATTCCGGTCATTCAGGAAATTTTGCTCCGCCACATCCGTTCAGCCGTCGCGGATGAGATACCGTCCGCCGACATTCCCATTGCCCGCGTCAAGGATATCGCCACAATTCGCTATATTTCGGCGATCGCGCTAAAATTGGCATCGGTGCAGCCGCGATCGCCCGTGGAGATTGCGGGTGCGATCGCAACACCGGAAATGGAAAAATCGGGCATCATCGCCACGGTGTTGGAGTCGGGGATGATGCAATTCGACCTCACCGATGCGGCGGTGGCGGACTGGCTGCACAAAATGACGCAAATTCCCTTTCCAGAAACGGGTTATTCTCGCGATTCGGATTCCCTTGATTCTCCCCTTTTTCCAATTCAATACGCCCACGCCCGCTGCGGTTCATTACTGCGAATGGCACACCGCGATCGCCTTATCACCCTCGCCGATCCCGACCCGGCGATCGCCCCGAAGTTGTGGAAATGGGCGGAACCCGCCGCCGTTCCCTGGCTGGATGAGGCGGGAAAGTTGCGATCGCTCGATCGGGCGGAAATGGAACTAATTTCACAATTGATTAATACAGTCGATATCTGTTATTTCCCCCCCCGAAAGTTGCGGTGGGAAACGGTGGGAGCGGGATTGGCGGAAGGGTGCGATCGCTTTTTTCGCCGCTGTCCAATTTGGGGTGAGGTGAAATTGAACGATGTGGAATTATCCCGATTTCGCCTGGGATTGGTGGTGGTGACGCAATCAATTTTGCGGTTTATTTTGCAGGAAAAATTGGGTGCGATCGCGCCATTGGAGTTGTGAACTATAGCAATCGGAAACCATTTGTAAAATTGTCTGGCCCCCAAACCCCCAATACTGGGGGCTTTGAGTCGATCGATTTTTCACGAATCATTTCACACTTCGTCCTGCTTCAAAAATCTCGACATCCCGAGCATCCCGCAGCGCCAAATCTCGCAATGCAGTCGCTTCCAAACCAAAGGTTTCTGTCAGCCAATTTGCTAGTGTGGGCGGAAGTTGAGCATCGATCCAAATCTTCATGCGGTTAGTCTAGGAAAATCAGTGCGTCTTGCAGCAAACAGCAGACACGCTTGAATATCTGCTAGTTCTAAATCCGGAAAGTCTTCTAAGATTTCAGAAATACTAACATTTTCCGCCAACATTTCTAAAATATCAGTGACTCTAATTCGCATCCCTCGAATACAGGGACGACCACCACATTGACCGATATTTTGCGTAATTCGGCTCATCAATTCAGGTTTTAAAGTCATCTTTTTCAGGATAAATATGTGATGATTCATTATCAATTATAGCCGATCACAATCCCTGTGGGGGTGACAAGAAGCTTGAAAAGCTTATGGGTAGGGAGATTGAGCAATGCAAATAAGCGATCGCAAGTATCGCGATCGCGCCATTGGAGTTGTGAACGATAACTTAGAGGCAAGCGAACCGCTTGG
>JBNGCR010000165.1:0-6405 GCA_050045915.1 Limnospira sp.
CGATCGCAGGCTCCTCCGCCCCCCAATGCTTCCCGCATTTCCCGATAGTCAAGCAACATTTTTTCTCGGCGATCGCTATTCGGAAAAAGGGCGATCGCCTCGTTGACGATCGCTTCCGGCGTGACCTCATCTTGCAGCAATTCCGGCACGATCGCCTTCATTTCCACCAAATTGGGGGGAGACATGAACGGGATCGAAAATTTCAAAATGTGGCGGGCGATCCAGGCGGTAACGGGACTCACCCGATAAACCACCACCTGGGGCACGTCCAACAATGCCAATTCTAAATTGACCGTGCCCGACTTGGCGATCGCCAAATCCGTCGCCGCCAGGACATCCGCCGTTTCCGAAATGACTTTTGCCCGCAAATTATATTGCGCGATCGCCCCTTCGATCTCGCCCCGATACCGTTCCAAAGACAGGGGAATCCAAAACCGAATTTCGGGGTATTTTTCCTGCAAAATTTGCGCCGCCCGAAACATAACCGGCATCAGATAGCGAATTTCCTGCCATCGGGACGCCGGTAGCAGGGCGATCGCGATCTCGTCGGGGGCAATTCCCAACCGCAGACGGGCTTCAGAGCGCTCTGGATAGGCCTTGAGGCGGTCGATGAGGGGATGACCCACCCAGGTCACGTCCGCCCCCTTCTCGCGAAAATAGCGGGCTTCCTGGGGGAAAATTGCCAGGATGCGATCGCTGAATTTGACGATCTGATTGGTATTTCCCGAACCCAGGGACCAAACCCACTCCTGGGGGGCGATATAGTAAATGACCGGAATCTCGGGAAAACGGCCGTTGACGGTGTTGCCGATGCCGATATTCGGCCCCATGTAATCGATCAAAATCACCAAATCCGGGGGATTCTCCCGCAGGTGACGCCGCACCCGCCACTGCATCTGTAGGGTGGGGATAAAATAGGGCAGGGACTCCCACAGGCCCACGGAACCGATCGCCGTCGTATCCGCCAACAGCATCGCCCCCGCCGCCGCCATTTTCGGACCCCCCAAGGCTGTAATTTCCAGGGGGATATCCATTTCCATCCCCCGCCGTCGCAGCGCCTCCACCAGCAGGGCCCCTTGCAGGTCCCCCGAGACTTCCCCCGTACTGATCAAAATCTTCATTCCGTCTCCGACATCGATCGCTTTCCGGGAATCAACCCCCGCCGTTCCGGAGTTTGGGAGAGGCGGACGAACCGTTGCAGGTGTTCCAAGTGGGGATTTTCCGGGAGTTGTTCCAACTGCGCGATCGCCTCGTCCGTGCGATATCCGGAACGGTAGAGAATCCGAAACGCCTTTTTGAGCCATCCCAAGTCTTCCGACGTCAGACCCGCCCGCTTGAGGCCCACGGCATTGAGCGATCGCACCCGCGACGGGTTCCCCTCCACCAGCATGAACGGGGGTACGTCGCGATCGACCCGACTCATCCCCCCGACCATCGACAACTGGCCGATGCGGACGAACTGGTGCACGCCCAAAACCCCGCTCAGTCGCGCCCGGGACTCGATGTGGACGTGCCCGGCTAGGGCCACCCCGTTGGCGATCACCACTCCATCTTCGATGATGCAATTGTGGCCGACGTGGACGTAGGCCATGATCAAATTGCCATTGCCGATTTCGGTGGCTTCCCCGGCGTAGGTGGCGCGGTTGATGGTGACGTATTCGCGGATGCGGTTATCGTCGCCGATTTTGACGAAGCTTTCGGCGCCCTCGTATTTGAGATCTTGGGTTTCCAAGCCGATGGCGGCGCCGGGGAAAATCTGGTTTCTCGCCCCGATTTCCGTCCATCCGTCGATCACCGCGTGGGGCGCGATCGTCGTTCCGGGGCCGATTTTGACATTTTCTCCGATGACGGCATAGGCTCCCACCCGTACCGTCGGATGCAACTGGGCACCGGGGCTAATTACTGCTGTCGGGTGGATCAGGGTGGTCATGGAAATGCAATTCGGTTGGCGATCGCTAACTCTTTAGCAGATTTTAGCAGAACCCGCAACACTCCCCGATCGCGCGATCGCTTCCCGCGAGTTGGGGACGGTTCGGGAAATGGGGCGATCGGCTCATCCCATCTCGAACGGTTCCGATGCGATCGTCTCATCCAAATATTACAGGTTTTGAGGGGTGATTTCGTCGAGCAATTCTGTCGAATTTTTCCAAGCTCTTACTTTTGCGTCGCTCTCAGGATTGCCAAAATGGGATGTTTTCCCAAACAGCGATCGATAAAAAATACCGTTTTTTGACCTTCGTTTATCATGCTGCGATGGGGCGAGTTTCACAGCGGATGGCTTCCTGAATTGGTTCGACTTCGCATTCATAATCCTGGGCGATTTGTTCGGGGGAATCGCCGGCGTGAAATCGTTCGGTGATAATATCCGTCGGTATACCCCTGCCTTCTATTGCCATCCGACCGAAGGCGACGCGAGGATCGATCGCCACGAGGCGGGGGTTATTTTCTTCTGGATTGCGGGTGAAGGGATAGAGTTTGACCGCCAAACCGCCATCGTCGGGTTCGATGCGATCGAGGTGAGCAGTTAATAAATTTTTTAGATTAATTTGTCCTTGGGCAGAGGCGTTAATTTGCAAGCCGTACTCTTCGATAAATAGGTCTACGCCGTCGGTATAAAATTCTTGATGGGCGAGAGGATGGGGCGTTTTAAATTGTTCGTCGATGTAATCTAATGCTGTTCTGACTTTGGCTAAATCCAGATTGTGATCTTGCCGAATCGCCCGCAAAACATGAATTTCAATTAAGTTGATAAAGCTCAGGCGTAAGGGGTTCTTGACTGACGTTTCAATCAAGGGGCGGAATTGTTTATGTCCGTCGTTGACTGGGTATTTTCTGCCAACTGTCCAAGCTCGAATCGTCGAAGCCGGGATCTTCAGATAGCGGGCTGCATCCCCAGCCGAGTAGGTGGGGATGTCCCTCGGGTCTTGACCGCCATAGATATCCATTGCCTTAACTTTTGGTTTCTCCAGATGTTGATATTTTACCCTGTATTATAACATGAAGTGATTTATGCGACGCAATAAAGTCAAAATTTTGCGGATTTTAAGAAACGGCAAATTCGGTAATTTTACGACGCTCCAGACTTTTAAAACCGAGGACAATTTGCCGGTGAGGAATGCCCAACTTGACCAGTTCAGAGAATGGATCTTACTCATTACTGGCCGACTATCCGATCAATTTCTTCAGGTGAGATGACAGGAATTGTCGCCTCAATAAATCCGGAGCGATCGCGAGTCACTATTGCATCGACTTGATGCACGGCTGCACAAGCGTACTGCACGGCATCCTCAAAATCTTGGAAATTGAGCTGAAGCGCCTGTTCCAATACATCTCGATCGACCGCACAAATGGTTAAATCTGTCAGAATTTGGGCGATCGCGTCTTGAGCGACGACTCCTCCCGATGCTCTGCGGATAATATAATAGATGTTAGTAATTGTCGTCGCAGCGATCAATCCCTCAATCTCCCCGGCATCTATACGCTCAAATAGCCTTGCTGCATTATCCAAAAATGGTTCCCTTTCTTGCAGGAAGTCGAGAACCACATTTGTATCAATTAAAACTCGCATTACTGATATTTCTCGGTGAGATAGGTGGCGTAATCCTCCGGGACATCTACTTCCCCTCCGGAAGGTTTCGCAATTCCTCGCAACCGCGATAGATTCCTCGATTTTGACAGGGTTTCTGTATCCCGTCTGAGGGACTCCAAAAGGGTTTGAACCAACTGCCAGCGATCGCCGACCGATAATCGCAACGCCTCATTTTGTAATTCCTGTAATTTCATCCGTTTCCTCCCACTTCAGATTCAATTTGAAAGTCAAGACAAACTGCGATTGTCGATCGCATGGCGATCGCGCCCTAAAAAAGCTGTTGGGCTTGGGCCCTTTTCCGACCCCAAAGCGCAACAACAAACCAGTGACGATCGCACCCTCAATCGGCTAGAGAAAACATCAATTCCCCCTCGCAGGTGCGCTTACCGTCCACTTCCGCTTTCGCCTGCATATAGGCAAATCGATTTCGCTTGACGGAGAGCAATTCCACCCGCATGATAATCTGATCGCCGGGCACCACCGGGCGCCGGAAACGCACCTTGTCGATGCCCGCAAATACGAACAATTTCCCCTCCATCCCCGGCAGTTGGGTGACGACGACACCGCCCACCTGGGCCATCGCTTCCACGATCAGCACCCCAGGCATCAGCGGGCGCCCGGGGAAATGTCCCTGAAAGTGGGGTTCGTTGATACTGACATTTTTGATACCCGTCGCCCGTTCGCCGGGAACATATTCGATGATGCGATCGACGAGGGCGAACGGATAGCGGTGGGGGAGGAGGTTCTGGATTTCTTCGATCGCCAAATGGGTATCGTTAGCCGTCGCGGCGTTGGAATTGCTGGCGTCGGGGGTTGCGTCAAGTGTGGACATTCTCTAACAGTTCAAGCTTTACACGGCGAGGGGTTCTCGAATCCGCCGCACCAACTCGACGTGCAGGGCGTGACCCCCTTTGTAGGCGAGGTAGTGGGCTTGGGGAATGGTCCCCAACAGGCTGAGATCCCCTACTAAATCTATGATCTTATGACGCGCCGGCTCATTTGCAAATCTCAACGGGGGATTCACCCACCCCGACTCGGAACAGACGATCGCATTCTCCAGACTCCCCCCTTTGATCAACCCCGCCTTTCGCAACGCTTCGATATCTTCGGCCCGGGTGAACGTGCGGGCCGGGGCCACTTCCGTGGCAAAATCTTGGTGCCCCGGACTCCAACTGTGCCACTGATTGCCGATCGCCGCCACGTCAAAATCGATGCCGTAGGTGAACCGAATTTCCGGAGACGGGATAGCCGCGACGAAGGCATCCCCCCGCCGCACGCAAATTTCCGCTTCCAGAATCGGGGGAGAATCGGATATGGGATTTTCCCTCAGTCCGGCGGAAGCGATCGCCTCAACCCAGGGTTTGGCGGAACCGTCTAAGAGGGGCAATTCCGGCCCGTCAACCTCGATGCGGGCGTCCGCGACTCCCCCCGCCGCCAGGGCGGACAACAGGTGTTCTACGGTGCGAATTCGGGCGCTGGCGCCGTTTCCCAGTTCCGTCGAGAGGGTAGTCGAACAGACGGCTTCCCAAAGGGCGGGAATCACCGGAGTATCGGGCAAATCCACCCGGACGAAATATCGCCCCTGACCCGGTTCGGCGGGCAAAATTTTCACATTCGCCGTCTCACCGCCGTGGAGTCCCACCCCCGAGAGTGCGATCGCATTTTCCAAGGTATATCGTTTACCGTCCATTCACTGCTTGTAAAACTGACACAACAAAGAATTAAAGGGAAAATCAGGAGTCGAAGACAAAACCAATTCAACGATTCCCCATTCCCTATTCCCCATTCCCTATTCCCTAACTTCTGGTCGCCGTCGCGGACACCGCCTGCGAAGATTCCGAAACACCTTCCCCGCGAACCGCCCGGAACATCCCGAACCGGCAGAGTCCGGAACCGAAAGCCAGCCGCATCAACAGGATAGTCGGCACTTCCCGCACGGATTTGACGAACCCGGCGATGCCGTATTGCATCCACCCTCTGGGGCGGACGATGCCCTGCCAAATGGTATCCAGCCAGGAGGGGAGGGTTTCGGAGGACCAGTCGGCGGTGGCGACTTCTCCCTCGACGAGTCCCGTTTCCGCCAACAGTTCGGAAAAGCCCTCGATGCTGGAAAAAGCGGGGTGGGACCACTGTTCCAAAAGTTGCCGCATGACGGGGCGTTCCCAGAAATTGAGGGGATTTTGGCGATCGTCCCGCTGGTTCCAGTCCGCCACCACCAGGACGCCGCCCGGTTTCACCACCCGCAGCAATTCTTTGGCGAAAACGGCTTTGTCGGGCATATGGGGTCCGGCTTCGATGGACCAGACGACATCGAAACTGGCGTCGGGGAAGGATAACGCCATCGCGTCGTCTACGGCAAATTTGGCATCCAAGCCCTCGGGCGTCAATTCCCCGGCCCGTTTCACCTGTCCGGGGCTGATGGTGATGCCGGTGACGGAAAAGCCGTAATCCTTCGCCAGGATGCGGCTGCTGCCGCCGATGCCGCACCCGACATCCAAAACGGTGGTTCCGGGGGGGAGTTTGTCCAGTCCGCCCCAGCGGGCCATGTAGTGCACGAAGTCTTCTTTGGCTTGCAGAAAGTCTTTTCGCTGCGGCGGGGACCCGTAGTGCCCGAGGTGGATGTGTTCGCCCCAGTAGAATTCGAGGATGCCGTCTTCGGTCCACTGGTCGTAGGCGTTGGCTACCGAGTCGGCGGATTGGTATTTGCGGGCGGTGGCGAGGTAGAGTGCGATCGCGATTATTGTCAGGGTGAGAAGGAGTCCGATTCCGAAAGCGAAGGTCATAAACTGAGTCAAAATATGGGCTACTGATATAGT
>JBNGCR010000165.1:6505-12458 GCA_050045915.1 Limnospira sp.
ATCGCTGTAATAATAAAGATTTTGGGGTTTTTTCAAGGTGGAATCTAGGGCGTTTTCGTTCAAAATACCAGTTTGACCGCCGGATTCTGCCAGGATTTCATTATGGATGGCAACGACATCCCGCAAAGATAACCAAATGGGAGCATTCATTGGGCGAGGTCAATTAGGGCATGACGATATTTTTTGATGCCTTTGCGGGCGATCGCCATTTTTTTTGCAAAGTCCGGATCGGAGACCGATATTTCGTAGCCGTTGGGAGTTTCGGTGAGGTAAAGGGTATCGCCATCGCCGATATTCAGACGGGCGGCGATTTCTTCGGGAATGATAACACTGAGGGAGTTACCGCTTTTTTGGACGTGGAGTTTCATGGTATTTTGGGGTTGAGAATTTTGATTCGATTATATCGGTTACAAACTCCGGTTCGGGTGCGTCCGACCGATCGCCCCGACGCACCCGACCGTTACAATTATTTCAGAGAGGCCGAAATTTTGTCCGCTTCCAAACTGCGGCCGATGAAAACCAGTTGAGTTTGGCGGGGTTCGTCCGGCTTCCAGGGGCGATCGAAAAAGGTGTCAAAGCGGTTGCCGACGCCTTGGACAACCAGCCGCATGGGTTTATCCGGGACGGCTGCAAAACCTTTAATTCGATAGATTTCGTAATGGTGGGCGATCGCATTTAACCGTTCCACTAAAGCCTTGGGTTCCATCGCCACATCCAACGTCAAATGCACGGCATTAATATCATCATCGTGCTCGTGTTCTTCCTCGTGGTCGTGGTGGCTGGGGCGGGAGTCCAGGTCGTCCTCCACCGCCGCGTTGAAACCCAACAGCACCTCGGGGGAGATTTGCCCTTGGTGGCAGGGAAGCACCCGCACGCCGTCGGAAAGTTCCCGTTCCAACCACTGTTTGACGCGGGTTTGGGTATCGGCATCGAGGCGATCGCTTTTCGTCAACAATACCATATCCGCACAGGCTAACTGGTCCTCGAATAACTCCTCGATGGGGGTTTCGTGCTCCAAACTCTCGTCCGCCTCCCGCTGCCGTTCCAAAGCGTCGAGATCCCCCGCTAATTGCCCGTTTGCCAAGGCTTCACTATCGACGACGGTAATCACCCCGTCCACCGTCGCCCCGGTGCGAATTTCCGGCCAGCGAAAGGCCTGCACCAGGGGTTTCGGCAGTGCCAAACCGGAGGTTTCGATCAAGATGCAATCGATCGCGTCCCGGCGTTTCAACAGTTCTTGCATGGTGGGCAAAAACTCCTCCTGAACCGTGCAGCACAGGCACCCGTTCGCCAATTCCAAAATATTGGTTTCCGCCGTCTCTTCTTCATCGCAAACCTGGCAAGATTTCAACAGTTCCCCGTCAATACCCACCTCGCCAAATTCATTCACCAAAACCGCGATCCGACGACCTTGATTATTTTTCAACAAATTGCGGATCAGCGTCGTCTTCCCAGCCCCCAAAAACCCGGTAACAATCGTAACAGGAATCTTATGCATGATTATTTTCCGTCAACTCCTATTTAAGGATACCAGAAAATCCGTCACCCCACCCATAAAAAAAAGGATATTTAATTATCAATTATCAATTGTCAATTATCAATTATCAATTATAAGAGTCCGGACATTTCGTAAAGCCGCCGCACCAAAGCCACGATGCGATCGCCGTATTGGGGATCGTCGGACCACCGGCCCCCCAACTGGTAGACGGAGGGGGCGACACCTCGGGTGACGTAGTTGAACCGGGGATCGACAATTTCCTGGACGATGGGTTCATTGCTGGCGTAGGCTTTCAGGTGTTGGATGTGGGCGCGAATCCCCTCGCGGGGACTGGAAAAGGAGGCGATTTCGGAGGAACCGCCGACGGTGCCCAACCCGGCAAAATTGTGTTGTTCGGGCTCGACGATGCCGCCGAATTTGAGGAAATCGGTTTCCAAACACATCTGACAAAAGGCGATATCATAGTTGACCCCCTCGATCATCGATTCTTCTCGGTAGAGTTTGGCGATCTGGGGAAATCGGGTCGCCACGTCAGGATTTTCTGCCTTTAAAAAGACGATCAGTTGCACTTCGGTCGTGTGGCCGCCGCCCATGATGCGATCGATTTGGTCGCTGTAAAGTCGGGAGATCGATCGCAACACGACGGATCGATTCGGGTTATCCCAACTGACGGCAATTCCGAAACTTCGCAGGTCGATCGCTTTGATATAAACGATATTATTGTAGCGAATTCGCCGCACCCGTGCCAGTTGACTGAGATCGATTCCGAGGCGATCGGCTAAATCGATGGGGATGTAGGAATTGCCGTTGACCAAAATGCCCTTTTCGCCGTAGGTTTGGGCGTTAATTCTAATTCCAATTGACCCGTAAACTCGGGTTCCGGGCGGCAGGGGTTGGGCGGGGTTGATGTGTTCGCTTTTCACCCAGGCGGCGATGCCGTCGGCGAGTCCGGTGGCGATATCGCGGCGGCGACTCTGCAAAATAGCGCGATCGCTGGGATTGGTCAAATAGCCGATTTCGATGTAGAGTGACGGCACGGCGATCCAGCGACAGAAGACCAGGCGGCCGAGTCCGGTGTGGGTGTCCGGCTTGACGCCCCGACTGGGGAACTGGGGAACCCGCCGCAGCAAGGACCACAGCAGCAGTTCGGCGTCGCCTTTGCGTTCCGGGTTGTGGGCGATGTAAAATACCGTCACGCCCCGGATGGAGGGGTTGGAGGAGCCGCCGGTCTGCAATTCGACCGCCACATCCCCCGGGTGGGAATAGGTGTTGATCCAGTCGATGGTCTGAATTTGGGACAGGTCGTCGGGGACGGCGACGACTTGAAAGCCGCGCGATCGCAACTCCGAGAGCACCAAATCCCGGATGCGGATCATTTCTTGGGCTTCGGTAGTCCCCCCCGCGACGACACCGGGATCTCTGACCCCGTTTTCAAACCCTCCGTGACCTGCCGATAGAAAAATTCGTCCCATTTTTCAACTCAATATGGATGCAAGGTTTGCGTTCGCCCGTCGGGATCAAAATTATCGCTTTCCCAAATATGGTTTTACACTGCAATGGGGCGCTTGTCACCCTGGCAACTGCCGACCTGGCCAAATTGACCCGCTTTTACGGCGATCTTTTCGGAGTCCAGCCCGAGGTGTCTCTGGGGGGGGTTTACGCCGAGTTTCAACTGCCCGGTTTGCGGTTGGGAATGTTTCGGCCGCGATCGCGCGACGGTGGCGAGTTTGTCCCGGGTTCGGGGGCGATGAGTTTGTGTCTGCAGGTGGACAATTTGGAGGATGCGATCGCCCAGTTTCGCGATTTGGGCTACCCCCCTCCCGGCGATCTCATCGTCGCCTCCCACGGCCGGGAAATTTACGCTTTCGACCCGGACGGGAATCGGATCATTTTGAGTGAAAAGTGAAAAGTGAAAAGTGAAAAATTAACGGCTTTTTCCCGTTTCTTTGTCCGACTCCTACAAGCCCAGTTGTTTTGTGCTTCGCGGACTTGATTTGAGAGAATGACCCCCAAAAATTTGATCATATCCGTCTCCGTTTTTGAGGCAGAATACATCGCGATCGGCTTTTTTGATAGTTTTGAAGTTTCTGATGTCAATTTTAATCGACGAGGCATTAGCAAGCGAAATGACCGGACAATATTGAAACTGAACGGTAAAAGGAACAAAGCGACAGGGGGCGGGGAAGAATCTAAAATTAGGGCGCAAGCCAGGGGCCCCTACAATTTCAAATCTTTCAATGATGGGTCGGGCCCCCCAGTTCGGGCGAAATTCGGCAACAATGGTCAATAGCAGTCCCGCACCTCACCGGATAATATCGATCGTGAGTCTGAAGCCGTTCGACATCTTAAAGAGAAAGCAAGTGAATCTCAAGGAAATGGGAACTTGTGCGATCGCCACAGTCATCGCGATCCTAGCGGTCTTGGGACTGCGGCAGGTGGGGGGGCTGCAACCCCTCGAATTACTCGCCTACGACCTGATGGTGCGGCTCAGACCCGATCGCGACCCCGACCCGCGGCTGCTAATCGTGGCTATTACTGAGGAAGACATCCAGGCTTTCAACCGCTGGCCCCTCCCCGACCGGACGATCGCCCAATTGCTCGATCGCCTCTGGGAATGGCAACCCCAGGCGATCGGCTTAGACCTGTACCGGGAAATTCGCTACGAACCGGGACATCGAGATCTCGTCCGGGAACTGGAAAATCCCGATATTTTCGTCATCAAAACCCTCAGCGACGGCAAGACTCTGGGAACCCCCGCCCCGCCGAGCGTCCCAGGCGATCGCGTCGGATTCAACGACCTGTTGCTGGACCCGGACGGGGTGGTGCGGCGAAATTTGATCTTGGCAAATAGCGACGAGGGGACATTTTATTCCCTGTCGATGCAACTAGCCCTCCACTATTGGCGGGAACGGGGGGTCGAGCCGGACAACAGCCCCGAGCACCCCGAGGGCATTCTCTGGGGCGAGGCGGAATTTCTTCCCCTACAGCGCCATTCGGGCGGGTATCAAACCATCGACGACCAGGGTTATCAAATTCTGCTCAACTACCGCTCCGATGACGCGGTGGCGAGGACGGTGACGTTGAGCGAAGTCCTCTACGGCCAGATTCCCCGGCAGTGGGTGGAGGGCAAAATTGTCCTGATCGGAACCACGGCGCCGAGCGCCAAGGATCTGTTCCTGACCCCCTACAGCCCCGGTCGCAAGGTGTCGGCGAAAATGCCGGGGGTCTTAATTCACGCCCAGATGCTCAGTCAACTCCTCGATGCGGTGGGCGGCGATCGCCCGCTGTTCGCGTTTTGGCCCGAGTGGGCCGAACTGTTGTGGATCGTCGCCTGGGGAGGGGTCGGCGTGACGGCGATCGTCGGGAGTCGCCATCCCCTGGTTTGGATTTTTGGGATGCCGGTATTGTTGGGAATTTTATTCGGGACCGGATTTTTCTTCTTTTTAAATGCCCGCTGGGTTCCCATCGTGGCGCCGAGTTTATCTCTGATTCTCACCTCTGCGACAGCGATCGCTTATTTGGGATTGAGCGCCCAGCGACAGCAGCAGGTGGTGATGCGACTCCTGGGACAAAATACCTCGCCGGAGGTGGCGACGGCGTTGTGGAACAGCCGCGATCGCCTCCTCACCGACGGCAAATTACCCGGCCAAAAATTGATCGCCACGATGTTGTTTACCGACATCCGCAATTTCAGCACCATTTCCGAGCAGATCCCCCCCGAACAACTGATGGAATGGCTCAACGAATATCTCGACGGTTTGACTCAATCGGTCCACAGCCATCGGGGGATTATTAATAAGTTTATGGGAGATGGAATTATGGCGGCCTTTGGAGTCCCTATCGCCCGGGAAACGGACGCGGAAATTGCCCGGGATGCCAAAGCCGCGATCGCCTGCGCGTTGGACATGGGGGAACGGTTGCGGAAGTTGAATCAAAGTTGGCGATCGCGCAATTTGCCGGCGATTCAGATGCGGGCGGGTATTTTCACCGGGCCGATCGTGGCGGGGAGTCTGGGGGGGCGCGATCGCCTGGAATACGGCCTGCTGGGCGATTCGGTCAACATCGCCTCCCGCCTGGAAAGCTGCGAGAAAGACCGCCAGTCCGATGTCTGCCGCATTCTGATCGCCTATCAAACCTTGATGTACGTCCCCGACGTCTTTGAAGTGGAGGCCTGGGGACTCATTCCCCTCAAGGGCAAACAGCAGTTGGTGGATGTCTACCGGATTCTCGGCTGGAAACGCCCCGCTTCGGAAGTTTCGGAGTCTTGAACCCCACCTCAAGGGAACGCCGTTTCGGCCCGAAAGCGATCGCCAATCCCTCTCAAATGTGATGTATGGCAACCTCGTGTATCAATTCCGGAGGTAATAGGCAATAGGCAATAGGCAATAGGCAATAGGTAAGGGGAATGGGGAATGGGGAATGGGGAATGGGGAATGGGGAATGGGGAATGGGGAA
>JBNGCR010000166.1:0-3081 GCA_050045915.1 Limnospira sp.
AATTCTCGTTAATCGTTGTCATCGTCAATCCACAAACGCTCTCCAACAGCTTACCGCCAACGGGGGAAATCAATTAACAATTAACAATTAACAATTAATAATTATCAATTATCAATGATCAATGATCAATTATCAATGATCAATTGTTCTACTTCGGGTGTTCCGTCGGCATCCACCCAGGCGATCTGAGAAATTCCCCGCATTCGGGCGGCGTTCCGCACCTTTTCTGAATCCTCCTCGCCGCCCAATTCCATCTCCACCCGCGCCTCGGGATCGGAATCGCGCAGGTGTTCGGCGTAGGCGAAGGCGGCGGCTTCGGCTTGGGGGGTTTTGGGCACCACCAGACAATCGCTGGCCGGGATGTCGGCGGGGAGTTGTTCCATCCCCAAGAGTACCTGGTGCAGTTCTTCGATATTGAGGGAAAAGCCGACGCTGGGTTTCGTCTCCCCCTGGGGGTGGTAGAGTCCCAGGAGTTGGTCGTAGCGGCCCCCCTGGCCGAGTATGCGCCCACCGGAGTGGCTGTCGCTGACGGCGATGAATACGATGCCAGTGTAGTAGTCAAAGGTTTGGATCAGGCTCAGATCCAGGGTCAGGGACAGGGGGGGGAGCCGATCGCCGAGCAACCGTCGGTATTCGTCGAGGCGATCGACGAGGGATTTGAGCTCGTTGAGGGCCTCCCGCTGGGGGGGGTCCAGGTCTAACTGGGATACCCGGGCGAGGACGTCCTCGGGACGGCCCCGCAGGTCGAATAAAAACAGGGCCCGCTCCCGCAATTCCGGGGACAGGGGCAGGCTTTCCAACCCGATCCAGTCCAGGTGGGCGATCGCTTGCCGCACCCGATCGCGCATCGCTTCCGGGAAGGGGGAGAGCAGCGATCGCGTCAGCCCCGCCTCCCCCAAAATCAGGTGGGGGTTTTGCAAATCGAGCGATCGCAGACAATCCGCCAGCAGCAGTACGATTTCCGAGTCCGCCCGCACCCCGTCAGCGCCGAGGAGTTCCACCCCGGCCTGGTAAAATTCCAACTGGGTGCCGTGGCCCGTCTGTGAGCCCTTGCGGAAAATGTTGGCGTTGTAGTACAGCCGCTTCGGCCACCCGTCCGCCTCGGCCATGCGGGACACCGCCGCCCGGGCGATCGAGGCCGTCAGTTCCGGGCGCAGTCCCAGACCTTCGTTTTCCGCGTCCTGCAACTGGATCACCGTCGATCGCCGCACCGCCCCCCCGGCCATCAGGGTATCGAGTCGCTCCAGGGTGGAAGTAATGATGCGATGATAGCCCCAGCGATGGAACACCTGCTGAAGTCGCCGTTCGATCCAAATTTTTTGGGCGACATCGAGAGGGAGCAGATCTCGCGCACCCGGTGGGGGTTGATGAATCATATCAGTGTCAACGTGCAAACAAGGGGACGGATCGCAGGATACCAAGAAACCGGGTTTCCCGCCTCATCCGTTCGCCCTCCGTCCTTCAGTTTACTTTTTTTTGCCGCCACCGAAGAGCCCCCCGAAGAGTCCCCCGCCGCCTGAGTCGGATTTCTTGCCGCCTTTCGAGTTCCTGGCCGTTTTGCCCTTTCCGGCGGAGGTGCCGCTCATCTTGTCGAGTTCCTTTTTGGCTTCGAGGGCTTCGGGTTGGGCGGGGTCGAGTTGCAGGGCTTTTTTGATGTGGGGGGTCGCCAACTTGGGCTGTTTTTGTTTGAGGTACATGGACCCGAGCATCCCGTGGCAGCGGGCGTGGTTGGGTTCCCGCTTCACCGCGTCCTTGAGTTCTAAAATGGCACTGGCGTAGTTTTGGGTTTCCGCAAGAGCCGCCGCGCGATCGCAGGCTTTATCGACAAACGACACTTTCGGCTGGGGTGTTGGCCGTTGGGCTGGTTCCGGCTTTTTTGCGGGGGGTGGCGGAGGAGGTGGGGCGCTTCCCTGTCGCGATCGCAACAAATATACCATATTCAACTCGCTAATTTCCCCGATCCGTTCCAAGGCTTTTTCGGGGGATTCGTACTCCTGCTCGACCCGTTCTTGCAGCAGGGTATCGTAGAGTTGTCGAAAATTTCCGGCGGTGCGGAGTTGGGCGGCGGCTTCGCCGTGCAGTTGCATTGTGTGCTGGTCTTTGATGACGCGATCGCCCATGGTTTTCAGCAACAATTCGTACTCCCGCCGCTCGTTTTCTTTGGAAAATTGGTTGTAGGCCGGACTCACCAATTTCGCCAACAATTGTTTTCCGAGTTCCTGTTCTTTTGGGTTGTCGAAGGGGCAGGTATCCGGATGCAAACGGCGGGCGATTTTCATGTACCGTTTCCGGATCGTGTTGAAGTCCGCGTCGGGTCTGACCCCCAAAATGGCGTGGTTGTCTGTAAATCCGAACTGGAATAATCCTTGGTTGATTTCAAACGACATGGTAGTTTGCCTTTTCTGCCTAATAAATGTTGCGGGAAGTTTGCTTTTCGAGTCAAATCACAACCATTGAGCGGGTGCCAGAAGCGGGAATAATCGAGGGTGCGGGGAGATGTCGAACGCGGTGCTGACAGACACACAAATTCGATCTCGATCAGCGGGATCTCAACCGGGAGGGTTGCCTTCAAGTTCTCCGAGATATTTGCCCTGGCGCTTTGGACTCGAATTGGGTTTTGAGCGATCGCCTTCTAATCGCATTTTGACACACTCACCCGCCCCTTGGCAGTCCCCGAAGCGCCCCCGAAGCCTCACCAGGCGGAGAGGGGGGGCGTTTTCATCAGGGCGCGGCTGAGGGGGTCGTGGAGGATGCCGTTGGTGGCGAGAATGCGCCCGGATTCGATTTGGAACGGGCCGCGATCGTAGGCGCTCACCCGCCCCCCGGCTTCGAGGACTAACACCACCCCCGCTGCCATGTCCCAGGGGGAGAGTCCCCGTTCCCAGTAGCCGTCCAGACGCCCGCAGGCGACGTAGGCTAGATCTAATGCGGCGGAACCGCCGCGCCGCACGCCCTGGGTGAGGTGGGTCAGGTGGCAAAATTCGGCATAATTGTTGTCGGCGGTTTCCCGGCGATCGTAGGCGAACCCCGTCACCAACAGGCTTTTGTCCAGGGAATCGGTTTTGGAAACGCGGATGGGTT
>JBNGCR010000166.1:3181-12432 GCA_050045915.1 Limnospira sp.
GCGATCTTCTTTCTTTTCATCCCATTCCAGAAGCACTTGCCGTCCCTGACACAATTCTTCCAACTTCTGTTGGGCCTGGGAGCCCCAGGGATCCTGCCTCAGATCCGGGGCGCTGATTCCGATCAGTCGCACCCGCCGCAATACCGGGATGTCCGCCCCCCGATCGACAATTTCGAGGGTCTGACCGCTGACCACCCGCTCCACCCGCACCGTCTCCCCCCGGGGCATTTCGGGGGCCGGGGAACATCCCACCCCGACGATCCCCCACAACAGAACCCAAATCCCGATGGCGACGAACCTGAACTGGCGATCGCTAATCTTCATCTAAAGGCAGTCCGGTTTTCACTCGACCCTTACCAAAATACCGACCGAACTGCAATTCGTAAACTTCGTCTTCGTCCTGGGTTTCCACCTCCAAATCGGAGCGGGGATAGCTGACGCACAGCAGGGCATATCCTTCTTTTTGCAGTTCCGGAGACAGTCCCATCGCCTCCGGCTGGTACAGTTCCCCCGAGATCACCCGCACCGCGCAGGTGGTACAGGCCCCGTTGCGACAGGAAAACGGCAGGTCCGCCCCCTGATTTTCCGCGCATTGCAGGATGTAGCGATCGTCCGGAACTTGCACGCAGTAAGTCTCATCCCGTTGGCGATCGTGGATGCGAATGGTATGATGGCTCGGCATAAATATCGATGTTCCGAATTCGTCAAACTTTTCTATAATAAGGGATTTTGGGTTTCCCCGGCTCCCGACTTCTGGCGGGCGTTTCGCTTTCGAGTCCCCGCCGGCTACCGATTCTGGGCGATCGCCCTCCCGGAGCTGATTTGAGAAAATTTGGGAAAAATGCTTGTCAGATCATCCGCGTTTCTGATAAGATATCTATCTTGTGGGTAAAATTTAAATTTTTACTTCCCCTGGAGAGGTGGCCGAGCGGTTGAAGGCGCGGCACTGGAAATGCCGTTTAGGGGTGACTCTAACGAGGGTTCGAATCCCTCCCTCTCCGTTTCCAGGTCAGACACCGGATGTGGCGATCGCCGGCTACTCCCGCCGGTCGGAGGCAGAAAATTAAAGATTGTCCTGTACCTGACCCGTCCTGAGAGTGTTAAGATATGATCTGAGAATCAATTTATTCGGTGGTAAAGTTTGTTGTTCATCTTAACTGGTTATTGCCGTAAGGTATTAACAGACGTTCCTCCGGAGTCTCACCCCCCTCAGTTCTAAACGATTTTGGAGGACACAAATGTCGATTTATGTGGGCAACCTCGCATACGAGGTCACTCAAGAGGATCTCACGGAAGTTTTCAGTGAATACGGGACGGTTCGCCGAGTTCACTTGCCCAAGGACCGCGAAACCGGGAAGTTCCGGGGATTCGCATTCGTCGAGATGGACACCCCCACGGAGGAAGAGACTGCGATCGAAGAGCTCGATGGTGCCGAGTGGATGGGTCGCGAGATCAAGGTGAACAAAGCGCGTCCCCGAGAAAAGAAAACATTCTCCGACGGTGGGCGCAAGCGCAATAGCTTTTCCAGAGATTTTTAACAGATTCTCCCTCGTCGGTGACCTGTATCAAGTCGGTGGCACAAAAAGGGGGAACATGAAAAGCGAGATTCAAGTCGGCAGAGTCACCGATGAGTGCTTAGAAACTTCTCAAAACCGTTTCTGTAACTCTTCTTGCACCGATGAATCGAGTCGGGGTGAAGGATTGCTTCGCCCCCAAAACTGTCTTTAATGAGGTAATCGTGATGGCCAAGCGTCGTAATTTAAAAAAAGAGAAGGCTGAACGCAACCTGGCCAATGCACGCCAGTATCGTAAGAGATTCAATCCCAACTCATCTCACAACAAACGCTTCACCCGCACTGACAATCGCAAACCTGAAGGCGAACAGTCTTCAGAGAAAGATTCCAAAACCGAGTAGGTAGGTGATTGGCAAAGTGATGAAAACGGTTGTAGAAATGACTCAAGTCGTTCATCACCCATCCAAGATTTGTTGGAAAGTCAGGCTCGAACCTGATGGGTTTGAGAAAGCGAGAATGTAATCTCGGCCCTTCCCCAACTAGCGGGGAAGGGTTGTTTTGTTCGGTGCGATTTCGTTCGCCATCCTCAATCCTTTCACATGGAGACAAAAATAGATGAAAGCCAAACTCTATGACCGAATTCAAACCCTCTCGGAAATTAAAGCCCATTTCGGCCGCCGGATCGTTCCTTCGGGAACTGTGGGAACCGTCGTGGAATGTTACGAACATCCCCAAGAAAGTTACTCGGTGGACCTGACGCTTCCGAGCAGCACTCAGGAGGGTGGGATGGAGTATGAAAATCTGATCCTGAGTCCCGACCAGTTTAAGGTGATGGGAGAAACTCCGGAGGAAAGTAATTTGGAGTCCCTATTCGGCGGAACCCACTACGAAGTTCCCCAGGTCGTGCTAGATGGGTCTGTGGTTCCCCAGCCCGACCCCAAGCCCCCGGAATTGACCGTATAACATCCCGATTCCGTCAACTGGAAATCGCAGTTCTGAAGCATCTCCCGCGTCCCTGGGGGCAATTTCCTCGCTGATTGCTATACATTACCCAATACTCACCAGGAGGCATCATGAAGTGGGCCGTGCGGTTGTATACTGTTCTGTTTATCGGGGCAATTTTTGCCGGTATTGCTTTTCACAATAATCTGGTTCAAAACCAGGAGTTTAGCTTGCGATTGTTGCACACTAATGATCATCACGCTCATTTGGAAGCGGTGGAAGTGGGCGATCGCCTGTTGGGGGGAATTTCCCGCCGGAAAACTTTGGTGGATACTCTGCGTTCGGAAACTGAAGAACCGACGCTGTTACTGGATGCCGGGGATATTTTTCAGGGGACGCTGTATTTTAATCAATATCTCGGCAAGGCGGATCTGCCCTTTTACAATCAGATGAATTATGCGGCGGTGGCGGTGGGAAACCACGAATTTGACCGGGGACAGCAACCGTTGGCGGATTTTATCAAAGAGGCGGAATTTCCCCTGGTTTCTGCCAACCTGGAGGTCGATGCCGATTCGCCTTTGTCGGGTTTGATTAAACCTTGGATTGTTTTACCTGTCAAGGGTCAAAAAATTGGGATTTTGGGCTTGACGACGGAAGACACGGCGGTGCTGTCGAGTCCGGGGGAGGGGGTGACGTTTACTGACCCGATCGCGGCGGCAAAGGAGGCGGTTAAAATCTTGGACGATCGCGGTATTAATAAAATTATTGCCCTCACCCATTTGGGGTTTGATAAGGATTTGGAGTTGGCGGAAAATGTGGCGGGAATTGATGTGATTATCGGCGGACATTCCCATACTCCCGTGGGCAATATGCCGGGGGCGGATGAACCTTATCCGGTGGTCGAAATCTCTCCGAATGGCGATCCGGTTTTGGTGGTGACGGATTGGGAATGGGGGAAGTATTTGGGGGATTTAAAGGTTCGTTTTGATAGTCGGGGGCGGGCGATCGCTTGGTCGGGTTCTCCCCATACTGTGGAAGAGACTATCCCCGCAGACGAGACGTTTCAAACTCAATTGCAAGTGTTTAAGGAACCTTTGGAGGAACTGCGAAATACGGTCATTGGAAAAACGGAGCAATTCCTGGATGGCGATCGCGTCAAAATTCGCAGCCAAGAAACTAATTTGGGCAACTTAATCGCCGATGCCATTCTCCAGAAAATGCAACCGGATGGGGGAAAAATTGCGATTGTCAATGGGGGTGGAATTCGGTCGAGTATTCCTCCTGGAGATGTGACAGTTAGTCAGGTCATCGAAGTGCTTCCTTTTGGTAATACGATCGCCCGTATTGATTTAACTGGGGAACAGATCAAACAAGCCTTAGAGCATGGGGTAAGTGCGGTGGAAAGAGGGGAGGGCGGTTTTCCCCAAATTGCCGGACTTCAGTTCACCTGGAACCCAGAAGCTCCGGTGGGTTCTCGGGTTAAATCCGTGAATTTAATCAGCCAAGACGGAACTCAACAATCGCTGGATGTTAATGCAACTTACCGGGTAATTACCAATAGTTTTTTGATGAATGGCGGGGACGGTTACGAAGTTTTTAAAACGGCAACAAATCAGATGGATACCGGGTTTTTGATGTCGGATGTGGTGGTGGATTACATCCGCGATCGCTCCCCGATTCAGTAGGGAGTCGGGAGTCGGATTTTCCAACAAAAGAAATCTTACGCAACTTAAAACTTATAGCGGTTTTCACTCCTGGACCGACACGGCTAAAAATGTGCTTTCGTGTAGGGTGGGTTAGGCGGCTGAAACCCAGGCTGTGATGGCAATCTAGCAATCCGCCGTAACCCACCGTTTAAGGTGTGTCGGTCCACTACTTATATCAGATCCGGTTATTGACCAGAGAATCGGAGATCCCCCCCAGCCCCCCTTAAGAAGGGGGGAGCCGAAGGAGGCTTCGCTTTAACTTTAACGGGGACTTTGAATCAAAAAGTGTACCTCTTTTGCAGCGCTCGGCGCTGTAATATTTTTTACTCGTGGGGGAGACGGCAGCTGTCTCCCCTATTTTATATTGCATCGAATTAATTTTGCCAGACCCCCAAACGCCGACTTTGGGCGGCACTTTCGGCTTGAGACAAAGCATTTGCTGAGGTGCTACAGGTTTGTCGATAACTCCGGTGTAAGCGGGCTTGTCCTTCCGCGATCATTTGCAAATTAATATTTTGATTGTTATTAAAAATAACGGCTAATACTCGCCCGCCCCCGATGGTTCCCAAGTCATAATATTGAACGGATGAACCGGCGGGAATCAGTGAATTTAAGCGATTTCTTGAAGTTTCGGCGTGGGGTTCGGGGGCTCCGTTTACCCAGTCCGGAGCGTCGATGCAAGCCAGTTGAGCCGTCCTCGATGTTCCGCCGTCATTTAAAACGACGGTATCGCCATCCATAATCTTTTCCACGACAGCGGAACGGGGATTTGCCCGGACAATTTGAGGATAAATGGCTAAAGTAATTGAGGCGATCGAACTAAAAATTAAATTCGATTTTTTCATTTTATACAACTCCCAAAAACTATCAGGCTATAATAAAACGATGTCGCGCCGGATGTCAAGTTGATTTAATCTATCGAAATAATGAATAAAAATGATTGATTTTAAATTAAGTATAGAAAATGTTTACTTCCTTTCAATCAGTCGGATGTCGTCGATCCAAACTGTCCCGGTTCCTTCGATGACGAGATTCAGTTTGATATTGTCTGGGTTTTCTCCGGGACGGAGGATAAAGGGGGTTTCTTGGGATGTCCAATCTTGGGTTCCCGTCAAAGGGGAATTTAAAGCCCGAGAAAAGAACTCGCCTTTTCCCGGAAAATGGCAGAGCATTTCTATATATGCTTTCCCTTGCAAGTCCTGGGTTTTGAGTTTGGCTTGGTAAAAAATGCGGGTATTTTCAAGATCTAAATTTCCAGTTTCGTAGAGGGGAACGGTTGTGGGTTGGGTGGCGGTTATTTTGATGGAACCGTTACTGTCGTGGCTGATATCCGGGTCAAATTCTACTTGCGTTCGCCCGATCATTCCATCTACATTATCAAGGGGATAGTGTTGGAGTTCTGTCACGTTCACTGTGGAAGAACAAGCGACAACAGCTAAAGTCAATCCCAGAGGTAGGAATATTTGCAGCCGTTTAGTTTTCATAAACTAGGCTCCCTATTTTTTTCCTAGTTCTAGGATACCATAAAAATTGATAGAAATATATAAATTTTTATAACGAATCTAACCTGTATTATAGCAGTACGCGCTCGTGTGTTGACAAATCGAGGAAGCGCCGAAAACTCCCAAACCTCGATTTTAAGGGAGTTTAAGTTCTCAAGGGTTCCCTAATACCGATTATCGAGGAGCAAGCGCAGCGCTATAAGGGATTGAGTGGCTAAAGCCGAACAAGAGTGAATTAGGGTCGAATTTGTTTCAAGATTTGAACGCCGACTGTAGAATTTAAGTCTTGGGCAATGACGGGACATTTGGCTTTGAGGAGAAAGAATATATTTTGATAATTATCGCTGAGGCTTTCGTAATTTCCTTGACCTTTAGCAATGATGAGATCGGCGGCTTGGAAGCGATCGCGAAAATCTTGGGAACAGAAGTTTAAAACTGTTCCGGGTGCGTCTGAACCGTTATCGATGACGGGGACAATTTTGGTCATTCCCACGGTTTCGGCATCGGCGAGGGTGACATCATTAATAACCGGATATCCCCGGACGACAAAGGTGATTTTTTCCCGGGGTAGTTGTTCAATTAATAAGCGATCGCAGACAATTTCTCCGGCATTATCTCCCAAATATAAGATAGTTTCTGCCCGTTCTATTTCTTGGCGAAACTGTTCAACTAGGGAGCGATCGAGGGGAATAGCGACGGATTCTGACAGGACGCGATCGATAGTTTCTTCATCGAGATTTTCGACCGCGCCGAAGTCGATAATATTGGCGACAATTGCCAATCGAATCGCCATGTCGAGGGGGTTTTCTGCCGATTTTATCTGTCCTAAAAAATGCGGATACAATTGAAGCATACGCTGATTACTGCGGTCTTTAATTGCCCGATAGGGGTCAGAATTTCCGCTAGTTTCTCGCAGGGTACGGTGAATTGTCATTCCCATTTGTACCGGAGAGCGATCGAAATCCATCTGACTGGCTTCTCGCAATACTTTTCGCATCACTTCCTCGCGAATTATCGGATCATCGACTGCCATTTTCACCGCCGACAGTGCTTGTCGTAAAAAGCAAGGAATACAATCTAGATATGTTTTCATCGTCTGTTATTTAATAATGGGGGAATGAAAAATTTGCGTCATCGGCGAAATCCAAATCATTCCCCCTCAACTGCGAAATCCGTCTAATCTGCTATCAGTGATCGCAGGTATTATTTCCGGTCGATAAACTGCCATTCAAATACTGCTGCAGCACCGTTTTCGGTTCCAGGGCGGGGCAACCTGCGATCGCCTCTATTCCCTGTTCGGATAACAGACTTTGAGCCTTCGGACCCAGACCCCCCGCCAATACTAAATCGACTCCCATTTCCCCCAGCCACTTGGGAAATAATCCCGGTTCGTGAGGCGGCGGTGTCAGGGTTTCGGATTCCAGAATTTGTTGGTGATCCGGATCGATCGCGAACAGGGCAAAAACCTCGCAGTGGCCGAAATGGGGCGACAATAATCCCTCGGAAACGGGAATGGCAACTTTCATGGCAATACTCCTCTGGTTAATGGGTCTAAAAATGACTAAAAATTGGGGGTGAGTTGCAACATTTGCGCCACCCGATCCCAAATAGTCCGCAAACTCTCGGCGGCATCGTTGTCGCCATATTCGACGACACTCAATCCCGCCGTCTGGGCTTCCGTCACCGCCGGAGAATAGGGAATGCGGCCGGCAACTTGCAGCCCCCGTTCGATCGCATATTTTTCGATCTGTTCCGTCACCTCCAGATTCAGGTCGGCTTTATTGACACAAACCATCGCCGGGAGGCGAAAGCGGCGCAACAACTGCACCACGCGATCGAGATCGTGGAAACCGCTCGGCGTCGGTTCCGTCACCAACAGGACGGCATCGGCCCCCGTCAGAGAGGCCATCACCGGGCATCCGACCCCCGGCGACCCGTCGGCGACGATCAGATTCAGGCCCCATTTTTCGGCGGTTTCCCGGGCTTTTTTCCTCACCAGGGTCACCAATTTGCCGGAATTTTCCTCGGCGATGCCCAACCGGGCGTGAACCATCGGGCCGTGGCGGGTGTCGGAGACGAACCATTCCCCATTCACCGCCGGACTGAAATTGATCGCCTCGCCGGGACAGAATCGTGCACATACCCCGCAACCTTCGCAGGCGATGGGCTCGACCCGGTATCCGCCCTCGGGGGTTGGATGGATGGCATCGAAGCGACAGTATTCTTGGCACGCACCGCAACCGATACAGCGCTCGGGGTCGATGGTGGCGCGGTTGCCGCCCACGAAATCGGCGCGATCGCGGATCGTGGGGGATAAAATCAAGTGCAGGTCGGCTGCATCCACGTCGCAGTCGGCGAGGACGGGGCGGGGAGCCAGGGCCGCAAAGGAAGCTACCGTGCTGGTTTTGCCCGTGCCGCCTTTGCCGCTGATGACGACGAGTTCTTTCATAATTCCACCTGTTGCGAGAGGGTTTGGGCGATGTTGGCGAATTGGGTTCGGGCGTCCGGGAGGGCATCCACCGCCAGTTGTCCTCGGGAGTAGGCCACGGCCACGCGGCGATCGTCGGGGATTTCGCCGAGGATGTGGATGTTTTCGGCTTCGCAGTAGGCATAAAGGGCGCGATCGCCGATTCCGGCCCGGTTGACAATGATTCCAAAGGGGATGTCCAAAACCCGCGCCATCTCCACCACCAGTTTCAAATCGTGCAAGCCGAAGGGGGTGGGTTCGGTGACGAGTACCAGATAATCCGCATCTCGCAGGGTTTCTACCACCGGACAGGACGTGCCGGGGGGCGCGTCGAGGATGGCGATGCCATTGGGGGGAATCTGTTCTTTGACGGCTTGAATCACTGGGGGGGTTTTGACTTGGCCGATATCGAGCAATCCGCTTACAAAGCCCAAACCGTCGGCGGTTCCGGTTTCCACGGTGCCGATTTCTTGGGGCACTTCGGCGATCGCACCTTCGGGACAGACGAGAACGCACCCCCCGCAACTGTGACAGAGTTCTGGAAAGACGATCGCCGTACCCTTCAGGGCGGTGATGGCGTTGAATTGGCAGATATCGGCACATTCCCTGCATCCGATACAGCGGGAGGCATCGACCCGGGGAATGGGGACGGTGACGCGATCGCGCTGTTCCACTCTCGGATGTAAAAATAAGTGTCCGTTCGGTTCTTCAACGTCGCAGTCGAGGTAGGTAACGGTGGCGCCCTGTCGCGCCAGGGTAACGGCCAAATTCGCCGCCACGGTGGTTTTACCCGTTCCCCCCTTTCCTCCGGCGATACAGATAGTCGTGCGTTCCTTCATCCCTTCCTCCTTAAAATGATCGGGTGTAGGGTGTAGGGAAGAAATCAGAAAGTCATATCAGATCCGGTTATTTACCCGCCCCCCCTCGATCCCCCCCAGCCCCCATCCCCCCCGGCCCCCCTTTGTAAGGGGGGAGAAAGGGGGGAGCCGGAGTTGGCTTTGATTTCTGGGCATTCAACCGGATTTGATATCAGATCTGTAGGGGCAACCTTATACGGTTGCCAGCTCCCATTCCCCATTCCCCATTCCCCATTCCCCATTCCCCATTCCCCATTCCCCAT
>JBNGCR010000167.1:0-12342 GCA_050045915.1 Limnospira sp.
CAGGAAGTTATTTCAGGCATTTCAACCCTATTTCGTTCCTGAACGAATCGCACCTCTAGAAATCATATACCAAATTCGGTTACAATCTCCACGCAATCCGGGATGTCGGGGGAGCACAATTCGGGCGATCTCTGATCTTGCCCCCCCGCCCCCTCTCCCGAACCGAATATTTAATCACCATTTTGGGGACCCATGTCAACTGAAATTTTAGAGCAGGGATCGTTACTGTATCAGTTCCGTCGATTTTTTGCGGATCGGTATCTGTCCGGGGATGGGATTGAAGTCGGCGCCCTCAATCATCCGCTGACCGTCCCGGATGTCGCGCGGGTCAAATATGTCGATCGCATGGCCGTCCCCGACCTCCGCCGCCACTACCCCGAATTGGCATCCGAGCCGCTGGTTGAAGTTGATATTATCGACAATGGCGAATACTTGGAAACCGTCCCAGAGGCCAGCCAAGATTTTGTCGTCGCCAACCACTTTATCGAACACTGTCAAGATCCCATTCTGACCATCGACAACTTGCTCCGAGTCTTGAAAACTGATGGTATTTTGTATCTGGCGGTTCCCGACAAACGCTTCTCCTTCGACTGCGATCGCCCCGTCACCTCCTTCGCTCACCTACTGCGGGATCACGAGGAAGGCCCGGAACATTCCAAGCGGGAACATTACGAAGAGTGGATTCGGATCGTCGTTGGAGAACCAGATGAAAAAAAAGCCGAAGAGATGGTGCAAAAGCTAATTCGGCGAGATTACAGTATTCATTTTCACGTCTGGCGATCGATTGACTTTTTGGACTTTCTGATCGCCCTCAAAACCCACCTCGATTTCCCCCTGGACGTGCAACGAATGTTTCAAAATGCCACCGAATTTATTACCATTTTGAGAAAAACGAGATAGCGCCCTCACCCCCGACCCCTCTCCCAACTTTGGGAGAGGGGAGTCCAATCCGACAGTACGACAGTAAACGATCGCACGTCTCTCGTTTGATGGGGACATTCCATCTTCAATCCTCTGAAGAAAATTTTCCCTCGTAGGGGCGCAAGCCTTGCGCCCGCATTCGCCCTGGCTTGCGCCCTCGGGAATTAATTCCCAAACGGGTTCTAAATCAACTTTTTCAGAATACCAGTCAACTGTTCTCCCAACCCCAAAACGTCCTGTTTTTGCTGTTCATCTTTGATATTTCCCCCTTCCTCAAAAACCTGATAGGCGTTCGGGATGGTTTTCTGTTCCGGAATCACCAAAACGCCGATACTCTCCAAAATCGAGCGGACGTGAAACAACCCCCGCAAGCCGCCCAAACCCCCCGGAGAAGTCGCCATAATTGCGGCAACTTTTCCCCGGAAACAAGTTAAAGATAAAGGCGGTTCTCCCTCCTCCGGACGGGATGCCCAGTCGATCGCATTTTTGAGCAGTGGCGTGATCGAACTGTTATATTCGGGAGAGGCAATTAAAAAGCCGTGGTGGGATTTCAATAATTGTTTGAACTGGAGAACGCTCTCCGGAAACCCTTCCCGATCTTGCAAATCTTGATCGTACAGTGGCATGGGATAATCCCGAAAATCAATAAAGGTGACATCCGCCCCCGCCCGTCTCGCCCCTTCTGCGGCGATTTTGACCATTTTTTTGTTCAGGGACGCTTCCCGCGCACTGCCGGCGAATGCCAAAATTTTGGGTGTATTTTCCATTGATTTTACCTCAAAAATAAATCGACAATAACGAATAAGTTGTCGCGCTCAATCTGAATTTTGGGATGGGGCGTTTTTCGTTCTCGCGAGTGAGTTTTGGAGCTTCAAAGTCCCCCTTTTCAAAAGCGCGCACTGCTATATCAGCCGTCAGCTTTGAAGAACCGAGGGGGACTCGGAAAATCAACGCCCCCATGTCATTCGGCATCCTGCACCTGGGGCCAGCCGTGGCCGATTTCATGCGGCGATATCCCGATTTGCAGGTGCAACTCACCCTCAACGATCGCTTGATCGACCCGATAGAAGAGGGGTTCGACGTGACCATCCGCATCGCCCGAACCCCAAAATATACGACTTTAATTTACGAAGCGATCGACCGGCGCGATCGCCTGCTGTGCGCCTCCCCCGGCTACCTGGAAACGGCGGGAACTCCCACTCACCCCCGGGAACTTCCCAATTATTCCTGTCTCCACTACGGCTATCTCGCCACCGGCAACCAATGGAAACTCAAGGGAACAATTAATAATTAATAATTAATAATTAACAATTAATAATTATCAATTGATCCCCTACTTCCTAATTTAGGACTTGCTAAATTCTAGGCCATTTTGTTCGGCGTAGCGATTCATAAACCGCATGAACCGCTCCCACTCTTCCTCGCTTCTCATCAAGTAAACCGCCTCGATCGCGGTGGGTTTGCCGTTGATGAATTTGCCTTTGACTTCACGGGTGCTGAGTTCGCCCTCTTCGTCGATCAAATACATCCCCGTGATCTCTTCCGTGGCATCGTCGGCTAGGGCTTTCGGGTTTTCAAAGGTAAATCGGGCCGTTCCTTGGCCGCCATCTCTGGAACGGGTAAGCCGCACGTCCGGGATTATTTCTTCGTCAACTCCCCGTGAAAATTGAATTGAAGCCATAATTTAAGTCTTTAAACAACGATGAATTCACGACTCTTCCATCCCGATACCGTCTCCGTGCCGGGATTAAAGCAATTTTTTGTCATTTTATCATTCTAGGGCATCTCGATCGCATCGACCACTGTTTGACTAAATAGTAGTATCCGCTCGGTCGGCAATATGAAAGGGGGACACCCCCCCGGATGTCCCCCCACTTGAGACGGTGGGAACTAGACGATGTAAGGAGAATCGATCGCCTGAGCCCGGTCGATCGCCACCAAAGTTTGGTACAAGATCGCCGAAATCTCGGCGCGGGTGATGTCCCGCTGGGGCGAGAGGGTGGTGCGGCTGGGGTAGTTCACCACGATCCGGCTATCCGTAGCCGTCGCGATCGCCTCCGTCGCGTAGCTGGGGATCTGGGCGCGGTCGGTGTAGGTGGTGAGGGAGTTGGGATTGCCCCCCGTCAACTTCAGGCCGTTGATCAGCGAAACGATCGCCTGGGCGCGGGTCAAATTCTGGTTGGGGCGGAAGCTGCGATCGGGGAAACCTGCCAAAAATCCGGCCCGGTTCGCCCGTTCGATCGCCATTTTGCCCCAGAAATCGATCGCCACGTCCTTAAACGCCGTCGCCTCCCGAATGGGCGTCAGCTCGAATGCCTTCGCCAGCAGGGCCGCGTGTTGGGCGCGGGTCAGATTCTCGTCGGGGCGGAAACTGCCATCCGGAAACCCGCTGATGATATCCATATTAGCCAGACGGATGATGAACTCCCGCGCCCAGTGTCCGGAAACGTCGCTGAAGCGATCGCCCGGTGTCGGCGTGGGTGTGGGTGTCGGCGTGGGTGTGGGTGTCGGCGTGGGTGTGGGTGTCGGCGGGGGAACGATATTACTGTCAAACTCGATATCCCCCCGGGTGTTGGTGGGGTTGATCTCGTTGCCGACGGAGATCAACTTGAACTTCCCGGCATTCTGGACATCGTACTTGCCGTTATCCCGGAAAATATTGCCTCCCGCATCCTGTGTGCTCCCCAAATCCGGCAGGGCTTCAGCGATAATCGTCAAACCGTCCTGGACGTTTTTCTCGATCAAATTCTTCCGCAACACCGGCTTGCTGCTTCCCGAAAGGACGATTCCGGTACGATTGTTGAGAATCTGGTTTTCACTGATCAGGGGAGCCGCCTGGGCCTGGACTGCGATCGCGTACCCGGTATCCTCGAACTTGTTCCCCCGAATTTCTCCCTTGGCATTCCCCGCCAGGGCCATCCCGTTGCCGGCATTCTTCTGGAAGTGGTTGCCGACAATTTCGGGAATTCCGGTTCCCGTGACAAAAATACCCTCCCGCTTGGAGTTCGCGAACTGACAGTTCGCCACAATGCAGTACACGGACTCGATCCAAGCCCCGGTGCCGCGAATTTGGTCGTTGGTGACACTCACCCCCCGCATCGCGGAATTATTTTCCATCAAAACGGTGATATTCTGCCCCGCCGCGCTGGGACTGGTGAAGCGGCCACTGCCGATAATTTGAATTCCCTCTCCCTTGGCGGCTTCGTTCCCCACCAAAGCCACGCCGGAGGGGACGAACAGGGGAAAAGCCTCTCCCGTCGCCGCCGTGTAGTTTCCCGGAGCCACCTGCACCACCGTCCCGGGTTCGGCCTGTTGGAGGGCGCGGGCGATGGTTTTGAAGGGGGCGGACTGACCGCCGGACGCCGAGTCGTTGCCGGTGGAGGAGTTGACGTAGATCGTCGGCGGGGCGCTCGTCGGGGCGCTTTGGGCGACGACGCTGAGGTTGCCCTGGACGCGGCTGGAGTCGAGCAAGTTGCCGAAGGATGCGATCGCCTGAGTGCCGGCGTGGTTGACGTCGAAGCCGCCGTTGTTGCGGATCATGTTGCCCCCCGGATCTTGGGCGTTGCCGAAATCGGGAACCGCCTCGTTGGTGATGACGACGCCATCCCCGGTGTTGCGCTCGATCAGGTTGCGGCGGAGGACGGGGGTGGCATTTCCGGCGATCAGGATGCCGGAGCGATTTTCAAAAAGGGTGTTGTCGCCGATGCGGGTGGCGACGTTATCTTTGATGGAAATGCCGTAGCCGGTGTTCTGGAAGGTGTTGTTGCGTACTTCTCCCTTGACGCTGCCTTGGAGGGAGAGTCCGTAACCTTCGTTGTCTACGAAGACGTTGCTGAGGATGTTGGGGGCTTCTGAGCCGGTGGCGTAAACGCCCTCCCGGCGACAGCGGGTGAAGGTGCAGCGGACGACGTTGCAGGATGTGGACTCGATCCAGACCCCGGTGCCCCGAACTTGGCTGTTGGTCACACTCACCCCCCGCAGTTCGGCGTTGTCCGCCATCGCGATCGTGACTTCCTGGCCTCCGGTGCTGGGGCTGCTGTAGCGCCCGCTGCCCTCGATCAATATTCCGCTTCCGGCCCCGGACTCGTTCCCCAAAACGGTGATGCCGGCGGGGATTGTCAGGGGGAAGGCTTCCCCGGTGGCGCTGTTGTAGGTTCCGGTTTCTAACTGGATGAGGGTCCCCGACTTGGCATCACTTAGGGCTCGGGTCAGGGTTTTGTAGGGGGCGGACTGACTGCCGTCGCCGCGATCGCTGCCCGTGGAGGGGTTAACGTAAACTGTTGCCATAATTCTGTCGTGTGGGTAATAAATTTATCTGCGCTTATTCTAGAATCGAGTTACACCGCCCGAATGAGAGATTCTGGACGAAACCCGGAAAAATTTAATCAAGCTTAATAATGACGCGATCGGCAAATATTAAGCAATCGGGTTTTTCGCCCTCCCGCCTTCCACCCCCGAGGGGGATAGCCCCCGATGACTGAAAAGCCGAAGGGGTTGAATCCTGGAGGGTTTAAGTATTTCGCAAATAATGTCCGATGTGGTCTGCTAGTTCTTCGCTCAGGGGCGTGGTTCCGCCGAGCAATTCGTGGCTGTGATTCAAGTGGCTCAGGGCATCGACCCGCCAAGAAAAGGCTTGATTCTCTGGATTTTCGTACCAGACAGTAATTTGATAACAGTAGGTTTCCCGCCGGACGGCGTCGCGTAGGTAGTGACCGTAGATTCCTTCAATTTTAGGTAATGTTTTGGGATTCATAATAATAGACCCTCCCTCGGACAAATATGGATGTCAGTTGAGGTGAATTTTGACTGTCTCTTTCGGTCTGTAGAGAGGGAATTCGGGAGGGTTTTAGGTTTTCTTAAGGGATTCGGGGGGCTGCACGAGGGTTCCGATCCCATCACTGAGATGGCTGAGGGTGTCCGGGGGACCGCAACCCCAGTTGTGAACGATCAAAAAGGAAAAAAATTGGCTTCTCCGGCTTAATTTTTTCTGTCAAAACAAGAAAACCGTATCGCCAAGGGTTAATTTAAAGATCATTTAGGTGCATCATGCTCCGTGTCTTTGAATGGCGGCGATCGCTTTCCTCGCGGGTATCCCAAAAAAGCTAAGAAACCGGGTTTCTAGAAGCCTCTCAATTTGCCCCAAAACCCGATTTCTTTTTCCCATGATTCAAACCGTAACCGCCGCGATGCCGCCGCCAACCAGCCAAACAATACTGAGCAGTGCCAAATAAAAGATAATTTTCTCGACAATTCCAGTTTTTTGGCTGTGGTCGTGATGTTGGCAGTGTTCCCCTTCTTCTTCCTGTTTCTGACCGAAATTCAACCAGGCGAGACAGCCCGTAATTGCCAGAAAAATGAGATTCAGCCAGAAGGTATAATCGATCGCGAACCGTTCGCTTTGAGCCGCACTCTGACCCCCCGCTTCCGGCAACAAACCGAACAGGGAAAAACCGTAGTGCAGAAGCAGGGAAGTTCCGATCAATGCCGCGAAAAACACCCCCACAATATAAAGCGCCAATTTCCAGCCGTAATATTTGGCGTTAATCCGAATGACGGGAAACACCACCAAATCGCTGAAAATAAAAGCCATCACCCCCGCAAAACTGACCCCGTTGGCGAATAAAATCGAGGCGAGAGGGATGTTACCCATCGAACCGATAAACGTGAAAAATGCTGCCACGGGGCCGACGATGGTATGTTCCAAAATGGCAAAAAATCCGGGGGAGGTATCCAGCCCGGAACCAATGAATAGTGTCTGAAAAAAGGATCGGGGGACGAAGGCGGAAATGATGCCCGCAATGGTAAAGCCAAATAGGACATCCTTCCAGACCATCTGCCATTCCATAAAATATTTTTTGGCGACCTGTTTCCAAGCCTGTTTGCTTTGAATTTTTTCTTGCCAGTCGGGAACTTCTTGTTGGTCTTCTTCCATCCCTTCCTTTTCGTTCAGCCGCCTCCGCACCTTTTTAATCAATTCCTTTGGGCGAGTGAAGCGGACGACCTGCCACGTCAAGAGAATCAGGATAATTCCCCCCAAATATTCCCCGACGACGAACTGCCAACCCAGGAAGATGGCGATAATAAATCCCAATTCAATCACCAAGTTTGTAGAGGCTAACAAAAACGCCAGGGAGGGGACAAAACCTGCCCCTTTTTTAAATAATGATTTGGTCGATGCCAGGGCGGCGAAACTACACGAACTAGAAATAAATCCGAAGAACGTTCCCAGGGCGATGCTCTTTTTTCCCGCCTCCCCCATCGTCCGCTTCATGCGTTCGCGGGTGACAAAGACTTGAATGGCACTGCTAATAATATAACCGAGAATAAACGCCCACAGCGCTTTCCAGAAAAAACTCAACGAAGTCAGTACGGCGTCGCTGTATTGACTCCAAAATCCACTTTCGTTCATTTAAAATAACTGAATTCGTCTGGAAGCAACTTTACGGAAATGCGCGATCGCCCACATCTACCTTTGGAGATAAACCCTTCTATCCCCCCAAAATAAAACCGTAGTGGAATGACACACCTTAAACGGTGGGTTACGGCGAATTTCTAGATGGCTTTCACAGCATAGGTTGAAGCCGCCTAACCCACCCGACGAATCTTTTCACTTTTAACTATTTTTAGTTTGGGTTGAGGAACGAAACCAAACACGGTCAAACTTAGCCCTCATATTCCGCATCAATTTCGACATCCAGCGTCTCTTCGTCGATGCGAATGTAGAGGATGTTGGGGCGGCAGCAAACCTGACAATCTTCGACGTAGGATTGCTGACCCCCGGCGCTGAAATCGACAAATGTCACATTTTCTTCCCCGCAGTAGGCGCAGGTATATTCAGCCGTATTTTGCATGGTTTTCGCATTCGGTTTTGGTGACTTCGTGGCGGTAGCGGAACATATCTTCGAGGCGGGAATAAACCCACCATCCGAGAAGATTGTCGATCGCCGGGCCGCCGGGTATACTGAAGGCGATCGCATCCGTCAGCCTGGTTTGACCGTTTTCTTCGGAAAACTGGTGTCGGTGCACCCACGACGCCATCGGACCTTCCCGCTGTTCGTCGGTAAACAGTCGCCCGGGGACGCACTCCGTGTGCACCGCCACCCACTTCACCGGCACCGGGCCGAGGAAAATCCGAAATTCGGAGACTGCCCCCACCTCCAAACCGCCCTCCCGGCGGACGATTTCCACGGGTTGCCACGGGGGGGTCAGCAATTGCAGGATATCGGGTCTGGCGTGGAAGTCCCAGACGCGATCGACGGGAGCGTCGATGAGGGAGGAATATTTGAAATGCAACATGGTAACTGGATTCGGGATTGACTCTATTTAAATTTAACGTGTCGAAATGGGTATCGATTTTTACCGAATTATTTCGGCAAATTGGCTAATATCGGTGAATGCTACCGTTGCCACCTCGATCCCACAGACGTCTATGCGCCTAGAGCAGCTTCAAGCCTTTTTGTGTGTCGCCGAAACCGGGAGTTTCCAGCAGGCGGCACGCAAATGTAGTGTGACGCAATCCACGATCAGCCGGCAAGTGCAGGGGCTGGAAGCGGAACTCGGTTTGCCCCTGTTTCACCGCAGTACCCAGGCGAAATTGACCGTGGGGGGGGAGCGATTTTGGCCCTACGCCCGCAAAATTTGGCAGGCTTGGCAGAATGCCCGGGAAGAGTTGAGCGCTTTGCTGGCGGGAGAACAGCCCGAATTGTGCGTCGCCGCCATTCACTCCCTGTGCGCCTCTTATTTGCCGCCGGTGTTGCGGAAGTTCGGCTACGCTTTCCCGGAAGTGCAGTTGCGGGTGACGGCTTTGGGGAGCGATCGCGCCCTGAAAGTGTTGAAAGATGGCTTGGTTGATGTGGCGATCGTCATGAATAACCGCTCGTTTACCACCGGCGCCGATCTGTTGGTGGATGTTCTCTACGAAGAAGCGATCGAGGTGTTGATGGCGAAAAATCATCCCCTGGCGCGATACGCTCACATTCCCTGGACTGAGTTAATCCGGTATCCCCAGGTGGTGTTTAAAGATGGCTACGGGATGCAGCGGCTGGTGCAGGAAAAATTCGCCCAGGCGGGCGCCGAATTGAAGGCGGTTTTGGAGTTGAATACGTTGGATGCGTTTCGGGGGATCGTCCGCCAGGGAGAAGTGATCGCCCTGCTGCCGCGATCGGCTCTGGTGGAGGCCCGCACCGATCCGACCCTCGCCATCCGGGGCATCGATGCGGCGGAGGATAATTCCAACGGTAATTCTCGGACTTCTTATTTTAGTCAATCCGAATCTACCTGGACTCGGGAAGTGGCGATCGTCACCACCCGCGATCGCATTCAAATTCCCCCCATCGAATATTTCTGGAAACTCGTCCACGAATTGATTCCCCCCGAGATAGATTCGGAGTTGGAAGAAATCGGTTTGAAGTGTTTGATCGGGTGATGGGGACAAAATCAAAACCTGTTTCTTCAAGTTGAATACGCAAATTCCTCTTTTTTGAGGAAGTTTTCGCCGGCTAATTTGAGGCGATCGAGATACTCCTGCCCGTAATTTTTGTTGTCTTCAATATCCGGCGTTGTCTCCATCATATTTGTCAAAAGTTCGGATAAAAGTTCTTGCTGTTCGCTTGTCATCTAAAAGTCCTCCGAGCTCTTACCGATTGTTTTTTTCAGATAGATCTCCCGAATTTGAGCCACCCCGGCTTGTAAGTTTTTGACTCGCAGTTCCAGGAGAAAAAAAGTGAGATTAATGATATAGATCTTTAAAATGACCTTCATTTACCTTCAAATCTCAGTCGCTCACTGAGATGAAATCGTCTTGCGATCGCGCTCCTGGACGATTTCCACCCAGTTCAGGATCGCCCGCCCCAGGGCTATCAACTCGTCGGAGCGATCGCCTTTGGCGGTACGCTTCGTGCAATCGGCGACTTCTTCCCAGCCCAAATTATCCGCCTGAAAGGTATTATTATAGACTGTCCTAACCACCTTGGTGATGGCTATATTTTGAGAACCCGACCATTTTTCCAATCATCTTCAGATGATTTAGGCTGTTAGCTTGGGAATGAATTCCCAAGGGGTTTGGATATTCAATCGAAGTCGATCTGAGGATTGAACCGGATTTGATAGAATCGACGGTTAACCGATGCTGATAGCCGATCGCCATACACTAATCCCCGATTTTGACATCGATCCAAAACAGTTGAATTAACCCCACTCCGGTGAGCCCAGCGACGATCGCCCAAGTCAGCATCAAACCGAACACTTCCCCCAAAAAAAAGCCCGTCAACTCCCGCAAAATGCCCCCCAAAACCCACCCGAGCGGCAGTCCCACCCCCCAACACAGCGGACTCGCCAACACCCACCGCCAGCCCCTAAAAACCGAGTTTCGGAGTACGATCCACTGGCACAATCCCAGCCAAATTCCGACTTTTATCCCTTCGGTCAATCCGTATAAAATTCGCAAAAATATCGCCGGCGTGCGGGGAGCCATCCAGCCGATCGCCCCCAGGGGACTCAACCCCAGCAAACACCAGGCGATCGCGGTCATTCCGATCCACCGCCACGGGTGGGAAATGTAGTTTCGCAGGACGAACCACTGGGCCGTCCCGACGCTCAACCCCCCGATCGCCCCCACAACTGCCCCAACGTGGGGACGTTCCCCCACCTGCACCCACAGCAAGCTGAGGAGGAACCCGGCGAGGGTGACGGCCGTCCACTGCGTCCAAAAGTCCCGTTCTGTCTGCATCTGGAGCCGATCCGGGTCACAACTTGGAAAACCGATTCCAGCGGAAATGGCCGATGAGGGGATCGGCGCGACCCGAGTACACCCAGTCCGCGACGATCTCGGCGGTGGCGGGGGCCAGCAAAATGCCGTTGCGGTGGTGGCCCGTGGCGAGGGTCAAGTTGGGAAAGGGGCTCGGGCCCAGGATGGGCAGTTCGTCGGGGGTGGTGGGCCGAAATCCCCACCAGAATTCCTGGATGGGGAAGTCGCGCAACCCCGGATACAGCCGCATCGCTTCCGATAGGAGGGTATCGATGCCGGCGGGGGTGAGGCTGTTGTCGAAGCCGACATCTTCCACGGTGGCCCCCAACACGATCAACCCGTCCCGGCGGGGGACGATGTAGATGTGGGACCCGAACAAAACCTGCCGGACGGGGAGTTTCGGAACCGAGTCGGGGACTCGCAGGGAGAGCATCTGGCCTTTGATCGGACGGACGGGAATGGAGAGGAGTTGACCGCACCAGGCCCCGGCGGTGAGAATGTAGTGGTAACCCGCGATCGCACCCCCGTCAGTCGCCACATTCTGCACGGCTTTGCTATCGGTGACGATATCTTTAACGGCCACCCCTTCTTGCACATCGACCCCCAATTCCCGGGCCGCATTGAGGAGCGATTGCATCAAATGGCGGCGGTTGTCCACCTGGGCGTCCTTGGGAAACCACCAGGCCCCGGCGACTTCCGAACTCAACCCCGGTTGATGCTCATCGAGATCCGCACCTTCAAGCCAGATGGCGGGAGAGTCGGGAGTTTGGGGCAGTTCCACGCTTTCGGGGCGATCGTAAACCGGGGCGAGGATGCCGCAGGGCCAGTATCCCGCATCCGAACCCGTGATCGCTTCGAGTTTCTGCGTCCAACCTTCGTAGAGCGATCGGCTGCGGAGGGCCAGATCTCGCAGGGGACTCGGGGGAATTCTCTCCGCCTGGGGCGCCAACATCCCCGCCCCCACATAACCCGCCGCCTGTTGAGAATGGCGGCTCAGGACGGTGACACTCGCTCCCCGCATCTTCAGTTCGAGCGCCACCGACAAGCCGATTATGCCGCCACCCACAATGATGATATCGCTTCGCCCACCCATCACGGTGATACCCATTTCGATTTGAACATCCCCGATTGTAGCGAAAATGTGGGGGGAAAAAATGGGAGTCGGGATTTTGGGAATCGAGAATTGGGGAAGCATCGATCATTATCAATTGTCAATTCTCGCCCGGTTCCCCCCGGCCAGATGTACCTCACGAACTGGGAATTTCATCATCGGTCAAACTAAGGAGTCAAATACTCTCGATTCATGGATTCAAATATTGAGTTCATCGAGGACAGAAAGTAAATGATTTTCAAAAAATTCATCCGACGTAAAATCCAAAGGAGAAAGACTGACATGAGGCAACCATACAGATGACAAAAATCCGTCAATTGATTTTTCCTGGAGTAAGCGATGGACGTTCCTGTGGAGTTGGCTGTAGTCTTCATCAGGAAAACGATTCTTAGGATTTCAATCTAATTTAGATCTTTTCAAAAAATTGTTTTTCGCCCGTTTTTGGCGGACTCATATCAAATCCTGATAATTGACCACAAAACATCTGAGAGCGAGGGAGTCGGATTTTTTATCCTTCTCCCCAAATTCTCCATCCTCTCAATGTCTGAGCAATTAACCGGATCTG
>JBNGCR010000168.1:0-12264 GCA_050045915.1 Limnospira sp.
CCGCGCCCAAATGCGATCGAGATGTGAAGTTTAGCTTAAAAATCCCCCCATTTGTCCCAAAAGCCTCCTTAAGATAGAAGCCAATGCCAAGCATTTCACCAAAGCTAGGAAATGAGGTGAACGGCAAGTCAACCGGGAGAAAGTCAATTTATGGTACAGACGCAAACGGGGCGATCGCAGCCCGATCCCCTCGATCGGGGATACTACCTGGATCGGGACTGCACCACCCTGTCCCGGCACGTCCTGCAACAATTGAAGAGTTTCGGCCCCGACGCCCAGGATATCAGCGCCCTGATGAATCGGATCGGGTTGGCGGGGAAACTGATCGCCCGCCGCCTATCCCGGGCCGGACTGGTGGAAGGCACCCTCGGATTTACAGGAGATGTCAACGTCCAGGGAGAAGAGGTCAAACAAATGGACCTGTACTCCAACGCCGTTTTTATCTCCACCTTCAAACAGAGCGGCCTGGTGTGCCGTCTGGCCTCCGAGGAGATGGAAAAACCCTACTACATCCCCGAAAACTGTCCCATCGGACGCTATACCCTGCTCTACGATCCCCTCGACGGCTCATCGAATTTAGATGTCAACCTGAACGTGGGATCGATCTTCGCCATCCGTCAACAAGAAGGCGACGACGAAGATGGCGCGGCCCTCGACTTGCTCCAACACGGTCGCAAACAACTCGCCGCCGGATACATACTCTACGGCCCGAGTACCTTGCTCGTTTACTCCATCGGAACGGGGGTCCACTCGTTCACCCTCGATCCCAGCCTCGGCGAATTTATCCTGGCTCAGGAAAATATTACCGTCCCCGAACACGGCCCCGTCTACAGCGTCAACGAAGGCAACTTCTGGCAGTGGGACGAGTCGTTTCGGGATTACGCCCGCTACGTCCACCGCCACGAGGGCTACACGGCCCGCTACAGCGGTGCTCTGGTGGGAGACATCCACCGGATTCTCTGTCAGGGCGGGGTGTTTCTGTACCCCGGTACCGCGAAGAAACCGGAGGGCAAGTTGCGCCTGTTGTACGAGTCGGCGCCGATGGCCTTTTTGATGGAACAGGCCGGCGGACGGGCCAGCACCGGCACCCAGGATATCTTGGATGTAATCCCCGAAAAACTCCACCAACGCACGCCTCTCGTCATCGGCAGCAAAGAAGATGTCGCCCTGGTGGAGTCGTTCATTCAGGATCGCAAACGTCGGGACAGCGAAGGGTAGAGCAGCGGACCGCCCCCCAACCGCCCTGAAAAGGGTTCATGAAGATAAGAGGAATTTCAGCTATGGCTACGAATCACATTAAAGAAATCGAAAATCTGGGTCAAAGTATCTGGATGGACAATCTCAGTCGCACCCTGATCGAGTCGGGGGAATTGGAGCGAATGATGAAGGAAACCGGAATTCACGGCATCACCTCCAACCCGACCATTTTTAACAAGGCAATTCAGGGCAACGATCGCTACGATGCGGACATTGAAAAGGGGATTCGGGACGGAAAATCCGCGTCGGAAATCTACGAATCTCTGATTTTTGAAGATATCCGCAACGCCTGCGATGTTTTCCAGCCCATTTACGACGAAACCGGCGGGTTGGACGGCTATGTGAGCATCGAAGTTTCCCCCACCCTCGCCCGGGATACGGAAAAAACCATCGCAGAGGCGATCCGCTACAACCAAGCGATCGCCCGTCCCAACGTGATGATTAAAATTCCGGGGACACCCGAAGGAATTCCGGCGATCGAAAAAGCGATCGCCCAAGGAATTAATATTAATGTCACCCTGCTGTTTTCGGTCAAGAGTTATACGGACGCAGCTTGGGCTTATATCCGAGGTTTAGAAAAGCGGGTCGAAGCCGGGGAAGATATCAGTAAAATTGCCTCCGTTGCTAGTTTCTTCCTGAGCCGAATCGATACGAAAATCGATGACGCGATCGACGAGAAGCTACACGGGGTGACGGATTTGAACCGGAAGGCGGAACTGGAAAAAGTCAAGGGAAAAGTCGCGATCGCCAACGCCAAAATCGCCTACCAAGAATACAAGAAAATCATCCAGAGCGATCGCTGGAAAGCCCTAGCCGCCAAAGGCGCCAACCCCCAGCGCCTCCTGTGGGCCAGCACCAGCACCAAAAACCCCGAATACAGCGACGTCATGTATGTGGACGAACTGATCGGCCCCAACACCGTCAACACCATGCCGCCCAACACCATCGAAGCCTGTGCCGACCATTGCCACGTCGGGGCTAACCGGGTGGAAACCGACGTGGATCAAGCCTACACGCTGATTGAAAATCTCTCGGCGCCCGAAATTGCGATCGACCTCCCCCAGGTAATGGACGAACTCCTCGAAGAAGGAATTGATAAATTTATTCAGCCCTTCAATAGCTTGATGGATGCGATCGAAACCAAAATGAAACAACTCTCCCCCGCCTAATCTATTGAGATAGCAAAAAAAATCGGTTGGGTCAGGCAAGTATCAGCTTGCCCCCACCCGATCCCCCTGATTTTCACGGTCTAATTCCGCCTTGATTTTCAATCCTTCCACTCAGAACAGCATCGATGGTAACACTCTTAGAAAATCCCCTCCGCGTCGGCCTGCAACAGGACCGCATCCCCGAACCCCAAATTTTGACCATCTTCGGCGCGTCCGGCGACCTAACCCAGCGGAAGCTGATCCCCGCCATTTATCAGATGTATCTCGAACGCAAGTTGCCCCCGGAACTGACCATCGTGGGGGTAGCCCGTCGGGAGTGGAGCCACGACTATTTCCGCTCGCGCCTCCGGGAAGGCATCGAAGACTTTGGCAGCGGCCTGCAGTCCGAACAGATTTGGGAAACCTTCGCCAAGGGACTGTTTTACTGTCCCGGCAACATCGATGACCCAGAAAGTTACCAAAACCTCAAAGCCTTCCTCGGCGAACTCGACGAACAGCGAGGAACCCGGGGAAACCGGGTCTTCTACCTCTCCGTCGCCCCCCGCTTCTTCGGGGAAGCCGCCCAGCAACTCGGACAGGCCGGAATGCTGACCGACCCCAAAAAGCAACGGTTGGTGATTGAAAAACCCTTCGGCCGCGACCTCGGCTCCGCCCAAGTCCTCAACCGGGTGGTGCGGGACGTCTGCTCGGAGGAGCAAGTTTACCGCATCGACCACTACCTGGGCAAAGAAACCGTCCAAAACCTGATGGTGTTCCGGTTCGCTAACGCTATTTTTGAACCCCTGTGGAACCGCCAATTTGTTGATCACGTCCAAATTACCGTCGCCGAAACCGTCGGTCTGGAGGGTCGGGCAGGATATTACGAAACCTCCGGGGCGCTGCGGGATATGGTCCAGAACCACCTGATGCAGCTCTTTTCCCTCACGGCGATGGAGCCCCCCAATTCCTTGGACGCCGACAGCATCCGCACGGAAAAGGTGAAGGTCGTCCAAGCCACGCGCCTGGCAGATCTCACCAATTTGGACTGTTCGGCCGTGCGGGGACAGTATACGGCGGGATGGATGAATGGCAAGGAAGTGCCGGGATACCGAGACGAAGAAGGGGCCTCGCCGGAGTCCACCACCCCCACCTATGTCGCCCTGAAACTCAACATCGACAACTGGCGTTGGAAGGGAGTGCCCTTTTACCTGCGGACGGGTAAACGGATGCCCAAAAAAGTCACCGAGATCGCGATTCAGTTCAAGGAAGTGCCCTTTTTGATGTTCCAGTCGGCGGCAAAACAGGCCAACCCCAACGTTTTGGCCCTGCGGATTCAGCCCAACGAGGGGATTTCCATGCGCTTCGAGGTGAAAACGCCGGGGAACTCTCTGCGGACGCGATCGGTAGATATGGATTTCCGCTACGACACGGCTTTTGGCAAACCGAATACAGACGCCTACGCCCGACTGTTGATTGACTGTATGCTGGGAGATCAAACCCTGTTCACCCGGGGGGACGAGGTGGAGGCTTCCTGGCGGGTTCTCACCCCCCTTTTAGAGGCGTGGGATGCCCCCGCCGCCCCCGACAGCGTCCCGTTCTACGAAGCCGGAACTTGGGAACCCGTGGAGGCGGAACTGTTGCTCAACCGCGACGGCCGTCGCTGGCGCCGGCTGTAGGTCTGGCGGGGGAGAAGCCATCGGAATCAGGCTTTTTTCCCGTCGCCTCCATCCGGATGAAATGATTGATGCCGAACTCATAACCGCAAATTTATGAATACACCACTCGTCGCTTTACAGAAACCGAAGGATATTTCCCTCAGCGAGATCGAAGCTGAACTGAATAATATCTGGCTGACTCAAAGTGGCGGCCAGGGCAAGACTCAGGCGATCGCCACCCGTGCGGCCACCTTCAGCATGGTCGTCTACGAACCGGAGGAATTCCAGCAGTTGTTGGGGGGGTTGGGCTTTTACGAAGGGGCGATCGACGGCATCCACGGCATCGAAACCCGCGACGCGATTCGGGAAGCCCAGAAAGCCTACGAACTCTCGATCACCGGCCGCGTCGATCCGCAAACTTTGGAGAAATTGCGGGCCGAATACGCCAAAGTGTCCCCGGAAAAGCGGGCGATCGACAATGTGGACGCCCGCGGCTTCAGCATCAGCGAAACCATCGCCGCCCAAAATCCCTGCCGCATCATCACCCTCTGTCCCACCCTGGGAGAAGATACGGGGGTGACAGCCCAGGTGTCCGCCTACTGCCCCCTGCAAAACAACCGGGACGAGGGTTTGGTGTGCTGCGAATACGTCACCCTGCGGGGGACTAAAAGCGCCCTGGAACGGGTTGGCAACGTGGTCACGTCCCTGATGATCCCGGATTTGCCCAAGTTCGTCTGGTGGAAGGCGACGCCGAACCCGGAACAGGACTTGTTCAAGTATTTGGCTTGCTGTAGCAACTGCGTCATCGTGGATTCTTGCTATTTCAGCGACCCCGAGTCCGAGTTATTGAAAATGCAGGAACTCATCGAAGAAGAAACCTACATCGCCGATTTGAATTGGCACCGCCTCTCGCCCTGGCAGGAGTTGGCTGCGGCCGCCTTCGACCCCCCGGAACGGCGGGTTTCCCTCATCGATCTCGACAACATCACCATCGACTACGAAAAGGGAAACGCAGCCCAGGCGTTGATGTTCCTGGGTTGGTTCGCCAGCCGTCTGGGTTGGAAGCCGGTGGAATTTACGGAGGAGGGGGGTGACTACGACCTCAAGCACGTCAAATTTAAAGGCCCGAAAGATCAGGAGATTCGGGGGGAACTCGCGGCTATCCCCACGGCGGACGCCGGGGAAATTCCGGGGGATTTGGTGGGTTTGCGCCTGACGTCGGCTAATCCCGATGCCAACTGCTGCACGATCCTCTGTTCGGAAACGACGGGGTGTATGCGGATGGAAGCCGGGGGCAGCGCCCAGTCCTGCCGCACGGAACAGGTCACCGCCGCCACCGACCAGAAGGCGGAATACCTGATGGCGCAGCAGTTGCAGCGCTGGGGCCGGGATGTTTTGTATGAGGAGAGTCTGGCGGTGACGGCTCAAATTCTGAAGTTGGGCTGAGAGCTCCATCGATGGGGAAAAAAATTTGTATCCTCGACTACTTTAATGGTGATGGGGCTGCGTTAAGATGAGTCCCGGTCTTTTGAAGTGCCTGGGATCGGGGGGCGATCGCCTGATTTTTCAACCTCTGAAACTTCGGCGATCGCCTAACTATTTAATCCGATCGATCCTCACCCAGAAGACACCGTCCTGTCGGCCGGTAGCGGCAGCTAGAACGAACGGTGGGGACGGCAACCCATTCTGAAACCGAGACGGTCAGCACCCCACTCTCAAGAGACAGGGCTTCTAACCGTCCAGGAGATTTATGTGAGATTTTTTGTCTTCGACTCCCTGCTATTTTCGGTGCGGAGAATCCGCCCATTTAAATCTCTACCCCAAAATCACAAAAGACACCAATTTCTAGGGTCAATTCATTTTTCCACTCGGGCGGGTCAGAAAAGTCTACAATATCTCCAATTCGCAATTGTTATTCGACGAGCAGAGGTGTCAAGTATGTATCCAGATCGCGATCGCTCCTCAGATCTATCTCCCGAAACATCAGAATTTTCCCACAACCACCCCGTCGATGCGGTGGGGACATCGGAACTCCCACCTGCGCTTAAAGCGACTTCCATCGTCGCCCTGATCGTCGTGCTTTTTGGAACCTTGATCGGATCTCTGGCGGTGAGTCCGCGCCCGACCGCGATGGAGGCGGAGGAGGAAATTGAAGACACCGTCGCCACGGAAGAACCGGCGACGGAAGAGATCGGAGAGATGGCGGCGACTCCCGCCACTTCCGTGACGGAGGATGAGACGGAAATCGACACCGCCACCGAAAATGGGACGGCGACTCTGGAGAGTCCGAGTCCCGTGGCGGATGGAACTGCCCCAGGGGCAACTCCCCCGCCGACGGAGCCGGCAGAAACGGCGGGAACCTCGCCTTCGACCCTGACTCCCTCCGAACCGATGGCGACTCCCGAAACCAACCTGACCGAATCTCCGACGGCAGGGACGACAGAAACGCCGGAAACGCCGGAAACGGAAATGGCGGAAACGCCGGAAATGGGGGCTGATGGCACGGCGACGACCGATCCGGCGGCCGGTGAGGAGATGGCCGCGGCTCCCGGCGCGGTGGATGTGGATCAGTTGAATCAGATCGTTTACGACAAGGTGGATAGGGCTTGGACGGTGAAGGGGACGCCGGTGACGGCGAATGTGAGGTATCTCGTCACCGTCACCCCCTCCGGGGCGATCGCCGGGTTCGAGCCGAACTCCCCGGATGCCGAGAAAAATGTGGACAATACCCCCCTGCCCGGTTTGGCTGAGTCGGACGGCACGGCGGGGGAAACGTCCGGTCAGACCGTGACGTTTGAAGTGGTGTTCAGCGATACGGGGGCTCTGGAAGTCAAACCGTCTCAATAAAATACCGCGATCGCCGAGTTTCCAGTCCCGGCGATCGCGGGCCTGGGGGTCGGGTGCATAATGGAAATATAACGTTTTGTATCCAACCCGGCACTCATGTTAGAAACAGACGCCAAATCCCAGGACATCCAATCCGATCGCACTCGGTGCGTCCGGGTGTGCCAGCATCAGTCCTGTCTGCGACACGGTTCGGCGGAGACGTTGAAAGCCTTTCAAGAGGCGGACATCCCCGGCGTTGACGTTCAGTGCAGCGGCTGTATGGGACAGTGCAACGTTGGCCCCACCGTGCGGGTCACTCCCGATGAAACCTGGTACTATCGGGTTCAACCGGAAGATGTCCCCGCCATCGTCACCGAACACTTGAAAGGGGGCGAACCCGTTCAGGACAAACTCAATCCGAGGATACATCCCCGCTTTCATTACTGAAATCGCAGCAGTTGGCCAGAACCCAATGTTGGATCAGGGAGTTGACCTGTTCGGGTATTTCGTCGTGGGGGCAGTGGCCGGCCTTGAGAAAATGCTCGGTCAGTTGGGGATAATGTTCCCGGAAGCGATCGCTCCGAGCCCGGCAGTCCATCCAGGGATCACCTTCCCCCCACAGCAGCAACAGGGGACGGCTGAGGCGGGACAGCAGTACGTCCACTGCGTCGCCCCGGCGACTTTTGAACACCGACGCGAACACTTTCGCCGCGCCGGGGGTGCAGGAGGGGCGGTAAATTTCCTCCACCAGGCGATCGGTGACGGCACTTTGATCTAAATAAACTTTTTGCAGGGTTTTGCGAATCACCGATCGCCGCCGCGTCCACTGAAAAACCAAAAATGTCGTCCAGTCTTGAAGGATCAGCGATCGCAGCGCCTTCGACATCCGCTTTTTCCAGGTCGGCGATTCGACTTTCGGCAAGGTGTCCGAGAACGGTCCGGCACTGTTGAGTAAAATCACCCCCGCCACCGAGTCTGGATAGTCCGCCCCCGTGCAAAGGCTGGCGTAGCCCCCCAGGGAATTGCCCGCCACCACCGCCGGTGTCTTAATGACTTCGGTAATGAAGTCGTGGAGCTGATCTCGCCACAGATCCCCGCCATATTCCCAGTCGGGTTTGGCCGATCGCCCGAATCCCAACAGATCGATCGCCCAGACTTCAAATTCCGGACTCAATCCCTCGATATTCTTGCGCCAGTGATCCGTGGAAGCCCCGAACCCGTGTACCAACAGCAGCGGCGGGCGATCGCTCCGGGACGATCGAGCCCGGACGTAGTAAATTAACTGATCCCGCCATTTCCAGTATGCTCCCTCCCATGAAGTGGAACCCATCGCAACCGTGGTTTGCATTTTGTAAAAATTTGTTAATTTACCTTGACGATTGTATCAAAATCTCAGTCTGTTTTGGGATCGCTGCGATCCCCGATATCGAGTTGCCAATGGCAACCCTTTTGGGAGGGCGATCCCCGGCGATCGGGCCTGAAGTCTCGCCCCGACTTGACTGTGGGAGTCGGCTTTCATGTTACAATTGGAATCGAAAATGCGATCGCACGTTATGAAATTCCAACCGACGGAATACCGCAGACGCCGCGATCGTCAGGGTCTGACAATCCCGCACCGGAGAAACCAACGATTTTTAAGGTTCCGGTTAACACGAAAAACCAGGAGTACCCCAAAAGTTAAACAGAACGGGAAAAATCAGTCTCTCTTTTGATACGGGCTATTCATCTTCCCATTGAATTCCCGACCGAACCTTTCAATTTGTAGTACCATCTAATTTCAAATCGATCGCAGGGAATTTGTGACTCAATGGTGTATTTGATGAATTGTTTTGGTAATCTTAGGAGAGAAACGGGTACTCGAGCTGTAAAGAGCTTGATCGAATAGCAGGGGAGTATTCACAACTATGCAGGGTGTGAACCTTATCCACCTGAAAGCCAGGGAGTTTTCCGAGTGATTGCAATATCATCGCGTCCGGTTAAACGCAACTGGGTCACTATTAGCTTTGCTTCAACACTCTATCTTTGTCCGATTTTGGACTTGCTTCTAGCCGAAATCCCGACGGAGTGGCAAGGGGAACTGCGACTAGGACTCCAAGAAGCTTTGGTGAACGCTGCCAAGCACGGCAACAAGCTAGACCCCAGTAAAACCGTCGTCGTCCGTTTCTCGATGATCAACAACCAATTCTGGTGGATCATCTCAGACCAAGGGCGGGGTTTCAAGCCCCCATCCTGTCGCTGTCATCTGTCCGTCGTGGACTCCGAATCCTCCCGGGATGCCTTGGACTCGAACCCCCTCCACGACGAAAACGAATGCGGACGGGGACTCTACATTCTCGAACAAATCTTCGATCGCGTCGAGTGGAACCCCGACGGAACTGAATTGATGCTCTGCAAAGAAATTCCCAAAATTGGGATGTGGGGTGTCGGGTATCGGGTGTAGGAACAATTAACAATTAACAATTAACAATTAATAATTAATAATTGATAATTGATAATTAATTGTTCTTCCCCGACTCCCTATTCCCTATTCCCTATTCCCTACTTTGACTTCGAGCCGTGGGTGGGACAGGGGGGGGCGGTAATGGAGCGATCCAGCCACCCGATCGCCTGTTGCAGCCTCGGGAGCGCCTCCTGGGGCTGATCTTTGAGCAGGAAAATTAACGCCGCGGCTAACTGTTCCCGGGCGCGGGCGTTGCGGTTGGACTTGAGGCGGTGCCAGTCTCGTTCGGGGATGGCCAACTGTTCGGCGAGTTTCTGGGCCAGTTCCAACGTGTCCGACCCGTTGACCTGAGTTGAATTAGAATGAGTCATGGCGATCGCTTGATTCGACTTTTTTGTATTTTAATATTTATAGCAGTCGCCGGGATGGCCGGGACATCCGAAAATCCCGAAATCTCCCCATGGTAGGCAGTTGAACGAAAACTGATAGCTCGGAGCCAACTGCCGATCACCATATGATTATGCCAAAAAATACCCCATCACAACCGAACTCCGCCAACCCGCCGGAAAGTTCCGAGGAACGGGAACTCGAAGCGGCCCTGGAATCGGCGGAGCAAAGTCTGGCCGCCCTTCAAGAACGGGTAGCCCAAATCCGCCGCGATCGCCAGCGGAAAATCGAACTCAAAAATCGCATCGACGAAGTGATCCCCGAACTTCGCCGAGAGCGATCGCAACAATTGCACGAAGAACTCAAACGACTTCAGGACGAACTCGACACCGTAGAACTCAATTTAGAAAGCCACCTGTTCACCTGGGGGAGCCTCAAAGAACCCTTCTGGCAGGCCGTCCGCTTCGGGGGACTGGGGATCGCGATCGGCTGGCTTCTCAAATCCTGCGCCGGATAGTCATCATTTGCGACCCCTTCAAATCCGGCTAAACTGCTTCAACTCCTCCGGTTTCACCGCCCCCCGCTCCGTGATAATCGCCGCAATCAATTCTGCCGGAGTCACGTCGAAAGCCGGGTTGTAGAACTCCACGCCGGGGGGACAGATGCGGGTCGAGCCGATCTGGTACAACTCCTGGGGGTCCCGCTCCTCAATGGGGATTCCCTCCCCCGTCTGCAAGCGAAAGTCCACCGTCGAGAGGGGCGCCGCCACAAAAAACGGGACATTGTGGGCCTTAGCCACCAGCGCCAAACTGTAGGTCCCGATCTTATTCGCCGTGTCCCCGTTCGCCGCGATGCGATCGGCCCCTACGATCGCCGCGTGGATCAAACCCCGCTTCATGCAGTGAGCCGCCATATTGTCGGAAATGAGAGTCACAGGGATCTGATCCTGGACGCACTCCCAGGTCGTCAACTTTGCCCCCTGGAGGCGGGGGCGAGTTTCATCCGCGTACACCCGCGCCAACCGCCCCGCACCTTGGGCCGACCGGATCACCCCCAACGCCGTCCCGTAACCCGCCGTCGCCAGGGAACCCGTGTTGCAGTGGGTCAAAATATTCAGTTGTTCCGGCGTTTTCGGTAATACCTCCAACCCGCGATCGCCGATTTCCTGGCAGGTTTTCAGGTCTTCCGCCTGAATCGCCTGGGCTTCGGCCAACAGCGCTTCCCGAATTTCCGACACCTCGCCGGCGACGTTTTGAGCCGTTTTCTGCATCCGCTCGATCGCCCAGAACAAATTCACCGCCGTCGGGCGGGTATTCCCCAAAACCCGGGCTACCTCGTCGAGTCGGGCCAGGAACGTATCGCGATCGCCCGTTTCAATCTCCCGCGCCCCCAAATACATCCCGTAAGCCGCCGCGATGCCGATGGCCGGCGCTCCCCGCACGATCATCGTCGAAATCGCCCGGGCGATATCCTCGTAGCGGTGAATTTCGACGATCGCGTATTCCTTCGGAAGCCGAGTTTGGTCGATGAGAACCACCCGATCTTCCTTCCAAGTGACCGGATAAACCTGAGTTGGGATAGACATCTTAAGTTGAGGTTGCAGCCCGTCTGAAAACAATAAATTCTCCCCCAGTCTACCCCGATGTCCGCCGCGATCGGACTCCCATTTTTCCCGGGGCGATCGACCCCGAAACCTCAGCCCCGATCCTATCAACCGCTCAAAGCCCCCAGGATTGGGGGTTTGGGGGCGAGATCATTTAAAAATAGTTTCCGGTTGCTAGATCTATCTTAAACTGGCAATTACTCGGGAAGGGGAAATTCACAATTGATCGTGTTAGCTTTTCTCAGACAAGCGATCGGTTTTTGAGAGGTGATGGGAATAAATTCCCCATCTAAAACAAAATCGTCGGCATTGAGAATTACACATAAAATTTCCCCAGTGCTTCTCAGCCGGACTACGGTATCATCCTGCAACCCGTCCCCATCGAAGTCGATGAGTGTTTGATAGTCCAAATCCGCCTCCGTCAAGCCGTCCGGGAGTCCGATTTTGTCGCCGTCGTCGAACCAATTGAAATTGGCGATAACCGGTGCCTGCTCGATTTCCGTCGTCGCCGCATGAGTTCGGATCATAAAAATATCGGTTTTTCCGTTGCCGCCAATTCCTTGGGCGTAAACTATCGGCACTGGCAGACTGACGCTGAACAGTGGCAAAGTTGTCACCATCAGCAGGGCGGTGAATTGTGTGAGGAACATCACCCGTACCTAACGCTACAATTCGACCCTACGTTCGGTTTTTGGCTGCTTCGGAATTGGGGGTGCTACTATTGGAACTTGGACAGGATAGAGGGGGTGGGTGCTGCCGCCACCGGCTGGTCCGTAACCCTCGCCGAGCCTAAATTGTCGGAGGGTCTAGCCTGGATTACCGGCGGGAGGAGGAAGGTGGACGGTCTGACAACTGGTTTTTTAGTGAAATTTTTAAATGCGGTCGATCGCACAATTATCCATGCAATATATCATCATTTTTTGGAAGGCACTGTTCGACCCGGAATTC
>JBNGCR010000169.1:0-12225 GCA_050045915.1 Limnospira sp.
GCCTCCTCCGCCTCCCCGGCCTCCTCCGCCTCCTCCGCCTCCTCCGCCTCCTCCGCCTCCTCCGCCTCCTCCGCCTCCCCGGCCTCCCCGGCCTCCCCGGCCTCCGTCTCAAAAAAAAATATCCGAAAGACTTGACATTTTCCAGAAAAACGGTAACAATAGATACAGAAAGAAAAGAAATCGTTCATCTCTTCTCGCTGTACAGTTTTCAGATTGAGTCAGTTCAGACGGGCAGAGACGGAAGTAGGGGATAATCCCGAAGGAACGCGCCTCACTCAGTTAACCTACGAACAAGAGAGGCGAATACCATGAAACTGACATATCGCGGACAAGGCTACGAATACAATCCTCCCAAGGTTGAAACCCAAGAAAATAGCGCCGTCGGGAAGTATCGCGGCCAAGACTGGCGTTTCCGGAACTTGAAAAAAGCTCCCATCCTGCAACCCAGCCACAACCTCACCTATCGGGGCGTGAAATACACCAACGGAACCGCTCCGATCGCCAAAAACTCCAAAGCGCCGCTGTCCGTGGCAGAACGCGCCCGCGAGTTGATGTTGAAGCGGGAACGGGCGACCCTGCAACGGGAACAGGCCATGTTCAATCGCTTGGCTGACCAAGTTGGGTTAGATGCCAACAGCGGCGAACTCTACAACCCGGCCTGGTAATCTGCCGAAGCTGAATCTCTATTCAGCGTCAACCATAACCTGACACACCCCTGCGGGGGTGTTTTTTTTTGGCACTTATAGCGCCGCGTGCAGGCAATCGGCAAGACGAAGCACCGAACATGGGTCGGTTGAAATCGGTTTTTCAGAGTGGACTAGCGCTCCAGACCGGAGTGTGGCAAACTTATTGACTAAGCTCATCCTAGCTGTCGGAAAATGATCGCCCCCTTCAATCCGAACGAGAGGCTTCCCGGCCGGGGTTTTTCCCGAGTTGGAGACGACCGGGCGATCGCGGGCCGCTCTCAATCGGAGACGGGTGGCAATTTCTCGACCGGGGAATTGAGAGTGGTGTGTGTAGTGGACGAGGAATACAAAATTGCTCAGGTCAATGAAAGGTGTCGTACACCGAGTTCGAGGTGCGAATCCGCGATCGCCAGATTACCAGTGGCGCACCAAACTGAACCTGCTGGGTACGCTCGTACAAAGGGACTTGGAGGCGCGATACAAAGGCTCCATTTTAGGAAACCTCTGGCCTGTGCTCAATCAGTTGGCGCAACTACTGATCTATACCTACGTTTTCTCCATCGTCTTACAGGTCAAACTCAATATTGACGGAATGCCGGGGGATAGCAAAATCACCTTCGGACTGTGGCTGTTCGCCGGACTGATTCCCTGGCTGGCTTTTACGAACGGACTCACCCAGGCGGCCACTTCCGTCATCAGCCAGACCAACTTGGTCAAAAAAGTCGTCTTTCCCCTCGGGCTGCTGCCACTGGTTCCGATTTTATCCGCCTTTATCGAGAGTAGCTTCGGCTTGGCGACGCTGGTGGCTTTTGTCGCCTTCTCGGCCCAGGGACTCCACCATACCCTATGGCTGCTTCCCCTGCTCTGGATTCCGCAACTGCTGCTGACGGCCGGATTGGGCTACCTGACGGCAGGGCTGACGGTGTTCCTGCGGGACATCCCCCAGAGTTTGGGGGTGATATTGAACCTGTGGTTTTACGTCACGCCGATCGTCTACCCGGCGGCGAAAATCCCGGAAGCTTGGCGGGTGTGGGTGTTCTGGCTCAACCCGATCACGGCGATCGCGGAAAGTTACCGAGATCTGGTTTTGGTTGGAACCCTCCGACATTCGGGAGAATTGGCGGTGGCGACCCTGGTTGCGAGTGTTATCTTTTATATCGGCTTGGGAGTCTACCGGCGTCTGCGTCCCGCCTTCGCCGACGTTCTCTAATTTTTGACTTTTGACTTTTGACTTTTGACTTTTGACTTTCCCCATCCATGAGCGACATTGCAATTTCAGTCCACCACGTTTCCAAGTGTTTTAAGCGATACCGACATCCGGTCGATCGCCTCAAGGAAATTTTTTGGCCGGGAAAGAATCTGGCGGAAAGCTTCCACGCCCTGCGGGACATCAACCTGCAAGTGTTTCGGGGGCAAACCCTCGGCATCGTGGGGCGGAACGGCTCGGGAAAAAGTACCCTCCTGCAAATTATCGCGGGGACGCTGACCCCCACGGAGGGAGAAGTCAACGTCAACGGCAGGGTTTCGGCGCTGTTGGAGTTGGGGAGCGGCTTCAACCCGGAATTTACCGGGCGCCAGAATGTTTTTTTCAACGGGCAGTTGCTGGGGTTGAAACCCGAGGAAATCGAAGCAAAATTTGACGCGATCGCGGCGTTTGCGGATATCGGCGATTTCATCGATCAGCCCGTCAAAACCTATTCCAACGGGATGTACGTCCGGCTGGGGTTTGCGGTCGCCACCAGCGTCGATCCGGATATTTTGATCGTGGACGAGGCGCTGTCGGTGGGGGACGAAGCCTTCCAGCGCAAGTGTTTCAGCCGCATCCACGAAATCCAAGACCGGGGGGGGACGATTTTATTTGTCTCCCACTCCGCCACCTCCATCATCCAATTGTGCGATTCCGCCGTCCTCATGGATCGGGGGGAAATGTTGCTCGAACATACCCCCAAAATGATCGTTTCCAAATATCAAAAATTGATCTACGCGGACAGTGCCACCGCCACCCATGTCCGCCAAGAAATTCAGCAGTTGAAAGCCGCGTCCGAACCGAAAAATATGCTGCAAAAAGTCGTCAGCCAGCGGCAGCAGAAGGGACGCGCACCCGGAAAGCGGGGGTCGGATTATCAGGACTATTACGATCCGAATTTGGTCCCCGATCACTTGGTGCGCTATCCCAGCCGGGGGGCGACCATTCAGAACCCGCACATCCGGACGTTGAAGGGGAAGCGGGTCAATCATCTGATCGCCCGGGAAACCTACACCTATACCTACGAGGTGGAGTTCGCGAAAACGGCTTCCCACGTCCGCTTCGGGATGCTGGTCAAAACGGTCAGCGGTTTCGAGTTGGCGGGGGCTTCTTTTCTGGCGACCTCCCAATCGATCAAACACGTTGAAGCGGGGACGAAATTGATGTTAGAATTTCAGTTTAAATGTATGTTAGCCCCCGACGTTTATTTTTTGAATGCGGGAGTTTCGGGCATCGTGGAAGGGGAATTTACCTATTTAGATCGGTGCGTTGACGTGGCAATGTTCAGAGTTCAACCCTGCGAAGAATCCTGCGGGACGGGGGTTGTGGATCTGTTGGTCGAACCGCAACTGACGATCGCCTCGGGTCAAGTTCACCGGGAAAATCGAGACGGAATATCAGTCGGATAAAGAATCACATCTGCCATGAAAACGAATGTTTTTGTCGATGATAATCCCCTGGTGGATGCTTTGGTCGAGAAATTGGCGCGATCGCCCGCAACGTTTAAGCGAGATATCATCGCGATCGATGAAATGTATTCCTACCTCATCGACGAACTCGACGACCGGAACGGCGATCGCGCCCTGACGTTTTACTACTCGATGGGCCGCGCCATTTTGGACACGGTAAAACAGATCGCGGATTGGCATTTCGGAACCTTCGACAACGTGGGTTCATTTCTGGATTTCGCCTGCGGATACGGCCGCTTCACCCGCTTTTTGATCGAAGAACTGCCGCCGGAACGGATTTGGGTGTCGGACATTTACAAACAGGCGGTCAAATTCCAAAGCGAATACTTCGGGGTTAACGGCATTGTTTCCACGACCATTCCCGAAGATTACAATGTCAACCAGGAGTTCGATTTCATCCTGGCGAGTTCGTTTTTCAGCCATATGCCAGAACAGACCTTTGAGAGCTGGATGCGGCAACTGTATCGCCTCAAATCGAAGTCCGGATTGTTGCTATTTAGCGTACTGGATGCGGACTTACTGCCCCCCCACGTTCCCATGTCGGAAGCGGGGGTTTTATTCAGCCCCGCCAGCGAAAGTCAGTCCCTCGACAAGCAGGAATACGGGACGACATTTGTAACGGAAACCTACGTCCGGCGGGTTCTCGATCGCATCAGCGACAGCAAAGCCAAAGTTTATCGCCTTCCCAAGGGCCTGAACCGATATCAGGACTTGTACGCTGTCAGCGAGGGCGACGCGGCCCCTTCCACCCCGCCGACATTCTCCCACCACCCGGAAGGAAAAATCGATTATTGTTACGTCCAACCCGACGGAAAAGTGAGTTTGAGTGGATGGGCGGTGGATTTCAACGCCGGGGAGCGGGTGGGGGAAGTGCAGTTGTGGGCGGGTTCTCGCCTGCTGGGCACTTATCCCTGTTCCCAGGAACGCCCCGACATCGCCGAACACTACCGGCGCCCCGAACTGCTACAGTCCGGCTGGTCCTGCGTTCTGCCCCCGGGCGAGATTTCCCCCCAAGAGATTCTGATTATCAAAATTGTCAATCTGGCGGGTTGGGAAGCGATCGTGGAGGCCGATCGCCTCTCGTCCCTGGCATCCCGCAGGGCGGGGGAAATTCAACTCACGAAAACCCGCGCCCAACTCGCCCAAACCCGCGAACAACTCGGGGCGATCGCACAACAATATCAGAACCAATTGTCTCGCATCGAAGGCGAATGGCGGCGGTGTCAGGCCGAATGTGACGCCCAAGTCGCCGAATTGGAACGGTATCGGGCTGCCGGCGAAGCCCAAGCCGCCGAATTGGAACGGTATCGGGCTGCCGGCGAAGCCCAAGCCGCCGAATTGGAACGGCGACAGCAGCAAATGCAGGCGACGGACGATCGCATCCAGATAATGGATGCTCAAATTCAGATGTTAGACAATCGGATTCAGGCGATGGGGAGCAGCAAGTTTTGGAAACTGCGGACAAAATGGTTTAAACTGAAGCGTGCGATCGGCTTGCCCGCCAATGATGAATGAGTTGGATTGACATCTCGAATGGAGGTGCGGGATTCTAGAAACCGGGTTTCTACCCGAGACTGGGGGGGTCAATCGAAATGCTTCTAGAAACCGGGTTTCTTCAGACAATTGACAATTAATTTTCCGTTTTAAAAAAACTGGAGCGATCGAATCATTGAAATCTATGGAAACAACTGAGGGTCAATCTCCAATCCTAATTATCACCGGAATGCACCGTTCCGGAACCTCCCTGACCGCATCTTTATTGAAAGAGGCGGGGGTCAATATCGGCAAAAAGTTGGTGGGTTCCAATTACGGAAATGTCAAGGGGCATTTTGAAAATATCGATTTTGTCGAATTTCACAAAGCCATTTTGCGCGACAACGGCATCGATGAACTCGGCTGCGTGACCGAAGACGAAGGTTCCATCGGAGAGGATTGGCGCGATAGGTACGCTGTCGCGGATCGCGCTCAAAAGCTGGTCGAGGAGAGTCGAGATCCGGATGCTCCTTGGGGTTGGAAAGATCCGAGAACGACGCTATTTTTAGAGTTTTGGCGGGAAATTTTACCCGCATCAAATTTTATTTTTATTTACCGATCGCCCTGGGAAGTCGTCGATTCTCTCTACCGGCGGGCGACGGATGAAGTGGTTCTGGAAAATCCAGAAATAGCCGTCAAGATGTGGATTTTTTACAATCAAAAAATCCTCGATTTTTGCCGAAAATATCCTCAAAATTCCCAAGTCGCCAACGTCTATAAAGTCGGCAAAGAACCCGATTTATTTATTCGAGAAATAAACTATAAATTCGGACTCGATTTAAAAATTGAAGGCGAAACAGAATTCGATCAAGAACTCCTTAAAAACCGGGTCATTAAAGGACATAAACCGGGATGGATCGGAGAATATTTCCCGGAGGTTCTGAACTTATATCAAGAACTCGAAGAAACCGCCGAAGAATTGAAAGGTCACTTAACCCCCTTGGAACGGTCGGCGGTGCATCAGAAACCCGAACCGAGTTGGGCGTTTCAAGACTGGGCGGAAATCCGCAAATTGGAGAAAGATTGCCACATCCTGGAAGCGGACGTGAAATTGTGGCAAGATCACTTTCACGATGCAGTCGATCGCCTAGTCAAAAAAGAAACCGAACTGGGGCGAACCCAACTGAAATTGAACGGTTCGGAAATCAAACAGCAGGACGCGATCGCCAAACTCGTCTCCACCGAAGAAGAACTGGGCAAAATCCAGGGGGAACTGGAAGGGACGGTTTTGCAGTTGCGGGGTATGGAAGCCCACGCCAAAAACCTCGAAGAAGGGGTGCGAGAATCCGAATCCATACGGCAAGAGGCGATCGCCAAACTGGTCGCCACCGAAGAAGAACTGGCGCGACTCCAAGTTGAATATCAACCCCTCGAATTCAAATATCAAGAAGTCCTCAGCAAACTGATCGGCACCGAAACCGAACTCGGACAGACCCAGTTCCAGCTTCACGATGCCACGCTCAAAATTTACGCTTTAGAAGCCGAACTCGGCCAAACACAATTTCAACTTCAAAGTTCCCAAACCCAATTTAAAGAAGCGCTGGCGAAAATTTTCCAACTCGAAGACGAACTGGGCAAAACCCAGATGGAGCGCAACCTTGCCGAGGGAGAAATCGCCGCGATCAAATCTTCCAAATTGTGGAAACTTCGCGAAAAATATGCCGGCTTGAAACGGCGATTGAAGCGCATCCTCAAACCCCGGTTCGTCTCCTCCATCGATACCCCCAACCAGTGGGAACTTCTCGGAGACGGGGAAACTCACCTGCAGGTCGAGGGGTGGTGTTTGCACACCGGAAAACGGTCGCCGGAAGCCATCCGCGCCCGCCTGGACGGTAAAATGTTCCAGGGCGTTTACGGCATCGATCGCCCCGATTTAGCCGAGATTTTCCCCGACATACCGGGAAGCGATCGCGCCGGATTCCGCGTCCAAATTCCCCTCCCCCCCGGCCATCACAACCTGCAACTCGAAGCCCGGGACTCCCGCGGCAAATGGCACCGATTCGGAGAATATCCCCTGCGAGTGTCCCCGATGCGGGCATCCTTCGACATCCCCGCCGACTGGGAACAGCCCCGGGGAACGGTCGTCTTCGCCGGGTGGTGCTGCCATCCCAAACACCCGATCGCCCGCCTGTCCCTGCGCTGCGGAAACCGGACGGTCGAATGCGCCTACGGCCTGCAAAGGGCCGACGTCGGGGAAATCTTCTCCGACTGGGCCGGCAGTTCCGCCAGCGGGTTCGAGGCGGCGATCGAAGTGCCCCCCGGAACTTGGGAAGTCAGCCTGGAAGCCGAACTCGCCACCGGGGAAATCCTCACGTTCCAAGCCCCCCGCCCCCTGACAATCAAACGAAACAACCCCCTCAACCGCATCTCCGGACGGGCGAAACAGTTGGTCAAATTCGGCGCGGCTATCCGCAAGCGGGCCGGGGAACGCAGACAGCGCCTCGGGCGCCTCCTGCCCATGCCCTGGGAAATCCCCACCATCATCCGCCGGATGTCCGAGATGTACCGGGAGACGGGAACCCCCGTGGGAGATATTTTACTGCCGCCGGGATTTGAACAGCCCGAACCCGTCGATCGCTACGACGCCTGGTTGAAAGCGAATATTTGGACCCAAAGGGCCGCCAACGTGCTGAATGACCGCCTTTTGGCCCATCCCCCCGAAGCGCTACCCAAAATTTCGGTGGTGATGCCCGTCTACAATCCCCCCATCCAATTCCTAGAACAAGCGATCGCCAGCGTCCGCAACCAAGTTTACCCCAACTGGCAACTCTGCATCGCCGACGACTGCAGCACCGATCCCGCCGTCGTCAAAACCCTGCGGAAACTCGCCGAAACCGACCCCCGCATCCACCTCTGCGAACGCCCCGAAAACGGCAACATCAGCGCCGCCACCAACAGCGCCGCCGAACTCGCCGAAGGCGATTTTCTCCTATTTCTCGACAACGACGACGAACTCACCCCCGACGCCCTCGGGGAAATCGCCCTCTACCTCGCCGGACACCCCGAAACCGATGTCCTCTACAGCGACGACGACAAAATCGACACCGAGGGCAAGCGATTCGCCCCCCAGTTCAAACCCGACTGGTCCCCGGAACTGCTGCTGTCCTATATGTACATGGGACACGCCCTCGTCGTCCGTCACTCCCTCTTCGACGAACTCGGCGGCTTCCGCCTCGGCTACGAAGGCTCCCAGGACTACGACTTCGCCCTCCGAGCTACCGAAACAGCCCGCAACGTCGGCCACCTCCCCCTGGTGCTCTACCACTGGCGCACCGCCCCCGGTTCCACCGCCGTTTCCGGCGCCGCCAAACCCGCCAGTTTTGAAGCGGGCCGCAGTGCCATTCAAGATGCCCTCCAGCGCCGCCACAGTGCCGGAATCGTCCATCAACCTAAATGGGCGATCGAGTTAAATCTGGGCATCTTCAACCCCGCATTCCCCCCCACCGGGCCGTCGGTGGCGATTCTCATCCCCACCAAAAATCAACTCAAACTGCTGCAAGCCTGCATCGACTCCCTGAAAAAAACCGCCTACGATAACTATCAAATCGTCGTCATCGACAACGAAAGCGACGACCCCAAAACCCTGGAATATCTGGAAAAAATCGCCGCTCCCCCCCAAAACCCCCCCGTGCGGGTGCTGCGAATTCCCAGTCCCGGCGGTCGGTTCAGCTTCGCGGCCATCAACAACCGCGCCGCCGAACAGGTGGAGGCGGACTACCTGCTATTCCTCAACAACGACACCGAAATTATCGCCCCCGACTGGCTGTCCCAAATGGTGGGTTACGCCCAACTCGCAGGAGTCGGGGCCGTCGGCGCCCGGTTGATTTTCCCCAACGATACCGTCCAACACGCGGGTATCATCCACGGACTGCACCACGGACTCGCCGGACACGCTTTCAAACTCAGCCACCGGGACGATTGCGGGTATCTGGCTTATTCTAAAGTGGTGCGAAATTATTCGGCCGTCACCGCTGCCTGTTTGTTGACGCCGCGATCGCTATTCTTAAATATGGGCGGATTCGACGAAACCGATTTCGCCGTCGCCTACAATGATGCCGATTACGGCTACCGATTATTTGAGGCGGGATACCGTTCGGTTTACTGTCCCGACGCCCAACTTATTCACCGCGAGGGAACCAGCCGCGGCTTTGCGGACAATCCCAAAGAAGTGGCGACATTCCGGCGCCGATATGCCTATAAAATCGATCCGTTTTACAGCCCCCATTTATCCTTGGCAAACGAGTGGTTTCAGATTCAACCCCGCCGCTACCGGACGGACGGTTCGGGGGTGAGAATTAAACCCAGAGTTCTGATGTGTAGCAATGCTTTGGAATATACGGGAGCGCCTTTGCATCAGTTGGAAATTGCCTCGAAATTGGCGGCGGACGGGGACATTGAACCGGTGATTTTTTGTCCGACGGACGGCCCGTTGCGGTCGGTTTATGAAAGTCAGGGAATCGAGGTGATCGTCCGGGAACATCCGTTGATCAATGTCTATCAAAATCGTCAATATGATGAGGCGATCGCGACTTTGGGACAGGAATTGAACCTGCACCGCTACGATGTCGTTTATGCCAACACCCTGGAGAATTTCTTCATGGTGGACTGCGCGGAAAAAATGGGGATTCCCTGCGTCTGGAACGTCCACGAAAGCGAACCCTGGCAGACCTATTTTAACCGCTTCGGCCCCGAAATTGCAGCCCGGGCTTTGTCCTGTTTTCGCTATCCTTACCGGGTGATATTTGTGGCGGATGCCACCCGGAATCAGTATTTGCTGCTGGATTCTCACCACAATTTTACCACGATTCACAATGGTTTAGATGTGGAAAGGCTGCAGGAGTCGGCGAAGAATTGGAGTCGGAAATCTGCCCGGGAGTCTCTGGAGATTAAAGAGGGAGAAATCGTTGTTTTGTTGTTGGGGACGGTGTGCGATCGCAAGGGTCAAAAAGACTTAGTGAAGGCGCTGCCGTTACTGCCCCCCCAGTATCATTCTCGCATCCGCTGTTTCATTGTCGGCGATCGCCCCGGTTTGTACAGCACCCAATTGGCGGAGTTGGCGGCGCAACTGCCGGAAATATTGCGATCGCACCTGACAATTGTTCCCGAAACGCCGGACACGGCCCGCTATTACAAAGCGGCGGATATTTTCGTCTGCACCTCCCGCATCGAAAGCTATCCCCGGGTGATTTTGGAGGCGATGGGATTCGACCTTCCGATTATCACCACGCCAGTTTTTGGCATTCCCGAACAGGTGCGATCGGAGGTCAACGGTTTATTTTATACCCCCGACAAACCGGAGGAGTTGGCGCAATGTCTGACCGGTTTGCTAGAAAATGATATCCGGCGTTCTCAGTTGGCGAAAAATGCCAAATACGTTTTGCGATCGCTCACTCAATTTGAAGAAATGACCGCCGCCTACTGCGAGATTTTCCGGGAAGCCTACGCTATCAATCCCCACCCCGAATTTGTGGAAATGGAAGCAGAACCCGCACCGGAAGCACCACCGCCGACACCGCAGTCCCCCCAGGATAAAAGCTACTGGGAAACCAACCCCACCGCCGCCACCGAAAGTCAGTGGGTGTCGAACCCCATCGTCGCCGAAACCATTCACGAGCGGATTTCCGGCGGACAGACGAAAAAATATTGGCTGCGGTGGCTGATTCAGGATTATTTTGCCGGACGCAGTTTCGAGGAAATGATTTCCTTGGGATGCGGTGTCGGCAACCACGAAATTATCATGGCCCAGGAGGGGTTTGCCCGCCATATCGATGCCTTCGATTTTTCCGAAGCAGCCCTGAATATCGCCCGCCAAAATGCGGCGAATCAGGGGGTCGAGATCAATTTCTATCAGGACGATTTCAACACGTTCAACCTGATTTCCGGGAAGCGGTACGACGCGGCATTTTGTGCGGGTTCGCTGCACCACGTCAAGGAATTGGAGCGGTTTTTGGGTATCGTCCACGAGTCCTTGAATCCGGACGGTTATTTTATTTTGAACGAGTACGTCGGGGATACCTACTGTATTTATAATAACCGTCAATTGAAGCTACTCAATCGCCTGTACGACTGTTTCAATGAACTGTTGCGATCGGGAATTCGGGAACAATTTATCAACCCGACGATTCATCAAGTCTTTGCAACCGATCCGTCTGAAGCGGTGCGATCGAAACTGATCCTTCCCTTTATCGAATATTATTTCGACATCGAGCTTTACAATCCCTTCGGCGGCGGCATCCTCCACCCCCTCTATCCCCTCTTGGATCACACCCAGCTTTTACCGGGCGACCCCAAGGGAGAAACCATCGTGCGGCTGCTGTTGGAATTCGAGGAAATTCTGATGGAAATTCCCGGCGGTTTGGAGTCGGATTTCTGCCTGTGCGTGTTGCGTCCAAAGCGGTTTTGATGGAGGCATCAATCGAGTCAGTGGCAAAGCAACCGGGTTTCGATTAAAGTTGATGCTTCCCCAGCAGATGCTCCACAAGAAACCCGGTTTCTCATCTGTCCTGCGGGGGTTGGGAAGTCGATCGCCGGCCCCAAGATCGAGCCCCGGCGCGATCGCCGATCGAAGAAATTGCCGGCTGCTACGGCCTGCGGTTTTTACCCGAATCATCAGAAACCCCATGTTCTGAAGAAACCCGGTTTCTACTTCCCACCCGATGACCGCTACACTAGGTCAATGTAAGATCACTCGGACTGAATGACCCGTGCTAGACGAACAAGCGAAAACAACGATTCTGCGTACAATGCCCCACGCCCTCTACATCTGCGGCGTGAAGGACGGCGAGGAGATCAACGGCTTCACCGCCAGTTGGGTGATGCAATCCTCCTTCAAACCCCCCCTGGTGGTCAACTGCGTCCGCAACGACTCCAAATCCCACGCCATGATCGAGGCCAGCGGGGTCTTCTCCCTCAGCTTCCTGGAACTCGGACAAAAGGACATCGCCCAGAAATTCTTCAAACCCCAGCGTTTGGTGGGCAACAAATTTGAGGATCTCGAATTTCAACTCGGCGAAACCGGCTGTCCCATCCTCTCCGACTGTCTGGGTTACATCGAGTGCAAGGTCGTCGGCAGCGTCAAAGAAGGCGATCACTCCGTCTTCGTCGGCGAAGTCATCGCCGCCGGTGTCCACCGGGAGGGAGAAATTCTCAACCTGGCCAGCACCGGCTGGAATTACGGCGGCTAAGAATTGGGATGTGGGGTGTGGGGTGTAGGGGCAACCTGATACGGTTGCCGGTTCCCATTCCCCATTCCCCATTCCCCATTCCCCATTCCCCATTCCCCATTCCCCAT
>JBNGCR010000170.1:0-5770 GCA_050045915.1 Limnospira sp.
ATTCCCCATTCCCCATTCCCCATTCCCCATTCCCCATTCCCCATTCCCTATTCCCTATTCCCTATTCCCTATTCCCGACTCAGAAGGGAGCGGTTCGGATCGCGATCGCTCAATTTCGGGCAATTTGAACAGCACCCCCGCCACGAACCAGTAATAAACCGCCACCGGGTCGGTGTCGAGGGGATACCAGTAGGGATTGTAACCGATCAGGACGATAAAAAACCAGAAAACGATGCCGTAACTCCACAGATGGCGATCGTCGATTCGATGGTAAGAATGAAATCCCCGGACTACCAGGGTGGTGACGACCATCAAAAAAGCCAGGACGCCGACGGGTCCCAACTCATAAAGCAATTTAGAATAATAAGTTTCAATCAGCCGCGTCTCCCCCAAAGCCCGGGCCGCATTGGTCGCCCGTCCGAGTCCATTTCCCAACAGTCCCCGGTGGGTTTTGATACTCCACTTCGCCTGTTCCTTGACAAATTCGATGGGGGGAGAAGCCTGCCAGCGCCCGATCAAACTCTCAACCCGGTCTTCGGCGAAGTTGGGAAAGACCACGAGGCTCGCGCCCAAAAAGATCCCCATCGCCACCACCACAATCGCCACCCGCTTCCACCGGGAAATGTGGCTCGTTGCCACCACCAGCAACCCGATCGCCAAAAGCACCCCCAGAAAAGCGGTGCGCTGGCCGCAAAGCACCGCGTTGAGGACAATTAAAGCCAGGGAAAAGATCCCCGACATCCGCCACCAGATGCGGGGGTCGCCCAGGGCCGTGGCGAAGCCAAAAAAGGTGCTCGCGATCAGGAACCAAGCCCACTGCCAGGGGGCAACGAACGTGCCGGGGAGGCGGATAAAATTTTCGGGCGGGAAGTAGCCCAGAGCCCCCCCGACCAGGCATTTTCGCTGCAAGTTAGCTTTGAGCAGGAGGTGGTCTTCCAAGCCGGTGTTGTCGGGGCAAACCCCGCTGACGACCAGCCAAAATTGGACGATCCCCAAAATGCAGCAAACGATCGCCAGGACGACTTGCAGGCGGGTGAAAAAGTAAAAATCTTTAGTATTGCGGATCAGGTAGTAGCCGCAGGTGATCAGAGGGATGTATCCGAGCAGAATTTTTAAGCCGAAAAGCCCCATCAACAGTGGTTCTCCGCCGGGGGTGGAGCTCAACTGTTGCGCCCCGTTGACGAAAATCAGCGTTAGGAGGGCGATCGTCGAGAGTAGGATCAGGGGAAATTTGAGGGGTTTCGGGATGATGAGCGGCCGGTTTTGGTGAATCAGCCCCAGGAACAATCCCAGCAGCGCCGGGACGTAAAATAAGAAATCTTTAGCCAGGTGAAAAATGGGGCGATCGTCCCCGATCCAGTAGATGATCGTCCCGGCGAAGGGCAGGTAGATCAGCAAACCCCACAGTCCCCAGCGGGGATAGCGGAAGGATAGGGCGGCGCAGAAAAGGGCGAGGACGGTTTTGAAAATGGCGATCGCTCCCGAGCCGTTTCCAAACATGACCATCGCGACGACCGCGGCAAAACCGGCGACCCCACCCAGGTAACGGACGGGGATCGAGTTCGGAGGCGAGGACGATTCTTCTGTGTCCCGGTGCGCTATTGCACTCCCATTTTCAGGTTCGGGGAGCCGGGTATCGGATTCGAGGAGATGCTCAAATGGAGGAAGATGATTTCGGGGGTCTGACATTGATGCACGCTACCGTTGTAATTTTGACCCTGACTCAAGTTCTGTAGTCCAAATGTTCCGGAAGTATTGTTGCTGTGGAAATGCGAGCTGATGGTAGGTGGCGAGGATTTCTTCGTGGTTGACAGACTCCCCCGTTAAGCTAACACTCTAACGGGGGATTCTCAAGACCTCGCGGATTCTTGATTTCTGCTTCATCGACACCGCTTATTGAGTCGGGTCGCCCCTCATCAACTCTAGGCGGAAGTCTCCGCAGACGTTTCCGGTTTCCCGGCAGTTTCCGGATGCCCTCCGGTACTGTTCCACCATTCCATTCCCAGCATCTCCATCCCCCGCTTGAGGATGTTCAACGCGGCGTTGGTATCGCAACAACTCTCAAAACCACAGTTGGAATATGCGTCATTGGCTGCATCTTGGAGAGGATGGGGAAACACGATGCCAATCTGAACAGTCCGACGATTGCGCGGGCGATCGCTTCGGGATTGCCCATCTGCTGGGGGAGCAGGAGTGAGATCCCTCCGCTGATGCCCGGGAATTCCCGAGGGTCGATTTAAATCAAAGGTTGTACCAAGGGGATGAGAATTCCGATTAATCCCCCCCCGAGGAGGGCAAATAGCGTTAAAGTGCTGATGCCGAACCCCACCATCCGCTTTTCGGCGGCTTGATAGTAGCCCCAGGCGTACAGAACCCGACCGACGATCCACACTGCACCCAAACTTGCACCCCAAAGCGAACTGACAAACTCCGAAAACAGCCACAGGGCCGGAAGGAAGATGACGAGTTGCTCCAAGGTATTTTGCTGCACCCGCAAAACTCGCTCAAAATTCGGATCGCCCGTCATCTGGGGGGGCATCACCTTATATTTCATTCTAGCCCTACCGACGTTGATCGTCACAATTAAGTACAGCAAAAGCGCAGATGCGGTGACTAAGCTCGGCCACGGTGACATGGGACGCTCCCTTATCAAAATTTAAACATCTAACATATGTTATAACAGCTCATCCGTCGCCCGCATCGATACATCTACCCCCAACTCACGGCGGGGGTTTCGGGGTTCCCCGGCGGGCTGATTTCTGGCGGAGTTGTGATCGCGATCGCTTCCCGTGCCACAGAAACGTCACCGACATTCAATTCGGAGAATCACCCGCCACATTCGCAATTATCACGGATATCGGGGAATGGCGTCACGGAAATTACACCGGCAATCCGGAATACTAAAAGTTACCCAAAAATCGAAAAAATTAATCTCTTTTTCGATAATTATAGGGTTTTCTGAAGCAGATTGCAACTGTACCAATCGGCAAGATTAATGAACAAAAAACTCGGAATTAAAAACTTTTTTGCAGCCGCAACCGAAAAGATACTTGCCCCTAATTATTGGCATCAATTTTTGAAAAAAATTGACCGTCAAAAAATATCAAATAAAGAATTTTTAAGTGGCTCAAGTAAAGCCCATTTTACCCCAAAATTAGCTCACGAAATTAGTGGGAAAATGACGGATTTTAATATCAAAAGAGACATGGAAGAATACTCCTCAATTTTCGCCGCTAACATCAAAAAGTTATACCAAAAAATTCGTCAACAAAACCTCAGAATTTACTATCTCGAACAAGAAAATAAAAAACTTCGGCAACTCGCATTTTTGGACGACCTGACCCGACTCGCAAATCGGCGTAAATTTTACCTTTATATCAAACAAAATTGGCAAGACAGTCGAAGCCGACCAACCTCGCTCATTTTGGGAGACATAGACTTTTTTAAATCTTACAACGACAACTACGGTCATCTAGCCGGAGACCTCTGCCTGCAACAGATCGCGGAGGCGATTCAAGAAGCCCTGAAGGGCTTAAATGAATCTCGGGAATACCTAGCCGCCCGCTACGGGGGAGAAGAATTTGCGATCGTCCTGCCGGATACAGAGTTGGAAGATGCGATCGCGATCGCGGATAAAATTCGCCTCAATATTGCCGCCAAACAAATCCCCCACGTCGGTTCCGAAATCCGCCCTTGGATCACCCTCAGCGCCGGAGTGTCCACCCAAAAAGCAGGGCAAGAAGACTCCCCAGAGTCTCTCATTTTAGCCGCCGATCGCGCCCTGTATCAAGCCAAAAAACGGGGACGCAATCGCGTCTGTTCCGATACCTGATGGGCGATTAATTCCCCCAAGGTTCTCATCGCCGCTTCCACCTGGGACGACCAGGGCAAACCGCAGTTCAAACGGAAACAATTGCGGTAATTTCCCGAAGCCGAAAACATCGATCCGGGGGCAATGCTGATCCGGTGTCGGTAAGCCTCATCATAGAGAGCGATCGCGTCCAAATCCGGGGGCAATTCCACCCACAAAACGTGACCCCCCGTCGGTCGCGTCACCTTCGTTTCTTTCGGAAAATATTCGCAGATCCCCTGGGTCATCCGCAGCACCTGTCCGGCGTAGGCGCGACGCAAATTTCGCAGGTGGCGATCGTAACCCCCGTTGGCCAGAAAAGCCGCGATCGTCAGTTGATTCGCCGTCGCCGTAACAATATTGGTCGATAGCTTCAATTGTTCGACCTTACTTTGGTAGCGGCCCGGAACCGCCCACCCCACCCGCAAACCGGGCGAGAGAGTCTTGCTACAGGACGCACAATATAAGACCAGTCCCCGTTTGTCGAAGGCCTTAATCGCCTTCGGGCGACTCTCCCCGAACCCCAGATCCCCGTAAACGTCATCCTCCACCAGGGGGACATCGTAGCGTTCCAAAATTTCCACCAATTCTTTTTTCTTGCCGTCATCCATGCAACTTCCCAAGGGGTTGCTGAAGTTCGACACCACCGCACAGGCCGCCACCTGGCCCCCGCTGAGGGCCCTTTCCAGATCCGGCAGCGATATCCCGTCCCGGGGATGGGTCGGGAGTTCCAACGCCTGCAGGTGCAGGGATTCCAGGATTTCCAGCAAGCCGTAATAGCAGGGAGATTCGATCGCCACCGTATCCCCCGGCTTGGTAATCGCCCGTAAAGATAGGTAAATTGCCTCCGTAGTCCCGTTCACCACCAGAATTTGGTCGGGGGTCACAGAACAACCCGCCTCCATCAACCGCCTCGCCACTTCGTGCCGCAACGGTTCGCAACCGGGCAGGGAATTGTAAGCGTGGCACAGTTCCGGATTTTGGCGGAGCACCTGCCCCATCAGCCGGTTGAGGGCGTTAATGGGGAACAGTTCCGGGTCCGGGACGGCGGCACCGAGTTTGATCATGCCCGGTTCCCGCAGGGCCGTGTTGATCCGGACAGCAAAGGACGTATCGACCCGACAGGCCAACCCCGGCGGAGTGGAGGGGGTGGGTTCCTGGGGGGAAAAGGGCAGGGTTTGGCGGACGTAGTAGCCCGACTGGGGGCGAGCCGCGATCAGTCCCCGGTCTTCGAGGAGGCGGTAGGCCTCCAATACCGTGGAGATGCTGACGTTCATCTGGCGGTGCATTTTGCGGACCGACGGGATGCGATCGCCCGGTTGCAGGGTCCTCTCCTCAATCAGGGATTGGATGCGGTTAGCCACCTGTTCGTACAGGTTGACGCCGGGGGACTTTTCGACGGGTCTGACCTTCATCATTTGACCTCGAAATGGGGGGGACGGATACAGTTGCGGCCCTCAAAACCATAACAGTTTTTCTCGCCCCAACTGTTATGGCTACAATTTATCACAACTGCCTCTGTTCTGTTCGGATGAACTGCGACACAATTGAACCGTAGCTTTCAGTTGGTTCACAGGCACCGATGCGGTGTGCTACCCGTCGATCGCACGTCTCCAAAGGCGGGTAAAGGATTCAAAATTTTGAATTGCTAAAACAATCAAACCATTGAAAATCGACTGTCGTTAAAACGCGGAGGGTAAGTCACGATGAAATTGACCGATCGCCCCATCTCAAATCTCATCCCGTTGGGTGTAAAATCTGCCTTTGAATATCGGTGGAGTCTGACCGGAAAGGATATCTACAATTTTGCGACTCAGATAACCCGGGGACTGTTTAAATCCCTCACCGGGGGAAACCAACTCGAAATTTGGCAAAGTCGCGATCGCCAAGGAAATTTACTCTGGAACGTGCGCGATCGCC
>JBNGCR010000170.1:5870-12197 GCA_050045915.1 Limnospira sp.
ATTTGGCAAAGTCGCGATCGCCAAGGAAATTTACTCTGGAACGTGCGCGATCGCCATTCCGGGCGCTCCGCCCAACTGGACTCGGAACAGGAAGTTCGGATTTGGCTGGAGGAACGCTACCATCACTGACGGGTGTAAATTCCCCCGAATTTTCGCTATAATTGAAACGGAGAGTGAGGTGGCGATACGCCCCGTCTCAATCCGAGTTCAAAATAATGCATCGAATTATTATCTCCCTCCCGGATTGGGGAGGAAATGACGGCGATATTTTTACAAAAAAAATATCCGTAATCGTCGCATCTCGTCCGAACAATCTCTCAAATTTTTACAAATAAAAACCAGGAGTCAATCCCATGTTTGCAACCCGGCACAATCAACAACACCACCCATTCAAAGACCATTTATTTTCGGCGATCACCGAAGCCGCCCGATTCAGTATCTACTACGGCAAATATATCGCCAGCCCCCCGGAAGAACGGCGCAAAATTACCGTCAAACACGGAATTTGACATCCGAAAAAAACGGGGGCGATCGGGGGAATAGGGAATGGGGAATAGGGAATTTTTGACTTTCCCCACCGAGCACACCCCACACCCCACACCCCCCAGTACAGTACAATCGAGAACGACGATCGCAACTTGGCGAGAGGAGGTTAACGCCAGATGAGTAGCATTTCAACGACTCGGAAACCAGCCGGAAAATATCAATTTTGGGTCGATCGCGGGGGCACCTTCACCGATATCGTCGCCCGCAAACCCGACGGCAGCCTGGTGACGCACAAACTCCTCTCCGAAAACCCCCGCCGCTACCCCGACGCCGTGATTGCCGGCATCCGGGAAATCCTCGGCATCGGCCCCGACGACCCCATCCCCGGCCACCGCATCGCCGAAGTCAAAATGGGCACCACCGTCGCCACCAACGCCCTTTTAGAACGAAAAGGCGATCGCACCGTTTTTGTCACCACCCGAGGATTTCGAGATATCCTCAGAATTGGCTACCAGAATCGGCCCGACATCTTCGCCCAGGAAATCGTCCTGCCGGAAATGCTCTACGAAACGGTTATCGAAGCCGACGAGCGCTATAATGCCCAGGGGGAAGAACTCCAACCCCTCGCCATCGCCCCCCTCCAAACCGCCCTGCAACAGGCCTATGATGATGGAATTCGCAGTTGTGCGATCGCCCTCATCCACGGCTACCGCTACCCCCGCCACGAACAGCAAATCGCCGAGCTCGCCGCCCAAATCGGCTTCACCCAAATCTCCACCTCCCACCAAATCAGCCCCCTGATGAAACTCGTCAGTCGGGGCGATACCACCGTCGTCGATGCCTACCTCTCCCCCATTTTGCGCCGCTACATCGATCGCGTCGCGTCCCAGTTATATGGGGAGTCGAGAGTCGGTATTAGGGAGTCGGGGGGAGACACACCCCAACTCATGTTCATGCAATCCAACGGCGGACTCAGCGACGCCCACAACTTTCAGGGGAAAGACAGCATCCTCTCCGGACCGGCGGGAGGCATCGTCGGCGCCGTCCAAACCAGTAAGCGGGCGGGTTTCGATAAAATTATTAGCTTCGACATGGGGGGCACCTCCACCGACGTCGCCCACTACAACGGCGAATACGAACGCCAACTCGAAACCGAAATCGCCGGAGTCCGGATGCGGACCCCCATCCTCTCCATCCACACCGTCGCCGCCGGCGGCGGTTCAATTTTAGTGTTTGATGGTTCCCGCTACCGCGTCGGACCCGAATCCGCCGGTGCCAACCCCGGTCCAGCCTGCTACCGCGTCGGCGGACCCCTAGCCGTAACAGACGCCAACGTCATGTTAGGCAAAATCCGCCCCGAATTTTTTCCCAGTGTCTTCGGACCCGACGGAAATTTACCCCTCGACGCCGATATCGTCCGCGAGAAATTCACCCAACTCGCCGCACAAATCCGCCAAGCCACCGGAGACACCCGCCAACCCGAAGACGTAGCCGCCGGATTTATCGCGATCGCCGTCGAAAATATGGCCAACGCCATCAAAAAAATCTCCCTCCAGCGGGGCTACGACGTCTCCGACTACACCCTCTGCTGCTTCGGTGGCGCCGGAGGCCAACACGCCTGCGCGATCGCCGACACATTAGGCATCCAGCGGGTCTTCCTGCACCCCTACGCCGGCGTTCTCTCCGCCTACGGGATGGGGCTCGCCGACATCTGCAACATCCGGGAACGGGCCGTAGAAGCCCCACTGACGGAGGATTTACTTTCCCCCCCCACCCCCAATCATCTGCGAAAATCTGCGAAATCTGCGGATCTCCCATCCATCTTGCAACAATTAGAAACCGAAGCCCGATCCGAACTCGAACCCCCCGAAGATCCCGCCGACGTCGTCTTCTGCCGCGTCAACTTAAAATACGAAGGCACCGACTCCACCCTCACCGTCCCCTTTTCCCCCCAAATAGAAGCGATGAAGTCGGCATTTGAAACCGAGCACCGATCGCGGTACGGTTTTGTCAAAACAGAGAAAGCCTTAATCGTCGAATCGGTTTCCGTCGAAGTCGTCCGCCGGAGGTCAAATCCCGAAACACCGATATTATCCCGAACCCGTTCCGAACCCCCCGCCGCCATTGCCACCGTCGAGATGTACGCCGCCGGTGAGTGGCGAACAACCCCCGTCTATCGCCGGGAAGACTTGCAACCGGGCGATCGCATCTCCGGACCGGCTATGATTGTCGAAAATACCGGAACCAATATCATCGAACCAGGTTGGGATGCCCAATTAACCGAACGCAACGATCTGATATTATCGAAAATTTCATCTATTTCTTTACAACACCAAAACCAAATCCCCACGGACAAACCCGATCCGGTGCGGTTGGAAATCTTTAAAAACCTCTATCAATTCATCGCCGAAGAAATGGGAATCACCCTACAAAATACAGCCTCTTCGGTGAATATCAAAGAACGCCTCGACTTTTCCTGTGCCATTTTCGACCAATTCGGACAACTCGTGGCGAACGCCCCCCACATTCCCGTCCATTTGGGCTCGATGGGAGAAAGCGTCCGCAGCCTGATTCGGGCGAAGGGCGAAATTCTCAAACCGGGGGATGTGTATATGTTAAACAATCCCTACGACGGTGGCACCCACCTGCCCGATATTACTGTCATTACCCCCGTTTTCGATACCGCCGAAACCCAGATTTTATTTTATGTCGCCTCTCGCGGACACCACGCCGACATCGGCGGTATTACCCCCGGTTCCATGCCGCCGGACAGCAAAACAGTGGCGGACGAAGGCATTTTGATCGATAATTTTCAATTGGTCGATCGCGGCGAATTTCGGGAAACTGCAGTATTGGAATTGCTGACATCTGGAACCTATCCCGCCCGGAATCCCCAAACCAATATCGCCGATTTGCAGGCACAAATTGCGGCGAACGAGCGCGGCGCGGGAGAATTGCGGCGGATGGTATCCCAGTACGGGTTAGAAACGGTACAAATTTACATGGGTTTCGTCCAGGATAACGCAGAAGCTTCGGTGCGGCGTGCGATCGATGTGTTGCGGGACGGAACGTTTACCTATCCGATGGATAACGGGGCACAAATTCGGGTGAAAATTACTATCGATCGCGACACCCGCAATGCTAAAATCGATTTTACCGGAACCTCCCCCCAATTGGACAGCAATTTTAACGCGCCCCAGGCCGTCTGTCAGGCGGCGGTTTTGTACGTTTTCCGCACCTTGGTTAAGGATAATATTCCCCTCAACGCCGGATGTTTGAAACCCCTGGAAATTATTATTCCCGAAGGGTGTATGTTGAACCCGAAACCCCCGGCGGCGGTGGTGGCGGGAAATGTGGAAACCTCCCAGGCGATTGTGGATGCACTGTACGGCGCCCTGGGGGTAATGGCCGCATCCCAGGGGACGATGAATAATTTTACCTTCGGGAGCGATCGCCATCAATACTACGAAACCATCTGCGGGGGTTCCGGCGCCGGTGCAGATTTCGACGGGACCGATGCGGTCCACACCCACATGACCAATTCTCGCCTCACCGATCCGGAGGTGCTAGAATGGCGCTATCCGGTCATCGTGGAAGAATTCGGGATTCGTCCCCACAGCGGCGGACGCGGGCGGCACCGGGGCGGAAACGGTATCATTCGCCGGATTCGCTTTTTGGAACCGATGACGGCGGCAGTCCTGTCGGGACACCGGACGATTCCCCCCTTCGGACTCGACGGCGGCGAACCGGGGGCGGTGGGATGCAACACTGTTACCCGCCGAGATGGTATAGTGGAAGAATTGGGAAGTACCGCGATCGCCCAAATGCAGCCCGGAGATCGATTCGCGATCGAAACCCCCGGCGGCGGGGGCTACGGCAAGCCGAAATCGCCCTAATTCCTATGGCAGGGTCTTTTCAAAATTAACAGTTGAAATTCAACGCGAGTCGAGCCGGAACTTCGATTCTCTCTTTGGGAGGATACGGAGTCCGGCAAAACCGCGTAAATACTGAATTGAGGTCGTCCCCATTGCATTTGCGATCGCATTGGGATATCCTAACGCCAAACCTCGGATTGAGTCTGAGGTTATAGCGCTGCTAGAGGGGGTGTAGGGTGTAGCCCTTCGACTGCGATCAGGGCAACGGGTGTAGGGATGGGAAATTCCCTTGTAATAAGGGTTTCCAGGTTCGTCCCCCTTGCCGAAACTGTCAACCCGCGAACCCTCACTGCTATATAATGCTTTATGTTGAGTCGAACAAACCCCGCCCTGTGACCGGGGATAAATTCTCTATTTTGATTGAAAATAGTTGAAAAAGGGTTGCCAGGAAAATTTTTAACAGTTTCCAAATGACCGCGATCATAGCATGAAAAGGATCGGACTGATGAACAATGACAAAGAACGGGAAAAAGAAGAATTTTTATATCCTCGCAGCCGCTATCGGGGCGAATTTACCCCCGAAAATATGGTCTTCAATTCTAACTTACAGGAATTCGCCCACAAAGTCAATTATATCTGCGGGCTGGAAACCAACGGCAAAATTGGCTCTGAGGAAGCCTACGGACGCATCAAAAAACTGTGGAAACAGTTGAAGACATCCAAACAAAATCTCAGTATCGGCGAGGATCGCGATCCGGAATAGAAGGAAAGGTAAAGTCTGGAATCGGAAAAATTGCCGAGAAACCGGGTGGGGCGATCGCAAAATCTGATAAACTGATTCCCGACTCCCGACTCCCCACTGCCCACTCCCCACTGCCCACTCCCTATTGCCTATTGCCTATTGCCTACTCCCCACTCCCCACTCCCCACTCCCCACTCCCCACTCCCCACAAACAGCGCCTTCGGTGTCGAGTTGGAGCGATCGCACCTCCACACCCACTTCACAGGCCCGCCAAGCCGCCTCCATCGCTTCGGCTACCCGGGGAGCGTGGGCGGGATTTGTGAGGGCGAGAAGGGTCGGTCCCGCCCCGCTAATCGCCAATTCGTAGGCGCCCGCATCTAGGGCAGCTTCCCGCACTTCGTCGAAGCCCCGGATCAGGGATTTGCGGTAGGGTTGGTGGATTTTGTCCTGCATGGCGATTCGCAGCCAGTCCCCCCGTCCGGTTTCCAAACCCCGCAATAACAGTCCCAGGTGGGCGGTGTTGAAAATGGCGTCGGCGCGGGTATACTTTTCGGGTAGAACCCGGCGGGCTGCGGCGGTGGAGAGTTCAAAGTCGGGGATGGCGACCACGGGGACGATCGCATCGTGCCAGGGAATTTCGCAGATCTCCCAATTATCGCCATTTGTCGCCGATAGCTGAGAGCCCCCCAGGAGGGCGGGAACTACGTTGTCTGGGTGCCCCTCCATCGCGATCGCTAATCGGACGATCTCGGCTTCGGAGAGGGGGTTTCCGGCGAAGGCGTTCGCCCCCACCAACCCGCCGACGATGGCGGTGGCGGAACTGCCCAACCCCCGGGCGAGGGGGACGCCCAGTTCGATGTCAATCTGGACGGGTGGGGGGGTTTTCCCCAGGTGTGCGTAGAATTTGGCAAATGCTTGATATACCAAATTGCGATCGTCTGTCACGACGCGATCGCTTTCCGTCCCGTGTACGGTAATTTGAACTGGGGTTTCCGTATCTTCCGGGGCAGAAAATCGCAGGATATTGTACAGGCTGAGGGCGGCGCCGATGCAGTCGAAGCCGGGGCCTAAATTTGCGGTGGTTCCGGGGACGGTGACGGTGAGGGTGTGGGACATTTTGGGGAGTAGGGAGTGGGGAGTGGGGAGTGGGGAGTGGGGAGTGGGGAGTCGGGAGTCGGGAGTCGGGAATCAGTTTATCAGATTTTGCGATCGCCCCACCCGGTT
>JBNGCR010000171.1:0-7087 GCA_050045915.1 Limnospira sp.
GGTAAGCTGTTGGAGAGCGTTTGTGGATTGACGATGACAACGATTAACGAGAATTACCTGAAACTCAAGGCGGGCTACCTGTTTCCGGAAATTGCCCGCCGGGTGAATGCCTTTGCCCAGGCGAACCCGGAGGCCCAGATCATCAAATTGGGCATCGGCGATGTCACCGAACCCCTGCCCGACGCCTGCCGCGCGGCGATGGTTTTGGCCGTCGAGGAAATGGGCGATCGCTCCACCTTCAAAGGTTACGGCCCGGAACAGGGTTACGCCTGGTTGCGGGAGAAAATCGCCCAACACGACTTTAAAGCCAGAGGCTGTGATGTCGATGCGGAGGAAATCTTCATCTCCGACGGGTCCAAGTGCGACACGGGGAACATTCTCGACATTTTTGGCAAGGATAACAAAATTGCCGTCACCGACCCGGTTTATCCCGTTTACGTCGATACCAACGTCATGGCGGGACACACGGGGCCGGCCAACGACAAGGGCGAATATGAAGGGTTGGTGTACCTGCCCGTCACCGCCGAAAATGATTTTACGGCCGAACTTCCGGGCGATCGCGTCGATCTGATTTACCTGTGTTTTCCGAATAACCCCACCGGGGCGACGGCGACGAAAGAATACTTGAAAAATTGGGTCGATTACGCCCGCGCAAACGGTTCGATTATCCTGTTTGATGCGGCCTACGAAGCGTTTATTACCGACCCCTCTTTGCCCCATTCGATCTACGAAATTGAGGGGGCGCGGAACTGCGCGATCGAGTTCCGGTCGTTCTCGAAAAATGCCGGTTTTACGGGCACCCGCTGCGCCCTGACGGTGGTTCCCAAAACCCTGACGGCGAAAGCCTCCGACGGCTCGGATGTGGAGCTGTGGAAGCTGTGGAACCGCCGCCAATCAACCAAATTTAACGGGGTTTCTTATATCGTCCAGCGGGGCGCGGAGGCGGTCTACTCTGAGGCGGGACAAACCCAGGTGAAAGAGTTGGTGAGTTTCTATTTGGAAAACGCCAAAATTATCCGCGAGAAATTGACCGCCGCCGGACTGACGGTTTACGGCGGTGTCAACGCCCCTTATGTCTGGGTGAAGACCCCCAGCGGCCTGTCGAGTTGGGACTTTTTCGACAAGTTGTTGCAGACCTGTCATGTGGTGGGAACGCCCGGTTCCGGTTTTGGCGCGGCGGGGGAAGGATATTTCCGAATTTCCGCGTTTAACAGCCGGGAAAATGTGGACGAGGCGATGAAACGGATTACCGAGAAATTTAAGGTGTAAGATCCGGAGCCGGTTTTTGTAGGGAATCGGGAATGGGGAATAGGGAATAGGGAATTTTAAAATTTCCTACACCCTACACCCTACACCCTACACCGTAATTATCAATTATCAATTACAGACTGATTTCTGCCTTGTTTTTTGGCTTGATATAACGCGCGATCGGCTCGGGAAAGCAGTTGAACCGGCGATCGCCGTTGGGAGGGAATTTCGGTAGCAATTCCCAGGCTGATGCTGACGCGAGTGAAGTCGGCTGGAATGGAACCGGGGGGGATGTTCAGATTAAAAATTGCCCGCTGCATTTGTCGGGCGATCTGAATGCCCCCCGACTCCGACGTATTGGGCAAAAGGACGACAAACTCTTCGCCACCGTAGCGGGCGAGTAGATCGGCGGGGCGTTTGAGACACCCTTTTAAAGCCCGGGCAACTCTCTGTAGACATTGATCTCCGGCGACGTGTCCGTAGGTGTCATTATAACATTTAAAATAATCGATATCGCACATGATAATCGTGAGGGGTTGTTGTTCCCGCTGCAGTCGGAGCCATTCCTGTTGGAGATAGCGATCGAAGTGGCGGCGGTTGGCGATTTCGGTGAGGGAATCGGTGTTGTAAAGTCGTTCGAGTTCCTGGTGAGCCATTTGGATGCGGTTGTACAGTTCGGCTTGTTGAATGGCGATCGCCAGTTGTTCCGTCAGTTGCTTGAACATCTGGATTTCTTCGGATATCCAGTGCTGGGTTTCGGGGGAATGGTGGGCGATCAGAAGCCCCCAAAGTTGTTCCGCTTCGAGCCAGATGGGGAAGATCAGATGGGTGGGCGTTTGAAATTGTTGCCAATCGACGTTTAAAGAGGCGTCGATCAACCGAGTCCGGCAGAAATGGGCGATCCGGCGAATGTCGCCTTCGATGGCGGGGGCGATCGCCACTTGGGCGGTGTCCGGTTCTGAAAATCCCTCAGATATCTGCCCAGAATTGGCGATAACTTTGCCACTCCAGTCACCCAAAAATCGATAGACCATCACCTGGTCGGTGGCGAGAATTTGACACACTTCGACGACGGCCGTATCGAGAATTTCCTGCAGGTTGAGCGATCGCCGAATGCGATTGGTAATGGTAGACAAAAGATGTTCCCGTTCCGACTGTTGCCGGAGCGCCATTTCCGCTTGTTTAAGAGAGCTCAAATCTCGGACGTTGACGATCACGCCTTCCACCGTTCCGTCCGGTTGCAACATGGGAGAATAGGTGACACCGAGAAACTGATGTTGTTGTCGGTCAAAGGTGAACCAACTGTCATAGCGGACCACTTCCCCGGTTAAACAGCGGTCGAACCGAGGCTTGATTTTCGTTTTAAATGTCTCCGCGCCCAAAACCTCCGAGATGGAATGTCCCAACACTGCCCCCATCGATTTGCCGGTCAAATTCAGATACTTTTGATTGACAATTTGATAGATATAGTTGCGGTCGATGAGGGCGATTCCTTCCGCCGTGGTGGAGACGATACTCTGAAATTGTCGCAGACTGTCTTCGTACTCTTTGCGATCGCTGATGTCGATGATAATCCCGTCCCAGGCATTGCCCGCCGGCGTAATTTGGGGTTGGGCGTGGCTTTCGATCCACTTCAATTGACCCGATGGCGTGACAATCCGCCCTTCCCAGTGCCAGGGCGAAAAGTTTTCGATCGCCTCGGCATTTGCGGAATGGTAGGCGGGCAAATCTTCCGGGTGAATTAAATTGATAATGGAACGGGCATCTTCGAGGACGGTTTCCGGTTCCAATTCAAAAAGATCTCGGACGCGGGTACTGACGAAGGTGAAATGGGGAGGTTGGTCAGCGGTGAGGGGGAAGAAGCGGTAGACCATACCGGGCATATTGGCGACCAAAGCCTGAAATTTTGCTTGACTATTTTGGAGGGCAATTTCGGCCCGTTTGCGTTCGGTCACGTCGCGGGAAATACACAAGATCGACGCGATCGCACCATCCTCCGTCATTTCCGGAGCGAGGGCCATTTCAAAAGACCGCCAACCCTCGGGGGTTTCCGTTTCCAATTCGACGATCTGCCTTCGTCCGGTGTCGAGCAATCGCAAAGCCGCCGCCTCCCAAGCGTCAACCATCGCCTCCGAGAGTCCAAATTCTCGACAACTTTTCCCCAAAAAAACGTCCGCAGAAATGCCGGTGAGCCGAGTTAAAGCGGGGCTAACATACAAGTGTTTCAATTCGGTATCGAAGCGCTCGATAATATCGGGGGAATTTTCGACGAGGGTTTGGTACTGCTGCCGAGAATTTCGCAAGGCGGTTTCGGTCAGTTTCAGGGCGGTGATGTCGGCGACGATACCGATAAAACCGATATTGATGCCGTCGTCATTCCGGAAGGCTGTCACTTGTCCGGCGACCCAAACGATCGCCCCGTCCGGGTGGCGAAACCGATATTCCATCGCAAATTCCCGGTGTTCTCGAACCGCCGCATTCCACTCGGCCAAAACATCGGAACGGTCGTCGGGATGAAGGGCATTTTTCCACCCTTCTGCAAAAGCCCGATCCGGTGTCAACTGGGTCAATTTGCACCAGCAATCGTTGACGTAGGTACAGATGCCATTTTCGTCCGTCAAAAAAATGCCGACGGGCGCACATTTCGAGAGTTGCCGAAATAATTCTTCCCGCTCCCGCAGGGCCGCTTGTGCTTTTTGCCGTTGCCGAATTTCCGTTTCCAATTTTCGGTTAATTTTCCGAGTTTTCCAAGCGTAACGCCACGATCGCAACCCCAGATAAACGGAGAGCGCCAGCATCCAAGCCATGCTGATCCCCCCCCACAAAACGACCTGTGGCAGGGGCGATCGCGCCTCGTCGATCCAAGCCTGCGTCGGATAAATTCGCACCAGCCAATCGGCGTTGTAAGCCCGGACGGTCGCCGTTTTTTGAAACGGAGAGGAAGGGGAAATCCCCTGAGTATAGACCAGTTCGCCCCGGTCGTAGATGCGAACTTTGTACCGGGGTGAAATTTGCAGGATGCCGTCAAATAGGGCTTGAAATTCAAACACGCCGATGATGAATCCGTCGAAGCGATCGCCCTCTGATTCGAGATTTTCAGCGTTTACAAATAGGGGGGCGATCGCCAAAAATCCCTCTCCCTGCTGAATCAGGGAAACTTTTCGGGTCAGAATCACTTGTCGCAAGTCGCGGGCGACTCTCAAACTAATTCGACGGCGGCGTTCCTGATTCAAATTGAAATTTTGTGCCGCTTCATTGCCTTCAAGGGGAACGATCCAGCGGACTTGAAAAGACGGATCGACCCATTCGATCGCCCGGTAGCCGTAGGCATCCCGGATAATATTCGACGCATCCGCCTCCCAGAGATCGCGAGGAGTCCCCCCCGCACTCTGCCAGCGTTTCGCCATCTGAGTCAGATTCAAAATTCGGCCGGATAATTCTCGATTCAGAACCGACCCGATCGCCTCGGCTTCCTGTTGGACGAGTTGCTCGATGTGCAGGTGTTCTTGGATGGAGAGTTGCCGCCACAGCAACAGGACGGCGATCGTAGCCGTCGCGCCGATCGCCAGCGGTATCCAGAAGTCTCGGGGGTGGGTTTTGATGGATTCAAGCCACTGATGCCAATACCGTTGTTTCACCGGATTTGCCCCCTTCCGCCTTCAAGATCTCGATCTCGCGCCGGGTATTGATATAGCAACGAGCGATCGCGTGTTGAGAGCGGCGGTTTTTATTCCCTACAGCCCACGCCCGCACACTCCACACCCGCCACGCGGCGCTATATGTTCACTGCCTGGCGATCGCTCAATTCTCTCTCAAGTTGTATGATACACCGATTTTTTTTGACTGCCTAATTCTCCCGATTCTTCGACTCATTCCGGTTGAGAGTTTTCGGCTCAGGGGAGGAGGGCCGCCAACAGGAGCGTCAGGTCGTCATCGGTACGTTCGGCGACTCGGGGCGATCGCAAAAATGCCGTCAATTGTTCCTCGGCTTCGGCGCGGTCGGCGATCGTTTCCACGAATTGAAATAGGGGAGAAAAGAAGGGGGCGTGGGGGGTCCCCTGCGGCATTTTCAACGCCAACATCTGCAATCCGTCGGAAAACATCGCCAGATACTTCGGCGTGCCGGACCAGATGTTGACCTGGGCCGTTTCGAGGGCGTCGGGGGAAATTAAAAAAGTCGTCTCGTTCAGATATTCGCCGCTGGCCGGAGTCGTCAGGGCGATCAGATTTCCCTGTCCATCTTCGACGACTGCAGCCCCGTCTCCGACCTGGGCGACGGCGATCGCCGAGGGTGTCACGACCCCCACAATTAACGTTGTCGCCAGTTCCCGAACCGGCAAATCGCGATCGCCCGCTTCTGCTTCGATCGCTCCTTTGGTCTGCCCGATGATGCCCAACAGTTCAGCGTTCCAGTCCAGTTCACCTTCCGATGAGGAGAGACATTCCGCCATCAATTCCACCGCCGTTTTGACCGCCAATTGTGCCCCCACCTCGGCCAGGGATGCCGAGCCGGCACCGTCCGCGATCGCGACGATGAGGCGGTCGGACGTCGCCCGACAGATGTGGGCATCCTGGCAGGGGAGTGCCTGTTTTTCGTGACTTTTTCCGGCGACGGAGGCCGAAACAATTTGCCAGCGATGGGGATCTCGATTCATGACGGATTTTCACAAAAACAAAACGGGGCGATTTAAACCGTTCCCCACCCCGGGGGCGGCAGGGCTACTTGTTCGTCAACTTTGGAGTGGGAGACGGTTTGCATACTCGCCGACAGCCAGATGAACATTTCCCGGAAGTCCAGACCCCTGAGTTTGAGGGGGGTGCGCTGCACGATCTCCGCCAGACGCTCCATATTGGCCCCCTCCACCCCCACGGCGAAGAAGGCGACCTGTTTGTTGGCTTCCTCGTCCCGGATGCGGTGAGTGGCCTGTTCCGTGACGCGATCGCTTTCCCCCTGGGGTTCGCCGTCGGTGATCATGAACACCCAGGGGCGGTAGTAGGTGATGCCGTTGCTGCGATATTCGGCCTTTCTGGAGGCGATCAGGTCCAGGGCTTCGGCGATCGCGGTCCCCATGAAGGTCTGGCCCTGGGCGGTCAAAATGGGGGGCTCGAAGCGATCGGCGGTGACGAAATCCTGGGCGATCTGCACCCGGTTGTCAAAGGAGATCACGGCGATCTCCACCCGCTTTTTGGCGAGTTCGTCCCGGCTCAGGTCGTTTCTGAACGTCATCAACCCCTCGTTGAGGGCGTCGATGGGTTCCCCCTGCATGGATGCGGACGTGTCCAGCAGCAGCACGCAGGGACACCGGGGTTCGGGGTTTTCGGCAAATTCAACCGCTTCCTCTAGTCTCATAAGTTCGGGATCTGACCTTGCATCTAACTAGGATACCGGAGTCTCGGGGATTTTTTCGCTCAACGCCGTTCCCGTTCGATGGGTAGAGTCTCGATCCAGGTGATTTGTTCCTCGGACAGGGGGGGCGCGATCGCACCCTCGTAATTGATGCGGAAGCGATAGCCGCCGCGATCGGACTCGCCCCCAAACCCCCAATTCTGGGGGCTTTTATTCCTCATTTCTAAATGAACGATCGCGATCGGACTCGCCCCCAAACCCCCAATTCTGGGGGCTTTTATTCCTCATTTCTAAATGAACGATCGCGATCGGACTCGCCCCCAAACCCCCAATTCTGGGGGCTTTTATTCCTCATTTCTAAATGAACGATCGCGATCGGACTCGCCCCCAAACCCCCAATTCTGGGGGCTTTTATTCCTCATTTCTAAATGAACGATCGCGATCGGACTCGCCCCCAAACCCCCAATTCTGGGGGCTTTTATTCCTCATTTC
>JBNGCR010000171.1:7187-10576 GCA_050045915.1 Limnospira sp.
CGCGATCGGACTCGCCCCCAAACCCCCAATTCTGGGGGCTTTTATTCCTCATTTCCAATTGCCGACTCTCGACTCCCTAAAATTATTGGAATAACAATCGCAATCCTACCGCCACCAGCAAAATTAAAATCAGGGTTCGGAAAGCCGCGGGATTGATGAATTTGGAGAGGGAAAGTCCGGCGACGATCGCGATCGCCGTGACCGGAAGGGCGTAAAGAAATAATTTGAACACGGCTTCGGTGTAGTTGCCGTGGAAGGCGTGATTGACGATCGCCATCGCCGTGCTGACCATGAAAAAACCGTTGATATTACTTTTAAAAACAGCCGGATTCCAGCGGCGGCAGGCCCCGTAAATCACCACGGGGGGTCCGCCGGTGTTGTAGGCCCCGGTCAGCAACCCGGACCCGAACCCGAAACCGTAGGCCCATTGCGGGGAGTCGAGGCGGGGGAGGCTGATTTTCAAGTGTTCTAAAATGAGGGCGATCGCGGCGTAGGTGACAATTACAAATCCCAACAGTTTCAAGCCAATTTCGGGATCTAAAAATTGCAACCCGGACAACCCGAACGGAATCGCCACCAGGGCCGAAATCGTCAGCCGCAACACGGCCGAAATCTGAAATTCGTAGCGGTAATAAAGGGTCAAAATAATATTGAGCAAAATACCGATCGCCGCCACCAGGGGGGCCGCCAGGTCGAGTCCCAGCAGTTCCGTGAGTAACGGCATCGCCACCAATCCCGAACCGAAGCCGGACAGACTTTGGACGAAGACGGCAAAGAAAATAATCGTCAGAACGGGTAAGAATTCGGTTGACATTCTGGGGAGTTTGCATTGGGAGCCATACCCGACTATTGTACGGGTTCGATGAGGGGGCTGAGAACGCGATCATTCCCCATTCCCCATTCCCCATTCCCCATTCCCTATTCCACCGTCCTCACCGTCAAAACCTGCGGCGGCGTCGAATCCGGCGGGTAGCGAAAATCGACTTCTATCAAACGGGTTTCCTGTGGCTTTAATTTCACCGTCAGCAGCGGATCGACAATTTGTCCGCGGCGGTGCCACAAATGAACATAACTCAACTGTTCCCGATTCCAACCGTCCTGATATCGCAGGCGAACCGTCCCCCGAAAATAGGGAAAATCCCAGGGCGGTTGCCGAAAAATCAACCCCCCTTCGGAGAGTTTTTCTTCCTTTTGGGGGCTTTCCAATGTCACCGTCACCACTTGTTTTTTTTGCGTGGGGTTAAATAAAGGCAGAGTCAGGTCATAATGAACCCCATAATTGCCGTGGGATTGATAAGCCGTGTCGGGGTAACGGACTGCCAAATCGGCGGCTTGAATTTGACCCGTCCCCAAGGTTCCGGCCCGCACCGTGCTGATGACGTAGGAAATCCCCCGTCCGGGTTCGGGAATAGCGAGGGTATCCCGACCCGAATCGACCAAATCCGCCTCCCATTTTGACCCGATTTGCACCCCCGCCACCCGGCTGTAAATCAACTGACCCCCGGTCTGTTCCGGTGGGGTTGGCACTTTATCCCGAGGTTGTGCTAAATTTCCGGTATCGAGTAACCGTTGCCATTCAATCAATTCGGGCGCTCGTTCTCCACCATCGGGGTGTATCTTTGCATACATTGCCAGACTGGCGATGTAAACGTCGGCGGGGGTGTCGTCATCCCCGCCGATTTTGCTATTCAACTGCATAAACGTCGATCGCCCGTTCACCTGACGCTGCAACCCTTTCACGGGAATGGGCTGATTGAGCAACATCCGGCTTTCCTCGGGGGGAATCTCCAACCGGCGTGGAAAATCGGGCTGTCGCTTTCCCCGCATCACCGCATCCACCGCCCGAATTCCCGGCCCGGAATAAACAGCCCCGTCGGGATTTTTCACCATCGGCGGTTTCTCCTGGAAGGGGGCGTCCGGTTCCAACAAATAACTCGCCGCCCGGTCGATTTCCAGCGTCACAGCCTCCAGGTTGGGATTGTAAACCAAAATGCCCAGATAGAGAGTTTGTCCGTCCGGCGGATTTTGGACGAAGTGGTGGGCGAACAGTTCAAATTCTCCCCGCAGGGGATAGTCGAGGTGGGCGTCGGGATAATAGGTGCCGTAGGGGGGAAAAGTGGAGAGCAAAATACCCTCTTCTTTGACCCACTCCGGGCTGTTGCTGTTGAACAGGGGAATTTCGTCCAAACTCCCGGGGAGGGGACGCACTTCGCCTTTCTGGACGGCGATCGCGACATTTTCTCCGGCGGATACCAACTGGCTCGCCAGGGGATTTTCCCGGGACTTCCAGGCAGCCCACTCGGCCCTCACCCCATCCTGGAGGGGAAGCACGACCGCAACTCGAAACAAGATCCCCGCCAAACCGCCGCCCAAGGCGGACAGCGCCACAATTACAATGGAGATTACGAGATTTAAGGGTCGATCCTTCATTTATCCTGAAGTTTTAGTGTTGAAAATCGAAAGCCAGTTATGTCTTTTTCTCCCCAGTTCCTCAGCGGTCGCGACATCCGTCAAAAATTCCTGACGTTCTACGCCGCGCGCCATCACAAAATCATGCCCAGCGCGTCCCTCGTCCCGGAAGATCCCACAGTCCTGCTGACCATCGCCGGGATGCTGCCCTTCAAACCCATCTTTTTGGGACAGCGCCCCCGGGAGGTGCCCCGCGCCACGACATCCCAAAAGTGCATCCGCACCAATGATATTGAAAATGTGGGACGCACCGCCCGACACCATACCTTTTTCGAGATGTTGGGCAATTTCAGTTTCGGGGACTATTTCAAAGAACAGGCGATCGCCTGGGGGTGGGAACTGTCTACGGAAGTCTTCGGCTTGCCGCCCGATCGCCTCGTGGTTAGCGTGTTCGAGGAGGATGACGAAGCCTTCGCCATCTGGCGCGACCAAATCGGCATCCCCGCGCACCGCATCCAGCGCATGGGAGAAGCAGACAACTTCTGGAAATCCGGACCCACCGGACCCTGCGGCCCCTGTTCGGAAATCTACTACGACTTCCACCCGGAACTGGGGGATAAACAGATCGATTTAGAAGATGATAGCCGATTTATCGAATTTTACAACCTGGTTTTCATGCAGTATAACCGGGATGCGGACGGAAACCTCGCCCCCCTGGAAAACCAAAACATCGACACGGGGATGGGGTTGGAACGGATGGCGCAAATTTTACAAAGCGTCCCCAACAATTACGAAACCGACCTGATTTTTCCGATTATCAAGACGGCGGCGGATATCGCGGGCATTGACTACGCCAAAAGTGACGATAAAACCAAGGTGTCTTTGAAAGTGATCGGGGATCACGTCCGGGCGGTGGTTCACCTGATCGCCGACGGGGTGACGGCTTCCAATATCGGCCGGGGATATATCCTGCGGCGGTT
>JBNGCR010000171.1:10676-12129 GCA_050045915.1 Limnospira sp.
GTGGACGGGTTCGAGGCGGAAATGGAGGAACAGCGGAAGCGATCGCAAGCCGCCCACGAAACCATCGATCTCACCGTCCAGGGCAGTTTGGATCAACTGGCGGAACACATCCACGCCACCTCCTTTTTGGGCTACGATTTCCCCGACTCCGAGGCGACGGTGGAGGCGGTTTTAATTGCGGGGAAATCCGTCTCGGAAGCGGCGGCCGGAAGTGAAGTTCAAATTGTTTTGGATCAGACGCCCTTTTATGCGGAGTCCGGGGGACAAATTGGCGATCGCGGTTATTTAACGAGTGGGGATGTTATTATCCGGGTGGAAGATGTTAAAAAAGAGTCGGATATTTTCATCCATTTCGGACGGGTGGAACGGGGAACGTTGACACCGGGAATGACGGTGAATGCCCGCATTGATCGCGCCTGCCGACGCCGTGCCCAAGCCAATCATACCGCAACCCATCTGTTGCAGGCGGCGTTAAAATTAATCGTCGGTTCGGAGATTTCCCAGGCGGGTTCTTTGGTGGCGTTCGATCGCCTGCGGTTCGACTTCAACTGTCCCCGTTCTTTGACGGCGGAGGAGTTGCAGCAGGTGGAAGATCAGGTGAATAGTTGGATCGCCGAGGCACACCCGGCGGCGGTGGCAGAAATGCCCTTAGAAGAAGCAAAAAATAAGGGTGCGATCGCCATGTTCGGGGAAAAATACGCCGACGTGGTGCGAGTGGTGGACTATGCCGGCGTGTCGATGGAATTGTGCGGCGGCACCCACGTCACCAATACGGCGGAAATTGGGTTATTTAAGATTGTCTCGGAAACGGGGATCGCCTCGGGAATTCGCCGGATTGAAGCGGTGGCGGGACAGTCGGTTTTGGACTATTTGAATGTCCGAGATGGGGTGGTGAAGGAATTGGGCGATCGCTTCAAGGCGAAGCCGGAGGAACTGCCCGATCGCATCACGAATTTGCAAAGTGAATTGAAGGCGACACAGAAGCAGTTGGAGGCGGTTAAAGGGGAATTGGCGATCGCGAAATCCGACCAATTGTTATCCACCGCCGAAGCTGTCGGATCGTTTAAAGTATTGGTGGCGGAACTCCCCGGCGCCGACGCGGAATCCTTGAAAACGGCGGCGGAACGCTTGCAGCAAAAGCTGGGCGAAAGCGCGGTGGTTTTGGGTGCCGGAAGTGATGGCAAAGTCAGTTTGGTGGCGGCGTTCAGTCCTTTGGTTATTAAGGATAAGAAATTGCAGGCGGGTAAGTTCATTGGTGCGATCGCGAAACTGTGCGGCGGTGGCGGCGGCGGACGCCCGAATTTGGCCCAGGCTGGCGGACGGGATGCCGACAAGTTGCCGGAGGCTTTGGAGGCGGCGAAGTCTCAGTTGATTGACGGGTTGAAGTAGTGTTTTGGGTGGGCAGTTTTGCCCACCTTTTTTTTGATTTGAACCACAGAGGCACAGAGGACAC
>JBNGCR010000172.1:0-9638 GCA_050045915.1 Limnospira sp.
TTGGCCGGGTGAAATCTTGTTTTTTTGTCGGGTACGGGCAGCGTTTTTCCCGTGGTGATCAGCGTCGTACTGCAGATGACACGGGGCGCACAGCGCCTTTAAATTGTCGCGATCGCAGTTGCCGGGATTGTGGTCTAAATGTGCCACCGTCAGGGTGAATCGCCCGAATCTCGGGACGGTTCCGCCTTCGTAAAGCTTCGCGATCCACTCGGTTTCTCGCAGGCGATCGCGAAACTTGGTGTGAATTTCATCGGGCCGCTTACACGGACGCCCGCATTTCTCACAGCGCCAACCGGCATCGTCCTTGATTTTTCGGGCGATCGCGTCCCAATTTTGGGGGTAAAGTTCTCGATTCATTGGCATATCAGGTTAACCCCCAATTTTTGAAGAAAATCCTCATTCATTGGGCGCTTGCAATAGTAAAAATCCCAGTTTTGCTCAAGCGATCGGCGCAAGAATCCCTCCCGGTTTAGGACTCCTGACTGTTTGAATAGGTACTTAACTGCCTCGATCAATTCCTCTTGGGTAAAAGCCAGCAACCATTCGCGCTGACCTTCCGGATATTTCAGGCCGGCTGCCTCGGTGATTTGCACCTGCTTTTCAAGATGGGTGGCGGCGGCTTCTGTTTTTAAAATAGGTTGTTGTTGTAGAGAAACCTTTCCCGCACAGCGGGCATTTGGAGGCTGCGATCCGCGCGGCCGATCGCACTTTTGCTGATTTTTGCCCGCCCCAAAAAAACGGGCGATCGGTCGAATGGCCAAGCGGATCAACCACCAGCAAAACTTTTTTGCGATCCGAATCAAGCCCACTTCCTCTAGTTGGTTGACGGCTCGTTTGAGGGTGTCCCTGTGGTAGGGTTTCCCCCGATGCTCAAAAACAAATTGGTTAAATTCCCGTAAAGAATCGGCATCGTCGCTGTGGTTGTGTCGCAGCCATTGGTAGAGCGCCATAGCGCTCGGGCTGAGTCGATGTTTGTACGCGATCTGTTGGAACTGTTCCGCAGTTTTGTCTGGCATAATGATAGTAGTGATATTTTTTCCCCGGTAACGGGGGTTTTTCCCTGACTTGATTGTACCACGGTACGCGGACAAATATGGAGCTTCAAAAGGCAATCGCAACAATTGTTAATACCAGCGGGATTCGGCCTGCCGAGTGGGCCCGGCGATCGCATATGACGCGATCGCACCTCGGAGATTACATCAACGGACACCGGGATTTGCGGGGCTCGACGATCCAGAAGATTCTTTGGGCGATGACGCCCGATCAACGCCAGGAACTTGCCGATCTAATTGCAAAAAATGGTTCGCCGGAAGAAAACGGCGGGGCACTCCGCCCTAAGCCCTAAGCCCGGAAAGCAGATACGCAACCATCCAACCCCCACCCGCCCACCCAATTGCTGCTGTTCCTGCTTACCGCCCGAGTGCCCCGCCGTTTGGGGAAATTAAATTAGGGTCACAAAAAAGCGATCGCTCCAGTCGGGCGATCGCTTTATTTTTTTACTCAGACTACTGCACCGGGGCGGGAGTCGGGATGGTTTTCAGGTGGTGCAGAAATTGCTGCATTTCCTCCGGGGTGAGGAGGCGCCGACTGTGTTTCCCAAATTTGCTTTTCAGGAAATTGCGGCCCGTCTCAGTGTCCCACTGTAGGCGCCGGAGTTGGATGTCAGTTTGGGCGATCGCGTCCCCCAAGTCGTGGGCGGGTGGGTGGGTTTTTTTCTGGGCGGGTGGGTGGGCTGTGCTTCCATTTCCGTTGTTGCTGGCGCTGTCGCCATCGTCGTCGTCGTCGGTGGTTAGATTCAGCAATGCTGAGATATTATACCGACGCCCGTAAGTCATCGACGATCCGAGACGTTGGGGGTCATCAGTTTTTGTTAAGGGAAAATCGGAGTGAATTTCTTCTTCGGCATCGGCACAAGCAATCGTCGTTCGCAAAATGAAGCGATCGCCCTCATCACTGACAATTCGGCTGAATATCGAGACGCCCTGTTCCATCAAAGGGGTTTCGATCGCCTCCAGGATGGAGTCGAGGGTCGCGTATTTGTATTTCCTGGGCCCCACTTGGCCCGTGGCCTTCCGGCAAATTTTCCCGAAATTTGGCCGGGCTTTGTTGATGCGATCGAGTAAGTTCATTTTTTCAATCCAAACTAGGTTTTTACCCCCCCAGAGTCGGGGGGGGCGATCCTTTGGGCGCGGCGATCGCCGTTCCGCGAAAATTAAATTCCGTTAAATTCCGTAAATCATCTCGTAAGCTTCCCGCTCTTTGGCTTCTAAGTCTTCCTCATAGCGGGTTTCCGTCGCCCATTTGTACCTGTCCTCTAAATTCATTCCCTGCGATCGCAGGAAGAGTTCGAGCGCGATCTGATGCTTGCAGCGTCGGCGATAGCCGGGGCCGATCGCCTGTTTGAGAAATAAGATGTGTTCGCCTTGATTCTCGTAGTCGTGGCAAGAGCAGCGGGAGCGCACCCCGCTGGAACTCTCGTATAGTTCCACGGAATACTCGTGGTCCTTTTTCTCGTTCAAAACCCAGAACCGCAGATCGTTCATTGGATTGAAGGAAACCTTGCAGTCGCGGGCACCGCGTTCGCGGAATGAAACGAACTCCGCATGGAAAAGTTTTTTGGATACGAAGGTCGGCCGGTGGCCCCGGCGGATGACAAAGCAGACTTTATCCCAAACCTCAAACCGCACGATTTGGGAAACGGGGCAACCCCAGATCCGGGCGAGGCTGGCTTTGGAATAAATCAGATTGAATTGAGTTATCATGATTATACAAACTAGGTTTACCTGGCGCGATCGCCTCTGCAAAAGTTGATCGCGTTCTTTTTTTTGTTCTACGTTCATTGTACAAGATTGCAGGTTTACCCGCAACTGTGCTATGATTAGAATTGCTTATCTATAGAAGGTAAACCTAGTATGTCAAGGAAAGGCGGAAACCCCGCATTCAAGACTCGGCTCAATCCGGCGGTTCTCCGGCAGGAAGGGCCGGAACCTGCAACCTCAACATTTGCAATCAAAGTTCCTCTCAGCCTGAAAGATCGGCTCAAGAAAATTCCGAAACGAAAAATTAGGGCTGTGCTGGAGGCCCTGGCTGAAACAAATTAACTGTCAAGCTTGGCAGTTTAAAGCCCCCGTCGCCGGGGGCTTTTTTTTATTCCTTGCACGGGGCAAGGCATTTATTCATCCTCTAAGCTCTTGAAATACTCGCAATCCTCAAAGGGCTTGCCACACAAAGGGCAAACGCCTTCCTCGATCTTTTCTTTGATTTGGGGGTGATTTAGAATCGCCTGAGAGAGGCGATCTGCATTTCCTCCAAGCAGTTTCCGCAGCCAAGGGGCGCGGAAACTAACTGGCCGCCAGCGACTAGGCATATATTTCCTCCTGAGCCAAGATTTCAGGTAAGTCGTAAACAAAACTGGTAGCCTCTTCATGCGCCCAGCTTTCGCAAACAGATGCGATCGCATCTGTAAATTTTGATTGCAGATTCTCTGCCAATTTCTCGTTGACCCAGGCTTCGTACAAACCATCGGCATTGAACTGATGCCCTTCCATCAACTCAGCCGCGACTGAATCAAACGCTTCACGTTCGGACTGGAAACCATAACTGAGGTCATCTAGGCTGCCGACACAAACGAACCCGTCGGGCATTCCACCATTATCGAAGCAATACTGCCCCACCCGAAACTCGTCATAGTTTCCAGGATTCACCCACAACCCCCACTGGTTTTCTGCGGTGTTGAGTTGCTTCAGGTAATCAATTAGCTTTTGCATTTTTCTTTCCCCTCTGGGTGTCTACATCTTTATGGTAACGGGGTGTCTACACCCCGTCAAGGGTTCTCATTATTCCTTGCACGGGACGCGAACGCGGACATAATCCTGCTCGTAGCTTTCAGCCAGGAAAATGCCAATTTTCCGCCCTACCATTTTTTGAAAGGCACCGAGACGGACTGGATCGTCGAAGAAGACATCGACACATTTCCCCGTGAAACTGTGGCGGGAGGAGCGGGGGGAGCGGGCGATCGCGATCGCTCCGTGATACTTGGCGGCGCCTTTGATTTCAGAATAGTACATCTTAAACACCAAACTGGTTTACCTACTTTAATAATAGCAAGTAAACCAGCTTATGTCAAGTTAAAAAAAACATTTTTTGCCCCCAAAAAAGGGGGCCAGAACAGCTACAGCAGCGACAGCAGCGACAACTGAGCCGACGCGGGGCGCAACACCCACCACGGGCCAGACCGGTACCCGGCGGGCCAGCCAGCCGGGACGGGCGCCGACCCCAAGAAAACGCAGCAGGGAACGCCCAGCCCCACGGCGAACGCCAGCGACGCCCAGGACCCCGAGCCACCGCCGCAGAAACAGCGGGACGAGGACGACGACGGGACAACCCCGGCGGGGCAGGGGCCGGACGGGAACGAAGCCAGCACGCCGCCCGCCGCCGCCAGGGCGCGGACGAACCGCACGGAGCGAGCCGCGAACGCACCCCGGCCGCCGCCGGAGACGCCGAACACCCGACAGCCGGCCGGAGCGCCGACGAAAACCGAGCGGACTAACTGATCCACGCCGCGGGCGCACCCCACAAAGACGGGGGAAGACGCCGGGACGAACCCACAGACCAAGTGGACGGCCGAAACCACCGCAGGAGACGGGGAGCGGGAGCCGGAGAAACCGACCACGGGCGCCGAAGCGAAGAAAACAGAGTCAAACATTGAAAACACCAAACTAGGTTTACCTGCTACCAGTATAGCAAGTAAACCCACAAAAAGCAACCCAACAAAAAACCGAAAAAAACCACACAAAAGCGAGTAAACCTGCTATAATAAAAACAGGAACGGAGGGAGGAACGACCCCCAAAGCCCGACCGGGACAGGAACGGCGAGAGGAGGAACGACCCGCAACCCCAGAAGACGCGAAGGCCAACCCCCCCCAGGGGGCAACCCGGCAAACGGGGGCAACCGCACGAACGGCGCAGGGGAGACGCGACACGCGATCGCGGCAGCGAGGGAGAAACCACCAGCAGCCAAGTGAACCCGAGGAACAGGCGGCAGCGGCAGGGAGACGACCGAAGCCCGAGCCACCCCGAAAAGAACCCGACGACCGGCCACCGCCACACAGCCGAGAGGGACGACAACCGGGGGAAGCAGACCCACACCCCACACCCCACACCCCACACCCGACACCGGGGCGGGCGGGAAAGCGGCGGCGCCAACAGCCAGACGAACAGCAGCGGCACCAACCTCCGGCAGAGGAACCGGCCGCCACTCTGTCAAAAAAAGAGGTCCCCCGGCCGGAGCAACTGGCGCGGTGGGGAGCGGACCGGGGGTAGTAGCAGCCGGTGGTGGCGGGGGTGGGCGGGTGGGTCTGCTGCTGCGGACGTCGGTTTCGCTTCACATCCGGCGACAGTTGCGGAGGCCGTTTCACGCTGCGGGAAGACAGATCGGCCCAGAGTTTATCATTGCGATTTGCCAGTTTTCCGATATTCCCAAGGCGGCTGGCCCTGAATGTAGTTGCCGTTTGATTTGGCGATCGCTTCAGCTTCTTCTATTGCGAAAAAATTGGGGCAATTCTTTGAATATTGGGCATAATGCCAAGCGTATCCATCTAAAATCATCTGAGTATTTAGATGAATTTCTTCACCGATAGGAACAAACAGTTCCGCGACCGTCCGGCCGTAGCGATCGCTCTCGACCGGCATCACGATGATTTCCCCGCCGCCGCGGGCGACAAGCGATCGGAGATGGTCGCGACTTTCGATCCCCCCAGCCTGGGCTTTTTCCGGGGCATCGATGCCACAAAGTCGAATTCTCAATTCTTCGCGATCGCAGATGACTCTCAGGGTGTCGCCGTCGTAAATTGAGCCGGGTTTGACCCGGCAGAGTCGGGAGTCGCCCGGGGTGGAAGTTTTGTCGATCGCCTCAATTTTGGTTTCAATCTGTGATCGGAAAATCAGGGCGATGACGATCGCGAATGGCGCGATCGCGGCAAATTTCTTAATCATTTTTCTGGATAGTAATTTGAACTTTGATTCCCGCTGAATCTTGGCTGATGATTTTGACGCGGGAGACTTTCCCCCTGTAGGGGGAGACGATTCGGGGCGTCGATTCGAGTTCTCCGTTAATTTTCGCCAGTTCGGCGGATAGCTGCATCTGTTGCTGTGTCCAGGCTTGCTGCTGTTCCGTCGCCGTTGCGATCGCCTCGGCTTGGCGGATCTGGTTGTCCTGTTGGATCTGAAATTCGTACCGTTGGCGGGACGCTTTGGCGGCGTTCAACTCGGCGATCGCCTGAGCGACTTCATACCGTGCATCGGCGATCGCGATCTGATAGTCCTGATATCTCTGGAAAATTCCCGGCTCGTAGAGCCTCGAATCTTCTGGGTTGTAGAAGTTGAGGGGGTCGGCTGGGTTTGCCTCCAGTTGGGCAAGTTTTGCTCGGGCGATCGCCAATGTGTTCTCTTCGGCGCTGAAGTCTGCCGGGGGCAACTCCATCGGAATAAATTCCGCCTTTGGCGGCGGGGTGGTGATAGCAGATTCGATCATCTGCTTTCGATATTTCAATTCGGCGATCGCGGATTGATTGGAACAGACAGTTTGGTTGGGATGAACGGCGGTGCCTTCGACGATTCCGATATCTTCCATAGACGAGACGAGACATTCGATTTGGTGGCGTTCCCCTCCCGTTCGTTCGACAACAATCGGAGATGTCGGGGACTGGGCATTCCCACCAACTCGCGAAAATGCGATCGCGCCGACGGTGATCGCCAGGGCAGTCCATACCAGTGATTTGATCGATTCAGTATTCATAAGCCAGAATTTCCACCGTGCCGGTGAGGTAGCGATCGCCAAATTCTCGCTGGAAAGTTTTCAAAGGGAGATAGTCGAGTTCGATAGTCTCTCCGCCTGAATCAACAACGGCGCCCTTAATAAAAGATAGATCCGGCGACTGAGCGATCATGAGGGGTTCATCGATGAGTTCTAGGGAAATAGCGTGTCGAATCCAGGCGTTTCCCCGGCGCGATCGCAGTGATTGGATTTCTAAATCGGAAGTGTCGATTGTCGCCCCGGCGTCGGGGTCAAACAAAATCAGGGAGTTGGGGCTGCTGTCGATCACCAGAAATTCACCGGCGATCGCCTCCTTCGATTCGGAGTACCGGCCAGAGACGCTGGCGAAGGTTTCCCGCTGGGGAGCGATCGTGTTGATGTAGGCGATCGTTTCCTGAGTCATCCCGATCGCTTGGCTGACGATCGGGCGCATTCCTCCGCCGGTGGCAATTTGCCAATTCACCACACAAAGAGCGATCGCCCCCGCAAGTACCCAATATTCGCCAGTTCCCCCGGTGGTGAGTCGCCGCCGCGGGTTTGACCCGAACACGCACCAAACGGGCATCGGCCAGAACAGTTGCACCCCCTGCTTGGTGAAAGTATCGGAAAAGCAACTGATCAGGTGGCCCAAGGCGATAGCCATCCAGGGCTTGAAGTCTAAAAATCCAAAATATAGGAGCGGGTAAGTGGCGATCGCCACAAAAATTGTCGCCAGCAAAGAATGGGTGATCGTCCGGTGGGGCCAGTTGTCTTCGAGCCAACTCGCCAGGGGGAAGGCGATCGCCCCAACAGTCGATGTGCTGGTATCGATGTCAGGCAGTTGCGATCCGACGATCGCCATCGCCAGCGTGAGCGGGTCGGCTGTCCCCATTGTGAGGCCCACAGTTCCGGCTGCGATCGCGGCGTGGGTCAGAGCCATCATTCGATCATCCTCCCAGGGAATTTGATGTGCAGGTGTTTATTCGCCATAGCGCTTTCGGGCGCCGCGCACCCGGCCCAAATATTTCAGCGACATTCCCACCATCATGGCGATTCCGCCGATGATGTAGAGCGATTTGTTCCCGGTTCCCATCCCGATAAATCGCACCACGGCCAGCATGGCCAAGCCCGCCATCACGATGGGGGAGATATCTAAATATTGGGAATGTTCCACTTTGTCGGGATTGAGCCCAAGGCGCTCTCGCCGCACCACCTTGCGGGCGATCGCGGGATTCCGGCCCGCCAGGGACTGAAGCTGTGCCAGCCGGTTGGCGGAAAGTTCCAAGCCAAATTTTTCGGCTTCGGATTTGAGGATCGAACGGATGGCGCGATCGTCGGGGGGGTCGATATCGATCTCGGCCATGTCGAGGAAGATATCGCGCCGGGGGTTGGTGATCGCAAAGCAGCACACTCGGACGCCCGAACTCATCAAATCTTCGAGCCAATATCGAATCCCGGTACTGAGCCGCTTGGCGGCGGGGAGTATCAGGATGGTTTCAGATTGAATGTTTTCAGCGATCGCCTCTTTTAACCCATCCATTGACAGGGGCTTCTCCCCCACTTCGTCGCCGTTCTTGTCCAGCTTGGGTTCGCTGGTGGCGATTCCCAGTTGGTCTGCGATCGTGATGAAAAATTTTTTCCCCGATCCCTTGTAGGTGGCGATCGCTACATGATCGAATGCTTCTTGGCACTTTTCAAATACCAAAAAAGGCAGGTCATCAGCTACGCCCAATTCGGCGCAAATGATGGTGCTACCCGTCGCGATCGCTTCCATGATTTTCTCTAAATCCTCCCTTCGAGAAACTGATTCAGCACCGCCCCCGCCGTCGCGGAGGCGCTCACCGATTTTGGGAGCGTAGCTGCTCGAACCTGGTCGATTTCCTCGATCAAATCCGGATCTAGATCTTCGACATTTAGCCGGGAGGCGATCGCATATTTTGCCATTTCAATTCCGGCCCGGTGCTCTTTCGCCGATCTGATAATCCCTGCGTACTGCTGGGCGCGATCGCCCGTCCCGATATCTTCTGTGGAATTGGCGATCGCCTGTTCCTCATTCCGAAGTGCGATCGCCCCAAAGCCCTCCATCGTGCCGGTGGAATCAATATGGTTGCCTAATTGACTTAGCAACTCAATATCTTTGGGGAAAAGAAAGCTCTGCCGCCCTTCCTTGTGCGGAGTGATGCCCAGGAATTTCATCCGCTCATAAAATGCCGATTTCCCTAATCCGAGGGATTCGGCCGCTTCGGCTACTCCAATTTTTCTTTCTGCTGATTCCATAATATGGGGAACTCGATTTAATAATTTTTTCCATTGTACCGGACATTTCCGGCGATGGGGTATCCGTGAAATTACTGAATCTATTGAGAATGGCGATCATCAATTTTCAGGGACGCGATCGCGCATTTCTCACCACAGCATCCCCCCGCGATAATCGCAGGAGGAAATAGCCCCCCGGTGACGGGAGCTAAACTGTTAAGCTTGTCAGTTTGCTTTTCAAAAAAAATATTGACTTTGTACAACGATTGTTATACAATAGTTCCATTGATTTGGAAGCCCAAAATGCTATTTTTCAACAACGAAGATGACGACGACGACATCAACCCGGACACCGGGCGGCCCTGGGGCCAAGAATACGATCCCTACGAAGACAAGACCCGAGAGCGGATCGAAGATGAACGAGAAAAAGAGCGCGATCGCGGCGGTTGGTATAACCGGGCAACTGGCGAGTATGAATATGATTAAGCCATAAAAAAAGCCCCCGCCTTCGGGGGCTTTAAAGTGCCAAGCTTGGCAGTTATTCGGGGTTCATTTCCTCGTATTCCCAAGCCGCCTGTCGTCGTTCCTC
>JBNGCR010000172.1:9738-12128 GCA_050045915.1 Limnospira sp.
TCCTCACACTTGCAGTTTCCCCCGCCGACGTTGCGGGTGTGGTGGCTCCCGCATTCCGGGCAGACAAATTTCATTGGTAAAGCCCCCGCGCCTTTGGTTCCAAAAACTCGAGCTGCGCGATCGAGTCAATTTCAATTTTTTTGATACCCGGCGTAAATCGTTGTCGCCAGATGTCCGCGTTCATGAAATTTATTCCAGCATTGCCCGCCGCCTCTTCATCTTCGGCGCGATCACCCACCATCCAGCAATCAGCCGGATCGGCTTCATGAAGCATGAGTAAGTATTCGATCATCCCCGGGGCGGGCTTTCTGTAGTTCGCGATCGCCGCATATTTTCCCGAAATCTTCCGAGTCTTCCCGTCTCGTTCTGTTTTCCAGCAGTCGCTCCCGTCGGCAGGGGCGATTAAGATTGCCTGCAATTCTGGGAAAAGTTCAAGGGTATAGCGCGATTCTGCGATCGCCGCAGCCAAACTTTTGTATTGGGGAACTCCACCCTGGTTCGACAAGCCATAGCAAATCCACCCTTCATAGTGATAGTAGGTGATGGCGCGATCGGCTCCCGTCATGATTTGGAAATCTCGGGGATGCTGGGGGAAAGTTTCGCCAGATAGCGGTGTTCTGATTGTTCCGTCGCAATCCAAAAATAAAATCTTCATGGGAAATAGCCCCCCGGTGGGGGGCGTGAAGTTTACATTTTTTTTCTCAAAATCAACTCGGCTTCGAGAATATTTTTCAGCGTTAAGAGTTGATCGTCACTGGCGAGGCTGATGTTCACTCCAAGATGGACGATCGCCTTGCCAATGCTGGCCGCCATCACTTGATCGCGATCGGCGACGGGCGGACCTTCGTCCGGGGGTTCGCTGTCGTTTGGTGGAAAATCGGGGAGCTCTGCCCCGTCTTCACCTTGGGGCGATCGCGTCCCGAGCAATCGTTCCCGAGTGTTGGCGGTTTCCTCCGCCACACTGGCGGGTGCGGCCGGTTCCGGTGCAGCCGGTTCTGACGCCGGTTCCGCCCGTTCGGGTTGATATTTTTGCTCCAGGTAGTCAGCCTGTTTTTGGGAGGCATCGTCGGAGCGCGTTCGCAGGGCTTCGATTCGATTCTCTATTGATAAATGGAGACTTTCCCCGGTGACGTCGAAAGCTACGTCGCCGTTGTCGTACATATCGGCCTGTTCATGTCGGCCGCGTTGCGTTCCTTCAAGGAACATAATTAGTGGTTTCCTGGGGTTGATTCTGTACTTTGTCTCCCAGGGGCCTTCGTCATCGACAACAGCGACGACGACACATTTCCCAAACTCCCAGTGGTAGAGCACCGCCCCCGGTTCCTCGAATTTGAATGTGAACTCAGGCTTTTTTGGATCGCTTACCACTTTAAGCGATCGTGCTACGTCCCCATTCTCGATTTTTCTTCCTATGGCCATTCGGCGGCGAACCGAATCCCAGCGGATCAACATCTCGAAGGAACGAATCCCGACAATTTCACCCAATCGGTGGGAGCGATCAAGATTTGGGAGGCGATCGGCCGGAAATTCCACGCGATCGCCCACCGAAAATCCTTTTTCGGAAAGGGCATTCTGAAAATCTGCCTGGCGGCGATAGTTGGCGACGCTGGCTCGACTGACGCCGAACACCGCCGCGATCGCCGAATCATTTAACTTGGACCAGGTTTTTGAGTTCCCGGTCAGGCTCTTGGCTTGAGCCAAAAAGTCCGTGATCGTATCTGCTGGCAAGTTATCGCACACCCGCAAGAATGACCTGCAGGCTTCCGCCCATTCGTGAGAGCTCATTTTAAATATTTGCCGGGTGCGATCGCCGCCACCGGCGTTAGAAATCGCGGCCCGATAGACCGCCTCCTCGTAGGTGCGGGCTTTGGTGAAACACCGCGCCCGATCGCGCGATCGGGCTTTGAGTGCTCGGATGCGGTGGTGTCCCGCGATTAGCCAGTAAGATTCTTTTCCCCCGATTTCGCCCTGCCAGACTTCCAGCGGGGGCGACTCGGAAAATTCGAGCCATTCGGTGTATTGCTCGACCACCTCCTGATCAATTCCCCTGTCCGACTCTTGCCAGTCCCAGCCCCGGGGCTGAAAATCTGGCGATTCCGCGATTGCGTCAATCGGTAGCCAAAATGTTCCGTCTGCCTTTTCTGGCTCTGAAACTGTCAAGGTTAGCAGTTTGCTTTTGCCAGTTCCTTCGATTCCAAGTTTCGACGATTTAGAAATTAATTCCAAAAGGTCGAAATAGGAAATTTGGCTTTCGACATATCGCACCGCCTCGGAAAATTTTATCTTTTGGCGATCGCCGATTACCGAAATCAATTCTCTTTCAATCCATTGGGCGTCAAAAATTTTTTCTGCCGTTTTTCGTCTAGCCATTTTCGGTGTCTTCCCATTGG
>JBNGCR010000173.1:0-4720 GCA_050045915.1 Limnospira sp.
AAAATCAACCATCAACAAACAAAAATTATTAACTATTAATTGTTAATTATTAATTGTTTATCGCGGTTCCGCCAACATCGGACTCACTTCGGTCATCGGTTCCAATTCCCCCTCGTGGTGATCAGCAAAAGAACCGTGGGGCTCCTTCAGAAAGAACCAGCACACAAAGGCGACAATCATCCCGGCCACCCCCAACACCTCAAAAAAGATCCGATTTCCCACATCCCCTTCCGGCAGGAGGCTGAATAGGGTCAGGTAAACCACGGCGCCGACATTGCCGTAGGCCCCCACATTTCCGGCGATCTGCCCGGTGACGCGGCGCTTAACCAGGGGAACGATCGCGTAGGTAGACCCCTCCCCGGCTTGGACGAAGAACGAACAGGTCATCGTCAACAGCACCGCCAGGGGCAGCCACCAACCCCCCGTCACCCGGCCCATAATCAGATAGCCGATCGCCATCCCCGCCGTCAGCACCGCCATCGTATTTTTGCGGCTTCCCAGCTTGTCGGAAATCAGACCCCCGCCGGGACGGGACATCAGGTTCATAAAGGCGTAGCTGGCCGCGATCATGCCGGCGGCTTGCTTGCTGAGTCCGAAAGTCCCCTCAAAGAAGGCGGGCAGCATGGACACCACAGCCAATTCCGATCCGAAGTTAACGAAGTAGGTCAGTTCCAGAATGGCAACCTGGGAGAAGCTGTAGCGATCTTCCGGAGGATAGCGTTTTTCGCCAAGGACCAATTCTTTGTTCACCGCCCAGCAGTTGTAGGCTTGGAAGAGATATAAACCCGCCAAACAAGCCCAGGCGATGTACAGTTGAGTCTGACTCAAGAAGCCGACTTTGCTCAGTCGCCACGCGAGGAGGCACAGTACGCCGGTGAGGGGGACGTTCATCAGCATCAGAAACCAGAAATCTTTTTGGGTGGTGACTTCCAATCCCCGGGCGCGTTTCGGCTTTTGGTAGACCTTGCCGGGGGGCGTATCTTCTACATTAAAGAAGTAAAAGATCCCGTAGGTGGCGGCGAAAATTCCCGTCAGGGCGATCGCAACTCGCCAGTTGAGAACCGCACCGGCGCCGAAGGTCAGCAGGGCGGCGAGGCTGGGCAGGGTGAAGGCGGCGGCGGCGGAACCGAAGTTGCCCCAACCCCCGTAAATGCCCTCGGCCAGGCCGATTTCTTTGGGGGGGAACCACTCGGCCACCATGCGGATGCCAATCACGAACCCGGCGCCGACGATACTCAGGGCAAGACGGGCGATCACCAACTGGCTGAAGTTCTGGGCCATCGCGAAGCCGATGCAGGGGATGGCGGCGTAAACCAGCAGCACGGAGTAGGTGATCCGCGGCCCGTATTTGTCGAGAAGCATTCCGATGATGATCCGGGCCGGGACGGTGAGGGCGACGTTGCAGATGGCGATGGTGCGGATCTGGCCGACTTCGAGGCCGAAATCTTCTTTGATGGCCGTCGCCAGAGGGGCGAAGTTGAACCAGACGACGAAGGAGAGAAAGAAGGCGAACCAGGTCAGGTGTAAAATTTTGTACCGGCCGCGCAGGGACCACAATTGGGTGAGCATCGGAAGTTAAACGGTAATAGAGTTCACAAGTCACAAGTCAAAAGTCAAAAGTCAAAAGCAAAAAGCCAAAAGTATGACCTCTGATTCCTCACTTCTTAAACAAGGAGGCTTTTGACCCGATTGTTGGGTACACAACAGTTATTCGGTGTTGCGCTTGGGGAATTGTCTCTAGTCGGCGACCCAAGGGCTGACTTGCAGGGTTCCCCCCGGTGCCATGACCACGAGAAATTCGGCTTTGGGTTGGGTGTCGGCAATATTCGCATCTGCGGTATCGCTCAATTCGGGAATGGGGGTTTCGGCGAGATATTCGGCGGCGGCGGGGTTGACGGTGGCATATTGTGCGATCGCGCCCGTTTCGCTGACGGATACCCGGTACACCAGATTTTCGGTAAAGGTGGGATACTGCCGCCAATTTTGGTCAATTTGTTCGTACAGTCGGGCATTCAAATCCGCGATCGCCGTCGGGTCGGTGATTTGGGCTGGGGTGGCAGGGGCCGTCACCGCCATCGCCCGCACCATTTCCGCCGTCGAGGGGCGATCGGGTGTCACAGCCTCAGCCACAAGGGTTTCGGTTTCCTGTTCCTGTTGTTGGGCGTAGTGATCCGAGAGCGATCGCTGCCAACTGCTGAAGTAAAATCCGGCAAAGGCGACCAAACCGACGACGGAGACGAGTTTGATACCGAGAGAAGGGGTGGAAGTGTTGGAAGTTGCGGTCATAGGAGTTCTCAAGCGTGCAATTCAATTGAAAAAATTTTTGGGGGTATTTCGGATGGCGGCGGGGAATAATTGCCCGCACGATCCTCTCGCGAGCCGGACTCGCGTTCCAATGGAGTGAAGTTTTAGATTCGGGAATCTAAAATTGCAGACCCGTACAGGAGGCGAGTCTTATGCTAATATCAGCATGACTGTCATCGTCGGGACTGTCTCTGCCATTTACATCGGCTCATTCAATCGTTAAAATTGATCGGGTGTGTCTCGGATTTTTGCTTTAGCCGTCTTTCCGTTTTTCGGTTTTATTGTGCATTGCAAATCGGGTAAACTCGAAGAAATTTATGATTTTGCTGGCGATCGCTCGTTCGCAAAATTCCTCGAAGGACAGCCTATTTTGTGACTTGATTTAAAGTCCGCAAAAAATGAGTCCCGGTTGATCAGATGCCTCGAAATAAGTCCGCCAAATCTCCTCAACTGTTTGAGACATTTGGCTCTGAACTTCAAGGATTAATTCATAAGTTAAAGCCGAAAAGAAAGGTAAAGTGTAGCGAATATTACAAAAAAATAAGTTGTATGAAGTTTGTACATATTTAAAATGTAGATCGCGCATTTTGAGAGCGATCGCCCCCTCCCAATCCCCGATTTGCAAAGGCTGAAGTCACTTTCTGGTTTTCGTTCTAGCTGTTTCAACTCTCGCCATGCTCCTCCCCAATACGGATCGCTACCGGCTAAAAAATGCCCACATACCCTTTTGTTTGCTTGAAGGAGTCCCACCCGAATGGGCCCAAAGGCTGACCCGGGACGGGTCGATCTTGATGGATATGGAAATCGCATCGGGGGCGATCGCGCAACTGCAACCCGCCGGAAATCTCGATCGCAGCGATATCCCCATCGCGGATCTGAAGGGGGGGCAACTGTGGCCCTGTTTCGTAGACCTGCACGCCCACTTGGATAAAGGTCACATCTGGGAGCGATCGCCCAATGTGGACGGAACCTTTGCGGGAGCCCTGGAAGCGGTGGCCCGGGACAGCGAAAAATATTGGACGCCGGAGGACGTGGCGGCCCGCATGGAATTCGGCCTCAAGTGCAGCTACGCCCACGGAACCCAGGCCATCCGCACCCATTTGGACTCGGCGGGGAAACTGGCCGATATCAGTTGGGAGGTGTTCAAAACGTTGCGGGAACAGTGGCGCGATCGCCTGATCTTGCAGGCCGTCTCCTTGGTTCCCCTCGACTATTACCTGACACCCGAAGGAGAAAAACTCGCCGACCGGGTAGCCGATGCGGGGGGTATTTTGGGGGGAGTTGCTTATATGAATCCCGACATCGACCGACAACTTGACCGTGTATTTTCTCTCGCCCAAGAACGGAATTTAGAGCTGGACTTTCACACCGACGAAAATGGCGATCCGGAGTCAATTACTCTTCGCAAGATTGCAGAAACGGCCCTCCGGCAACAATTTCAAAATTCCATTATTTGCGGTCACTGTTGCAGTTTGGCGGTGCAATCGACCGATGCGATCGCCGAAACCTTGAGAGTCGTCCGGGAAGCCCGAATCGGCGTCGTCAGCCTGCCGATGTGCAACCTGTACCTCCAAGACCGACAGTATTCCGAACCCCAGCACCAACCCCGAACCCCCAGATGGCGGGGAGTGACGCTCCTGCACGAATTGAAGCAAGCCGGAATCCCCGTCACCGTCGCCAGCGACAACTGTCGCGACCCGTTCCACGCCTTCGGCGATCACGACGTTTTGGAAGTCTTTAAAATGTCAGTCCGCATCGCCCATTTAGATTGTCCCTACGGAGACTGGCCCCGGAGCGTGACCCGGACAGCCGCCGACTTGATGGGCTTGTCCGATGTCGGGCGGATGGGGGTCGGACTTCCGGCCAATCTCATCGCATTTAAAGGTCGAAATTTGAGCGAATTATTATCCCGTTCTCAACCCGATCGCACTATCATAAGACAGGGTGCATTCATTTCAGCTTCTGTACCGGAGTATTCGGAGTTAGATCCGGCGATCGCTCCCCACTCCTGACAAGAGCGACTACAATGATCGAATAATGTTTAAACTGCGGTAGTTTGATTCACTTTCTGCCCTGACTGAGCCAGTTGTCCAATTGCACCTATGACAGAGCATCTCTTTCGATCGCTTTTCTCGAAACCGGATCGTCCAACAACTTCGATCAGTTGGTTGCTCACCGTATCGTTGATGTGGAATGTCACTGCGACCGCCGCGATCGCCCAGCGTCAACCCTCCGGGCCGACACTGACTCCGTCATCACTCGGCGCCCCCGCCCCCTACACGTTGGGGGCGGGCGATCTGTTGCAAGTCGATCTGCTCGACGTCCCCGAATACAGCGGCGAATATCTCATTTTGAACGACGGCACCCTGAACCTGCCCCTCGTGGGGCGGCTCGAAGTCGCCGGATTGTCGATCTC
>JBNGCR010000173.1:4820-7061 GCA_050045915.1 Limnospira sp.
TCGTCAACCTGAGAGAGTTGCTCGAAAACGGGGATTTGAGTCAGGATCTGGCGTTGCGAGATGGAGATACGATCCGCGTGCCGACCGCCGAATTCCTCGATCCCATCGCCATCCGCCAGATCAACTCGGCCAGTTTTGCCCCCGAAGCGATCGCCCCCTTTCCGGTGGTGGTCGTCGGAGAGGTCTTTAACCCCGGAACTCACATCATGGGGCAACAGCCCGGAATGGTAGCCCCGGGCGACTTGGGAGAACCCCCCACCATCACCCAGGCGATCAAACTCGCCGGGGGGATCACCCCCAGCGCCGACCTCCGCAAAATTGAATTGCAACGGTTGAGTCAGGCCGGAGAGATGCAAACCCTCGAAGTTGACCTGTGGCAACTGCTCAAGACCGGGGATGCGACCCAGGACGTGACCCTGCAGCCCGGAGATGCGATCGTCATTCCCACCGCCCGCCGAATCGACCCGGCGGATATTGCCTCCCTCGCCAGCGCCAGTTTTTCCCCGGCCACCATGCTCGTGAATGTCGTCGGAGAGGTGGAACAGCCCGGTTCCATAGAAGTTCCCATCGACACGACTCTGAACCAGGCGATTCTCGTCGCCGGCGGGTTCGACGCCCGACGAGCCAACATGAGTTCGGTCGATCTGTTGCGTTTGAACCCGAACGGTACCGTTTCCCGACGACAGATCAAAATCGACTTTCAGGCCGGCATCAACGAATCCAACAATCCGATTTTACGACGAAATGATGTGGTGGTCATCCGCCGTTCCGCCCTCACTCAAGTGGGGGATGGATTGGAAGAAGTGTTTAGACCCGTGGGCGGGCTGATCGGAGTCGCCAACATACTTAACATCATCAATACTTTAACTGAAGATGATGATAACAATAATAATTAATCCGATGAATTTAGTGCCGAGGATTGAATGACATGAATTTGAGCAATATCGAACATCGGGAATCGATCGATCTGGATCTGGGTCGCTACTGGCAAACCTTAAAGCGACGGTGGTTTTTCGTGCTGGGAGCCTTCGTTTTGACGGTATCTGGCGCCGTGTATGCCACCCAATTTTTGACCCCGACCTACGAAGCGAGCGGCCGGCTGCTCTTCAAGGTTGACCGCACCTCCTCTTTGGCCGGGATTGGGGAAGGACTCGGGGAACTAAAAGCGCTCCTGGCCGACCAGACTCCTTTGAGTACCCAGATTGAAATTATGTACTCCACCCCCCTGTTACAAGAGGTGATCGAGGAGCTGAACTTGACGAATGAAGAGGGAGAACTCCTCAACCCCGCAGACATCAGGCAGGGGATGGGAATTAAGATTATCGGCGGCACCGATATCGTCGAACTGAGTTACACAAGTAAAGAGCCTCAAAAAGCAGCGGACATCATTAACGCCGTGATGGCAGTTTACATCAAAACTAACGTTCAGACTAACCGACAAGAAGCGGGTGAAGCTAAACAATTTATCCAAGATCAGCTTCCCCGGGTTCAACAAGATGTATTTATCGCGGAAAAAGCCCTCCGGGATTTCAAGGAAAGAAATGAAATTTTAGATCTACCAACAGAATTGGCGACTTCAGTCCAGGAGATCGCCCAGTTAAATCGTACTATCACTTCCCTCGAAGCTGAATTGAATGCGGTTAAAGCGCTGACGATATCTCTGGGCAATGAAATTGGCTTGAATCTTGAGGATGCGATCGCGATCAATACCCTGAGTCAGTCCCCCGTCGTTCGGGGTTCCTTGCAGGAACTGGAAAATGTGGAAGCGCAGTTAGCTGAGGAGCGACGACGATTTCGAGATCAAAACCCGCGCATTATTTCCCTCAAAGCCAAACGGGATAATCTGCAAGCGAGCTTAGAACAAGAAATTCAAAGTGCCCTGGGCAGTGGGGGGTCGGTAGACCCGGGGTGGTTGCGAGTGATGGACGTGAAAACGAATCGGCTTGAAGAGTTCATCACGGCTGAACTGCGACGTGTTGATTTGAGTGAGCAACTGGATTCGCTGTACGCAACCCGGGCGAATTATCAAGCCCGGGCGGAAAAGCTGCCCCAATTTGAGCAGCAACAGCGAGAACTCGAGCGGAAGGTTGAAATTGCGCGAGTGACCTATGGAACTTTGCTTGAGAATCTCGAAGAAGTTCAAGTCGCCGAGAATAAGAGTACGAACAACGCCAGGATCGTGGAACCGGCGATCGCACCCGAGGAGGGCAGTACGGCAAAACTCGAGCTGCTGGTGTTGGG
>JBNGCR010000173.1:7161-11964 GCA_050045915.1 Limnospira sp.
TATCGGGTGATGCTCATCGACGCGGATATGCGCCAACCTTGCCAACATCACGTCTGGGGGTTGACGAATGCCGTCGGGTTGAGTGATGTTTTGGTGGGACAAGCGCAATTGGAAGATGCGATCGGTCACGGAATTGAGCAACTTGATATTTTGACGGCCGGCGTCACCCCCCCGAATCCCCTGGCGCTTTTGGATTCTCGGCGCATGACTTCTTTGATTCGGAATTTTTCGGAAGAATACGATTTTGTCATTATTGATACGCCACCTTTGACCTTGGCGGCGGATGCTCTGACTGTGAGTCAAATGGCGAGTGGGGTGTTGCTCGTCGGCCGTCCGCGACTGGTCGATCGCGACAGCGCCAAATCCGCCAAGGAACTGTTGGAGCGATCGGGCCAGCGGGTTTTGGGAATGGTGATCAATGGGATCAGCAAAACTGAATCGACTAAGTATTTTTACCACGCCCAACGCTACTTCCCCGTCAAGAACTCTCCCCGGCGCGATCGGTCTCAATTGCCACGCCGAATCTCATCTAAGAGTTCCTCCTGAAGCGTAGCGTTTCTTCGTTTCTCCTCGAAATCATCCCGAGGTAAAAATTTTGGCGGAAGAAAAGTTAGATGAATCATGTTTACGAAAACTTTACACAAGGGATTTAAAGTTTTACATTTAAATATTGTTGGGATTCCCAACCGGATGATATGATTGTTGACAATCTAAATCGCTGATTTCAGGAGAACCACATTATCGTTATCGAATCGTAACATTTGTCAGTTTTTGGCCGGTCAAAACTGTTGAAATCTTACTCAAAAATATTCGATGGACAAATTATTACAATATTTAAGGTCTTTTGAGCCGGTTTTTACAGTTTTAGCTCTCATGCACTACACCGCAGATTGGCTGCCTCTGATCATATCTGGAGGGGCAAGTGAGGGGGACGGTGTGGATATCAATTCATTCAATTTTGTACCCAACGTCCTCCTGTTCTTAATGACTTATGCCGTGGCCACAGCCCTGTTGCTGTTAAGGTGGAAGAAGTTTATTCATTTTATACCACGAGCAGCCGTCATTTGGTTGATGATATTGATTGCGATATCGTCCTTTTTTTGGTCCGACGATCCCGCTCGAACTCTCAAAAGTTGTATCGGGTTAATTGGAACCACACTGTTTGGAATTTACTTGGGGAGTCGTTATACATTCAAGCAGCAACTGCGACTTTTGGCTTTTGCATATATTGCCATTGCCATATTGTGTATTATTTTTGCGATCGCCCTACCCAGATATGGACTCGAACAAGTCGTACACGCCGGCGCTTGGCGAGGAATTTTCACTCACAAAAATGTGATGGGAAAAGCCATGACATTGGGTGCTATAATTTTCATCATTTCACCCAGTCTTTTTGAATATAAAGATCGATGGATATCTAGAGTTGGCTTGGGTTTAGCATTTTTTCTATTACTGATGGCAAAGTCATCCAGCTCACTGATTAACACCACAGTTTTAATAATTAGCCTTTTTGCATACCGGACTCTTCGGTTTAGGTATTTATTGTTTTTTCCTGCATTTTTGGCGATCATAACATTGGGCTATGTGCTGGTCTATGTTTACATCAACCATGCCGAATTCTTGTTGGGATTAATTGGCAAAGATCCTTCCTTGACCGGTCGAACAGATATCTGGGCTTGGGTGGGAGACATGATTGAAAAACGACCCTTGCTAGGATATGGATTTATGGCTTTTTGGAATGGACTAGATGGTGCATCAGCTTATGTAATCAGGGCGGCAAGATGGCCGGTTCCTTACTCCCACAATGGTATACTAGATCTTTGGCTAGACATTGGTTTACTCGGTGTTTCCGCCTATTTTTTTGGCTACTTTGTTAACTTTTTCTGTGCTATTGTATGGGTCAAGGGGGGATCGGAGTCGGATCGATTGTGGCCCTTACTGTTTCTCACTTACCTGATGCTCACCAATGCCAGTGAAGGAGGGATGTTTGGTCAAAACAATATTTTATGGGTGTTGTATACATCGCTTTCAATATCCATAATTCAACCCATTCAAAAACAACCGGTCATGTCGCCGGACATCAAAACGTAAGGACTTCACTTTATCGAGCCATCGAATTATTCTTTGAAACCCGAATCTTGGAGGACAAAAAATGTTATTTAACTCGCCGGAATTTCTATTTTTCTTTTTGCCCGTCGTACTGGCGGTATTTTATTTGATCGGCAGCAAAACAATTAAAATTGCCGGAACTAAACTGGAAGGGTCGATTTTTTGGTTGGTTTGTGCTTCGCTGTTTTTTTACGGATGGTGGAACCCTCCCTACTTGCTTCTCATTATTGCTTCCATCATCTTGAATTATATTTTTGGATTTTATCTGTCCCGGGATGCTTCCGAAAAATTGACTCAGAAAAAGCTTTTACTTGTTCTGGGAATCGGATTTAACCTGGCATTGATTGGATATTACAAGTATGCCAACTTTTTCATATCCAACATCAATCTTGCGATCGGGTCTGACATTAACCTTGGCACTATTATCTTACCTTTAGGAATTTCCTTTTATACCTTCCAGCAAATTGCTTATCTGGTGGATGCATATCGTGGAAACACAAAAGAGTACAATTTCTTAAACTACAGTTTATTCGTTACATTCTTTCCACAACTAATTGCCGGCCCCATTGTCCATCATAAAGATGTATTACACCAATTTAGAGACGCTTCAATTTATCGATTTAATTCTCAAAACTTTTCCGTCGGGCTGACTGTTTTCGTAGCTGGATTATTCAAAAAAGTTGTCTTTGCCGATCGCATCGCCGCATTTGCGACCCCCGTCTTTGCCGCCGCCAGTCAGGGCGTGCCGCTGACCTTTTCGGAAGCCTGGGTAGGAGCATTGGCCTATACGTTGCAACTTTACTTCGATTTTTCGGGATATTCAGACATGGCGATCGGGATAGCATATATGTTTGGCATCCGACTGCCTCTCAACTTTGACTCTCCATACAAAGCCGTCAGTATCGTCGATTTTTGGCGACGTTGGCACATCACTTTATCTCACTTTCTGCGGGACTATCTCTACATTCCGTTGGGAGGGAATCGGTATGGTAAAACCCGCCGACATATTAATTTGATGACGACAATGCTACTGGGAGGATTGTGGCATGGAGCCGGTTGGACATTTATTTTCTGGGGAGGGCTACACGGTGCTTACTTAGTCATCAATCACCAATATCGTTCATTTCGTAGCTGGATCGGAAAAGATACTAGGGAAGATGGATGGTTATTGCAAGGTATCGGCTGGCTGGTCACATTCTTGGCTGTCATTGTTTCCTGGGTCTTTTTCAGAGCAGATAGCTTTTCATCGGCTCAATCTATCCTGAGTTCGATGATCGGTTTGAATGGAATCTCATTGCCCGGATTTTGGGAACCTTATCTGAGTTTTCTGAGGAATTTTGGCGTGGACTTCAACGGCTTCACTGTCAATGTCGGTATCAGTCAAAAATATTCTGTGTTTGGAATTACCGGTTTGTTGCTGGTAGCCTGGTTGACCCCCAACACCCAGCAGTGGATGGGCAAATACGCTCCCGCACTGACCCAACCGTGTGATGGAGCAAAGTGGATCGATCAGTTGTGGAAAAATTTGCAATGGAAACCCAATAAAATTTGGAGCGCTATTTTGGGGATAATGACCGCAATATCCTTGTTGGGAATGACACGAGTTAGCGAGTTTTTGTACTTTCAATTCTAAGCTTGAGCAGCAATTCACGATCGTCGGTTCGTTGACTGGAAAGGAGAATCATGTCTTTTAGCTTCAAAATCTATTCATTAGTGGCTGCCGGACTGATCGGCAGTGTCGGTTCAATTAATTGGTTGATCGATCCGCTATGGTACAGTCATGGAAATCAAATAACAGACAAAAATTTTACTTTTAATGAACGAATTTCCAAAACAAATCTTTTGTTAAGAACCAAGGATGAGCGCGATTATAATTGTCTGATTCTCGGAAGTTCCAGAGTGATCGCCTTGAAAGCATCTATGTTCACAGACAAAAGATGCTTCAATTATTCCTTTAAAGGAGGATGGGTTGATGATTTTATAGCATATGCTAAATTTGCAAAAGAGCAAGGCATTGACCCGGATATCGTTTATGTCGGCGTGGATTCATTTAATTTTGTCAAAGAAACAAAGTTTAATGAACATGGTGTTGAAGCTTCAGCATCGGCTACAAACTCAATGTTTGAAGCTTATTTTTCTCTCGATGTTTTGACCTTTTCTGCCATGACGCTGGCGGAAGTTAGTCCCGATCCGACCAACTACTACAACCAGAATTTTGAAATTGAAGAGTTTGAAAATCCTCCCAAATATAATCCCGAATTTTACCCACCTTTATCCCCCCAAGAGTGTGATTTGTCGCGGATAGAACCCTTTCAGAAAATTAGAGATATATTTCCCAATGCAAAATTTGTAGGCTACGTTCCACCGAGGTCGGCTTGGGCTGTCGTCATGGAAAGTTACGACCGAGAATTAATGGATTGTGAGCTAGAGGGGATTTACAAAGTTTCTCAAATTTATGATGAGATGTATGACTTTTCGATTCCTTCTCCTCTCACCAAAGATCCGAATAACACTTATGACGGCAGTCACTTTACTCCGGAAGTAAACGATCGAGTGGCCGAAGTTATGCAAGGAAAAGGAGATGACTCATTTGGAATTCAGGTCAATCAGTATAGCTTGAGCGAGTACAAAACGATTTACAAAGGTCAGATTAAAAAATTTTTAGACGAGCAAAATCAACTTCAACGCTGGAAA
>JBNGCR010000174.1:0-11940 GCA_050045915.1 Limnospira sp.
GTTGACTGAGAAACTTGAGCAGGTTAAATGTCCGGACTTGGGTTCCGCCTTTCGTAGGAGGATAGGGAAATGTGGAAGAAATCATTAAAATTTTCATAGCGCCTACAATTAATTCTTGAAAAGATTTTGACTAAAAACTTCATAAACGTCAATCAAAATCCGCTAAAACTCAGGGATGCGAACCCTGTCATATCGGGAGATTTATACTTTAGTTGATGATGTCGTTTTCGAGGGATTGGTCCCTCTAATCAATAGCATCGAAGTCAATATCAGTCCGGACATACCAGTGTGTGGCAGTTCCGGCCTACGAGAATTGGTGCGCCAAATCGGTGTGGGAACGGAAACTGTTTTTCGGATGCCGATATTTCCAATTCCAAATGAATCGCGCCCGACATCAAATCAAAAAGCAGATCGCGAAATTTGTGGTAAAATAGGAGAGCGATCGCGCCCAATTTTCCGGACTCTTTGTCCGGTTGATCGACGAGAGTTTTCGGCCTCGTCACGACAAGAAACCCAGACCCCGATCCATGACCCGAATTAGCGTTTGCATCCCCACCTACAACCGCATCGACCTATTGCCGATCGCGATCGCCAGCGTCCTCGAACAGACCCGACAGGACTTCGAGTTGATTGTCTGCGACGACGGATCGACCGATGGCACCGCCGAGATGATGTCCCGCTACGACGACCCCCGCATCCGCTACGTCCGACACCCAGAAAATATCGGCAAAAGCAATAATATGCGATCGGGGTTTGAAGCCGCCACGGGGGACTATTTCATCAAGTTCGACGACGACGATCGCCTCACCCCGGAATTCCTGGAAAAAACCGCCGCCATTTTAGACCGAAATCCCGATGTCGATTTTGTGGGAACCGACCACTGGATTATTAATATTGAAAATAACCGCGATCGCGCCGCCACCGAAACCAACTCCCGCAATTGGGGGAGGACCCACCTCCCCGAAGGCATCGTCGAAAATCTCCTGGAAGTCACCTTCGTCAAGCAAAGTTTTCAAATCGGCTGCACCCTCTTCCGCCGTCAGTCCCTCCTCGACGTCGGCTATATGCGCCCCGACATTCAAAACTGCGAAGATAATGACCTGTTGGTGCGCCTCGCCCTGGCCGGAAAGCGGGGATATTATCTCCCCGAAAAATTGATGGAATACCGCGTCCACGCCGGACAGCAGGGCCTCGATCGCGCCATCCCCTATTTGCGTGATAAAATCACCTACTTGGAAAACTTCCAATTCGACTCCGAAACCCTGGAAAATATCCGGCGATCGCGCCTCGCCCAAGCCCGATTGGCGCTGGGACTGCTGCTGGTAGAAAACGGAGATGTCGAAACCGGACGGGTGTACATCGTCACCGGACAGTCCGCCTCCCGCCCTAAAGCCTGGACGGGACTCGCCCTCTCCCTGCTACCCGGTCTGCTGCGAAAACGGGCTTTTGACATTTTGCGAAACGCCAAAACCTGACGGAGGAGAGACAGGTAGCTGCCAGCCCCGTCTCTTCAAAGCGGGGAGTGTCAACATTATCAATTTTAAATGCTCCTCCACCTGCTACGCGAGGTGGTCGAGTGCGGCGAATTTTGTTCAATTAATGAATTGTTCCCACCGGCTAACTTAGATATCCTTCGCTTGCCGAGTTTCCCACCAAATCGGGATCACCACCCAGGCGATGACCAGCAGCAGGGCGACGATCGCAAATTCAGCGACCCAAGCCACTAATTTTTCCAGGGGGACGACTTCGCCCACAAAAAAGGCGAGACTGACCATGACTGAAGCCCACAGTGCGGCTCCGGCTCCGTTGCAGAGCAGGAATTTCCAGTAGGGCATCTTGGCAATTCCGGCGAGGGGGCCGGCAAAAATCCGCAGGAGGGCGACGAAGCGGCCCAGGAAGACGGCTTTGGCCGCGTTTTGACCAAATTTGGCTTGGACATCCATTAGTTGGTGTTCTGGGATGCGGAACAGTTTGCCGAGGCGACGCAGGAAGGGCCAGCCCCCCCAGCGGCCGACCCAGTAGCCGCAGTTGTCCCCCAAGATGGCACCGGCGATCGCGCAGCCGAGCACCCACCAATAGTCTAATTCCCCGCTGCCAGCTAGGAATCCCCCCACCAGGGTGATGGTTTCTCCCGGCAGGGGTATTCCGGCGTTTTCAAGGGCGATCCCGCCGAAAACGGCCCAGTAGCCGTATTCTTGCGCGATCGCTTGAATGGTTTCCAGTGATACAAATTCAAAGGACATGCAGTGCCGCCTTCATATTTTTTTGCAAAGCTTTATACTTCTATACTATCTTGGCTTGTATCGCGGGATCGTGTCAATCATCCGACTGATACCGGAGAGCCGGATGGGGGTCAAGTGAAAAGGCGGGGTAGGTCTGTACGGGCGTTGGCGATCCGAGCTGAGTCGCGGTTGGCTCCGTGGGGCGATCGCAAACACCCGTCGTAGGCGAGTGCGGATCATTGTTCCGTCGGAAGTATCGGCTATGCTGGAGAGAGGCGAGCGACTCGGAGAGCCAAAAGCCGGTCAATTTACAGCCATCTTAACAGTTGGATAAACCCACGAAGTCGCGATCCACCCAATGGGCCACCTCGACTCGGACGGTAAAATTGATGGGCGTCTGTGAACCCAACCGTAAATCTCCGCAACTTTTCCCGAACCGATCGCGTCCGATCGGAAATATGGTAAATTAACCGCAAATTTTTTAGAACTGATTAGAAATAGGAGTGATAATCATGAATGTCTCAGAATGTTGTGTAATTCGGCCGCAAAATCGATTGGATTCGCGGGGGGGACAGGATCTCAAACAGCAAATTTCGGCGATCGCACACCCCAAATCTGCCCTGTGGATCATTGATATGAGTGAAGTCGAATTTATCGACAGTTCCGGACTCGGTGCCCTGATCGTCGCCCAGAAAATCGCCCGACAACAGGGATGCCAAATCATCCTGTGCCACCTTTCCGGCGCCACCCGTATGATTTTCGAGATTACCCAACTCGATCGCGTTTTTAAAATTGTCGATCAATCAGACCCAATGCTCTCCGATTCACAACCGCTACTTTCCGCCTAAACTCGGCGAATTGAATGAGATTTCTAGCCGCCTCAAGTTGCCCACATTTACATCATTCTACACACCCATCGCCTTCTTTCTAGTCTTTCACAACTGGGAAGAAGGCGATGATTTTAGATGATATAGCAGTGCGCGCTCGTAGGGTGACAGTTTCCTGGGAGGGACAAACCTTGAAACCCCGATTTAAAGGTGATTTCATTCCCGATTCCCGATTCCCCAATTCTTCCCCGTCCCTGGTACAATCTATGTCGTCGCTTGAGGAGGCTCTATGGGGTGGATGCGGTACGTTGCGATGGCATTGATCGATACGTTGGGGGTTGTGGTGGGGATCATCCTCGTCCCGGCGCCCCCCGCCGTGGCACAGTCGGTGCCGGAAGTGCAGGATAATGTGGAATACGGAATTTGGGAATCGGAGACTCGTCTGGAGGAATACGGGGTGACTTCCCCCGCCGAGGGGTTGGAAACCGTCCGGGAAAATCCCCAGTCCCCAGTCGAACTCTACCAACTGCGCGATCGCCTACAGACCCAACTGGATGAGGTGTCTGGCCCCCCCGATCCAGCCGTGGTGACGGAGGCTTGGCGATACGAACTGCAACTGCAACAATATCAGAGTTTGCGGAAAGCCCTGCGACAGACCGAGGCGCGAATTCGCACGGAGGAACGGGCCTCGGAACTCTGGAAGCAGGCGGGGGAACTGGCGACTCAAGCGGTGGAAATCGGACAGTCTCCCACTCCCACCTCGGAAGATTGGCAGGCGGCGCAACAGCTTTGGGTGGGGGCGATCGACACCCTGCGACAGATCCCTTCCGACAGTTTACTCCATCCCCAGGCGATCAATAAAATTGTCGAATATCAGGGATATTTGGCGATCGCCACCTACGAAAAAGCCCTCGCCAGCCAGCCGGATGTCGCCCCCAAAGTCACCAGCGGAGATATCGCCAAATTTGCCGTCGCCGAACCCCAATTTCCCGGCTTCGCCCTCTACGGCGATACCAACCGGGATGGTGTCGTCGATGAGAGGGATAAAATCCGCCCCAAGCAGTGGTCTTTGTCGGCTGGTCCTTTGGTATTATTTAACAACGACGACGACGATCGCGACGGCCTCCCCGACTGGAAAGATCGCATCGTCAACGGTGAGTACGACGAGACGGATTTGGCTCAAGTTCACTTCCAGGTTTCCGAAGACTATAAAGAGGCCGAACTCGCCATCACCGTCGATGAAGACGCCCGTGACTCTATCAATATTTTTCAAAAAACCGTCGGCGGTTGGAAACCCGTCGATTTGTCGGGGATTAAACCTCTCAAATTTAGCCCGACTATTGTATTGGGAATTGAAGCCAAACGGTTCGCGTCCGGCGACTGGACGGGATTGATCAATTTGAAAGCGATCGCCCGCCGGGACGGAACCGAAATCGCCTCGGATGTCATCCAAATGGGGGTCGCCCCGTGGATTATGTCCCCCAATACCGCCCCCGTTTCGGAAATCCATATGAGCGATCGCGGCGTCAACCGGGAAATTATAGACGCGGTAGAAGAAGCCGTCGCACCCACCGGCATCGAAACCCGCGTCACCCTGGGGGAAACCGCCTGGATGCAGGATACCGCAGAAATCGGTTACGTGCAGTTTCCCGGACCCGAGGGATTGCGCCGCTACAATGTCGGTTTGAAGGGCAACCGCGAGGGCGGGACGGACTACGCCAAATCCCTTATGGAGCGGGATTTTGGCTGGTTTGAAATCGGCCAACCCCGACAACTCGATTCCCTCAATCAATGGCTGGATTGGTATGGCAATTTGAACGTTACGCCGCCCCTCCCGGACTATCCGATGGGGCGAATTTACTACGGGGAATCCGAGGATGAAACCCTGCATCCTGATGTTTTGGAATTCCTGAAAGCCCAAAAAGTCCAGGGGGAACCGATCGCGATCGATACGAGTTGGCTGCTTACCCGCCAGGTGGACGAATTGATCGCATTTGTCCCTACCCCATCGGGAAAACCGCTGATGTTGATCGTCAGCCCAAAAGCGGGGGTTGACTTGCTGCGGGAATTGGGGAGAAAGGGTTACGAAGGGGCCGCCATCAATCGCGGTTTGAGTACCCAGACGACGGTGAGGGCGGCGATCAATAACGAGCTGTTAATCCGGCACAATTTGAAATTACACCGGGAAAAAATAGAACCCTTGATTAATCAGTTAAAACGGGAATTTAAACTGGATGAAAACCAAGTTTTAGAAGTTCCAGTTATGTTTGGTTACACGGGTTATTCTTGGTGGCCGAATCCGATAAACTCGGTGTTTGTAAATGGAAAATTGCTGGTTTCCAACCCCCGGGGAGCTTTAATTGACGGGCGGGATTACACCCAGGAAGATTTCAAACGGCGGCTGGCGATCGCGGGAATTGATGTGACCTTTTTGGACGACAGTTATTATCAAGAGTTGAAAGGGAGCCTCCACGCCGGATTAAATACCACCCGGGAAGGGGAAGAAGAACCCTTCTGGGAATCCCTCGCCGAACAGTTGGAGGAGTTGAGTCAACGGTAAACCCCGAACCGGATGAATGTCGCTAGGATCGAAATACAGTTAAGGGATGATTCGGACACCATGTTACTCAAATACGATCGCATAGATGGCTTACCTGCGGCGAAAGATTTGCCCGATTCTGACGAGACTCCCGTGGATAACGAATTACAAGATTTAGTCCCCGGCTTACTCAAAGCCATTCTCGTTTTCATTTGTTCGGATCGAATGGATTGGTTTTTCGGGGTAGATATGGGCATTTATTACGACCCCGATGAACCCGCAATTATTCCCGAAAGCGGCAAAATTAGCCGAACGATTGAGACGTTTGGGCATCGACCCCGATCGCCTCGATTCCGATTCGTAATTAAAAGCAAAGTTCTGTTTTAAGGATATAATGAATGTCCCCGTACCGCCATCTTAAGCGCGTTCTGAAACGGCAGACAATCGCATTAATTTTGGGGTCGTTCCTGCTGCTATTAATGGGTTCGGTAAACGCCCAGGAACCCACCCCTTCCAGCTACGCCCTGTCCCAAAGTTTGCCTTTTAATCAACCCAGTTTTTTCCCGGTTCAAACTGAAATTAATTCCCCATTCTATCAACCGACGGGCAATTGGGTGGGGCGATTAATTTTGCCGACATCGGAACAATTGGAAGAGGCTAAAATTCCCGATTGGGCGTGGTTTGAGGTGTATCACGCCCCGGAGAAAGAGCGCGATTTGGTGGGGCGGGTGGTGCGGTTGACTTGGATTGACAATCCCAATTTAAAACGGTACGTCGGGCTCGTCACCACCGACATAGAATTGACGGAGGCAGCCCGACGCAGCGATCGCAACGGAAACGTCATCCCCACTCGCCTCGACGGACGCCGCCAGGTGGGGCCCTTGCAGTCCCTCGCCGGCGCCCGATCGCAAGATGATGTCGTCGTCGCCTTTGAAAATGCGGCGATCGAAGGCGGCGATCCTGCCATTGTAAAAGTCGATCGCGAACCCGTCCAAGTCACCGGAAGAATGTACGGTTTGGTGAAAATTATCGAGCCGACAAATGGCGATCGCCCCGACGCCATCCCCGAGGATTGTCCGGGCGAATCTCCCTGTCCGAGTCAATATTTTCGCGTCCGCCACTACAACCCCAAAACGGGGAATTTCGACGGTCCGGAAGGCACGATCCGCATCCCCCAACAACCCCGCGATCGCAACGGACGTTTCATGTCCACTCCCCGGGGACTCGAAGATGGATTTCTCGGCGATGACGGGTGGTACATCTACGGGGCGAGGGACGCCGACGGGATGTTCACCGTCCAAGCATTGCGGCCGCGATCGGCTTTTCGCCCGGTTCCAGATCTGATTATTTTGGGCGGCGAAAACGGACGCAACTACATCGAATCCGTCAATTGGTACGACACCGAAAACCGCAAAGGAACCCTGCAATCCGTCCTCGTCGATCCCGAAGCCGACACCCCGACGGAGGCTTTGGAGAAGTGGAAAGAAGGCGATCGGGCATTAGTAATCCACCTCTTCGGCGGCATCGGCGGCGAAGGGGGAGAAGGGGCGCCCTTCGGAACCGTCACCGGACATTTTTCCTACGGAATTGCCGAAGTTGTCAGCGACGCAATGACCGGCGAATTGCAGTTGGAAATAAAATATCAACAGGTTTACGCCCACAACCCCAACGGCATTCTCTCCGGAACCCAATCTTGGGCGGACTATATGGGAAATATGCAGCGGGGATGGTTGGGAACCCGGCCGGTTTCTGATGTGATTGTCAAGTTGGACGCTTTCACCGGAACCTACAATTTCGACGGTTTGACGGGTTCCCCCCTCGATGAATTGATGCGGCAATTACAAGTCATAACGGCCCGCTATCGGACGGGAGATGGCAGCGGTGTTTCCCCCGTCACACCATCGACTTCCTGCGTCCAAGATTCCTCCCAAGGGTTATTTATTGCGATCGCCGAAAGCCGCCGCCGCTTCAACGAGACGCCCCAGATCCGGGAATGGCTGGAGGCCCACCCCGACGACCCCCAAACCCAGAAATTTCGGGAGTTGGCAGCCTTGGGGGAAGACCTGAAAAATCTCCTCGTCCCCCAAGGCACGATCCGCCTCGACTGGCAACGGAACGCCGAACACTTGGCGGGGATCGACAACCGCGAGGGATTCGTTGCGAATCAGAATATCATCAACGGGATTTTGAGTTGGCGATCGATGATGCCGCGCCGGGCCCATGATGAGGTGAGCGAAATTTTCCTCAAACACGGGGCGAGTTTGTGGTTCGTCCGCCCCAACCAGGTGGGGGGATGGGACCCGGATATTTTGCCGATGGCGCCGACGCTGCTATTCGGACAAATTCCGATTATTTCTATCCCGCTAAACCGCCTGGGAATGGCGACGGGTTCCATGACGGGGCGGGATTGGCTGGTATTATTGGGAACATCGGTTATTTACGCCGCGATCGCCCTGCCACTGGGATTTTCGATGAAGTTCCTACGTTGGAATCCCTCCCGCCGTCCGCCCTTGAAATTGGCGGGGGCAATCGCACTGCTATTCATCACCCCCGCACTGCTCGAAGAGGTCGTGTTTCGGGTGTTTTTGATCCCCCACCCCTTCGAGGTCGTTTCTCCCCTTTCCTGGCTGTTCTGGGCGGCTTTCAGCCTATTTTTATTCGTCATTTACCATCCCCTCGCCGCTTTGACTTACAATCGGAAAGGCTATCCGACATTCGTGAAAATTCCATTTCTGAGTTTGGCGACACTCCTGGGATTGAGTTGTACCGTCGCCTACGGGTTGACGGGTTCCCTGTGGGTTCCGGTGCTGTTTCACTGGTTCGCCGTGACAGTTTGGCTGTTCCTGCTGGACGGAGAACAGAAAATAGGGAGTCGGGAGTCGGGAGTAGGGAGTAGGGAGTAGGGACTTTTAACTTTTGACTTTTGACTTTGTTTTAAATGAGGGGGATTAAACGGTGAAACTTGGAGATTGGGTCGCGTTATTTTGTTTGGCGATCGCCCTGGTGATTTTGTGGCAATTTCGGCAAATATTGCTGTTGCTTTTCACCTCGATAGTATTGGCGATCGCCCTCAATAGTTTGGTGCGGTGGCTGCAAAAATTCGGACTCGAACGCGGGAAAGCCGTCCTGCTGGCTTTGGCGATCGTGGTACTGTTCGGGATTCTATTTTTAAGTTTAGTCATGCCCCCATTTTTGAATCAATTCGAGCAATTGATTCAATTGGTTCCGGTCGGTTACGAACAATTTATCCGCTGGGTCGATACCTTCCTCGACAACCCGCCCGGTTGGATGCCGGAGATCAACTTAGAACTGCCAAACGTCCCCCAACTTGCCCGACAAGTCACCCCCCTGGCGCAGAATATCCTCGGCAACTTTTTCACATTTTTTAACTCCTCCATCGCGATTCTCTTACAAGTGCTGTTGGTATTCATCTTCACCCTGATGTTATTGTCCAATCCCCTTTCCTATCGGCGGGTGGCGGTGCGCCTGTTCCCCTCCTTTTATCGACGGCGGGCGGACGAAATTTTTTCCCTGTGTGAAATTGCCCTGTTGCAGTGGATGGGCGGCATCGCGATCAACTCCGTTTTTATCACCACCCTCAGCGGTATCGGCTTGTTACTGTTGAATATAAACTTCGTTCTCGCCCACGCCCTCCTCGCCGGAATCTTTAATTTAGTTCCCAATATCGGACCCACGGCAAGCGTTATTTTTCCGGTATCTGTCGCTTTGCTGGATAACCCTTTGAAAGCGCTGGCGGTAATTGTCCTTTATATCGTCATTCAGAATGTGGAGAGTTACTGGTTCAGCCCCATGATCATGCAAAAACAAGTCTCCCTCCTACCGGCGGCGACGTTGGTGGCACAGTTGTTTTTTGCCCGGTTTTTGGGGTTGGCGGGACTGGTGTTGGCTTTGCCCCTGGCGGTGGTGACAAAAACTTGGATTGAGGAGGCAATTTTGAAGGATATTTTAGATCAATGGGCGGGGGCGGAAGCGGTTTTGGAACCCGCCGAAATTCCGCCGATACCGGATATTTCGGTATCAGAAGAACCGCCAATTTTGCCACCCGATGAACCCGAACAGGAGTAGGTCGGGATGCTCTCGCCCTCACCCCCGACCCCTCTCCCAACTTTGGGAGAGGGGAGTTCAGATCGCATTTTCTGTTAATTTACCGATGACCCACCCGACTTTACAAGTAATTGCCCCCAGCGGCAGGCTGCGGAACCTCGAACCCGTGCAACAGGGGTTGAACATTTGGCGATCGCGGGGATATGCGATCGCGCCGCATCCAAATTTGGAGGCGAATTGGGGCTATTTGGCTGGGAAAGATGGCGATCGGCGATCGCAGCTTCTCGACGCTATTAAAGATGAGAAGATCTGCGGCATCCTCTGTGCTCGCGGGGGTTACGGCGCGACGCGACTGCTGGAAGGATTGCCAAAATGCGAAATTCCGGCGTCTCCCAACCCCAAATTTTTGCTCGGATTTTCCGATATCACGGCTTTACTGTGGGCGTTATCTGAACAAGAGAATATTGTCGGCATTCACGGCCCCGTTTTGACCACTTTATCCCAGGAACCGGACTGGGCGATCGCGCGTTTATTCGACTATTTAGAAAGTCGCCCATTGCAACCCTTACAGGGAAAAGGTTGGGGCGGCGGACGGGTGAGGGGCCGTCTGTTTCCCGGCAATTTGACGGTGGCGACGTACCTGCTGGGAACCGCCCACCAGCCCGATTTGAGGGGCGCGATCCTCGCCTTTGAGGATGTCAATGAGGAGCCCTACCGCATCGATCGAATGTTGACTTACTGGCGGATGACGGGGGCATTTGAGGGGGTGCGCGGCATCGCCTTGGGGCGGTTCAGCCCAGCGGAATCGGAGGGCGATCGCAGCGATTTTTCAGTGGAAGAAGTTTTGCGCGATCGCCTCGGAGATCTCGGCATTCCCATTATTTCCGATCTCCCCTTCGGACACGACGGCTGCAACGCCGTTTTACCCGTCGGGGTGGAAGTGGAATTGGATGGCGCCGGAACCCTCAGTTGGGAGTTGGAAAATCACCCGTGTGGGAGGCGCTGAAGCTCAACAACGGGCAATTTAGGAGGGGGAATTGCCGCAACAACTGGGGTAGTTGGACTGGTAGGTTTGCGATCGCTTTCCGAAAACTTGATAGCGGTTATCGCGGACTTGTTCGTAAACGCGATCGCCCGCCCATTTCAGCCCCGGCATCGCCCGGTAAGCGCCGACAAACACTTCTCCCCCCGGCAACAACCGCCCGATTTCTTCCGCCGCGTCGCTGCCCTGCCACCGCCGTTCCGTTCGCTCGGCATCAATTAAAATCATCCCCATTTCGCAGTCTTTGGAGGTAATTTCAAATTGCTGCAATGTGGCTTCATCTTGCATGGGAATATAACGGAAGCGATCGCCGCGATCGAGGTTTTCCAGCAGTTGTACCAGGGTGGTACATAAATTACAATTGCCATCGTAAATTACATGATAGGTCATGGCGGGATTGATTCCAATAGTGCTTTACATATTTTAACAATTGTGGGCGATCGTTGCACCGAGAAACCAGGTGTTTGGATTAGAGACAAGTTTCCAGGGCTTTTTTCAAGGGTTCCGAGAGTGCGATCGGGAGAAAATAACGACTCGGATACAAGTAATCTTCCCCCGATTCATCGATAACGCCGATACACATCAAAATCACTATCTAAAGTAGCAATAGCTGGAATATTCAGCCGTTCCGAAATCGCAATTAGAGACAAATCCGCAAAATCTCCAGGCAAATCTGCATATTGCTGATTCAGTTCAGCAATGCGGGAAAAATCTTCAGGCAGCAGTGGGATTGTTTCAAAAACCCCCTTGGCAACGGCTTCTAAAAATAGATTTTGTATTCGCCAATTAGAACTTAAAAGCCACATAACCTCAGTAGCACAGCCAACAGTAGTGACTAGGTTACTGGTACATCTTTCAAAGAAGACTCGTACCTGTTGATGATAGCGGTCTTGGGAACTGTAGTAAGCGACTAGAATTCCACTATCTACAAGAATTACAGGATAGTAGGTCATTGCAAATCGTATTGAGGATGTTTCTTGTGCAAATAATCAGCGATCGCCTTTTTGCGATTAGCCCGTTCTGATAAATCAGGCGGCGCATCTTCTAACAGATGTTCAGGATGTCCCCCACGTCTCTCGACAATAGTTTGGCGGGGTTGTAAACTCAACCAGCGTTCTTTAACCAACCGTTTAATCAATTCATCACTGGTCGTTTTTTCCGTGGCTAAAATTTCCACTAAACGGGCTTCGGTTTCGGGGTCTAGTTGTATGTTCAGCATGAATCCCTCTGATTTGTGATTAATAT
>JBNGCR010000175.1:0-11892 GCA_050045915.1 Limnospira sp.
GCTTCCTCCGCCCCCTCCGCCCCTCCGCTTCCTCCGCTTCCTCCGCTTCCTCCGCCCCCTCCGCCCCTCCGCTTCCTCCGCTTCCTCCGCTTCCTCCGCTTCCTCCGCTTCCTCCGCCCCTCCGCTCCCCTGCCCCTACCTTCGCTGTGCGACCGGAATCAGTATCCGGAACTCCGTCCCCCCCTCCGGCGCGGACGAACATTCGATCGCCCCGCCGTGCTTGTCAACGACGATTTGATAGCTGATCGAGAGTCCCAAACCCGTACCCTTGCCGACGGATTTGGTGGTGAAGAAGGGGTCGAAAATTCGGGGTTGAACTTCCGGGGGAATTCCCGGGCCGTTATCCCGGATGGTGATAGCCACCCGATCGCCTAGCCCGGGGGCGGTGGCAGGTTTTAGGCAGGTGATGATCGCGATCGTCGGCGGTTTGTGTCGATCCGAGGTGGCGATCGCAGCTTCCAAGGCATCGATGGCGTTGCTCAAAACATTCATGAACACCTGATTCAACTGGGCGACGTAACACTCGACCCGGGGCAGTCGGCCGTATTCTTTGACCACCTCAATGGGGGGGCGATCGGGTTTAGCTTTGAAGCGATGTCCGAGGATCAACAGGGTGCTTTCGATGCCCTCGTGGATATCGACGGATTTGATATCCGCCTCGTCGAGGTGGGAGAAATTTCGCAGGGATAAAACCAACTTGCGGATGCGATCGGTGCCCACTTTCATGGACGAGAGAATTTTGGGCAGATCTTCGGTGAGGAAATCCAACTCGATCTCCTCGATGCGATCGTCGAGGGCCGGAGTCGGGTCGGGATATTCTGTCCGATACAATTCCACCAAGTCCAGCAGGTCGTGGCAATAGTCGGCGGCGTAGTCCAAATTGCCGTAAATAAAATTGACCGGGTTGTTGATTTCGTGGGCGATGCCGGCCACGAGTTGGCCCAAACTCGACATTTTTTCGCTCTGCACCAGTTGGGTTTGGGTGTGGCGCAAGTCTCGGGCCAGGGCCTCCGCCTGACGCCGGGTTTGGGCTAACAACTCCGCCTGTTGCAGGGCGACCCCGAACTGGACGCCAATTTGAGCCAGCAGGCGGATCTCGTAGTCTTCCCAGCGGCGGGGACGGGAATTTTGGTAGGCGGCCAGCAGGCCCCAAAGTCGGGTCGCCTGGAAGATCGGCACGATCGCGTAAGCCCGGGCCTGAAACTCTTCCAGGAGTCGGATGTGGCACTCCTGGTGTCCGGCGGTGTAGATATCGTCAACGGCGAAAGTTTCGTGGTGGCGGTAGCGTCCCCCTTCGGTTCCCTGCAAGTGGTCGTCGGCGATGGTGGACATCGTCCCCACCACCGGTATCCAGTCTTCCGACCGCGACTCCGCCACAAAAGAACCGCTCCAGTCGGGGTTGAAGCGGTACACCGCCACGCGATCGGCTTTGAACAGGTGTCGCACCTCCGCTGTCGTAGTGTTGAAGATGGAGTCGATGTCGAGGGACTGGCGAATTTTATCGACGATCGCGCCGAGAATCTGTTGTCGCTCCATTTCCCGCTGTCGCTCTTGGGCGATCGCCAGTTGGGTGCTTTGAGCCTGCATCCTGGCGACGTAATCCGCCTGTTGGAGGGCGACTTCCAGGTGGCGGGCAATTTGGGTGATGAAGTCAATTTCCTCGTCCTTCCAGTTGCGGGGGCGGTGGCACTGGTGGATGCAAACCAATCCCCACAGGGTTTGATGTTTCAACAGAGAGACCACCAAATTCGCCCGCACTTGAAACCGACCCAGAATCTCGAGGTGGCAGTCGCTCAAATCGGCCGCGTAGATATCGGAAAGGGCGCTGATTTTCCCTTTTTGGTAGCCCGGTGAAAACCGCTCCCCGAAGCAGTGATCGTGGATGGGGACCCCCAGAGCCGAACTCACCCCCGGGGCGACATCTTCGGCAATAAATTCGCCGTCGTCGTAGTGGGACTCCGGGTAGAAGCGGAACACCCCGACGCGGTCGGCACCGAGCAACCCGCGAATTTCCCGGACGGTGGCGACGAAGATTTCCTCGATCTGCATCGGTTCCCGAATCCGCCGGATGACTGACACCAGGGCTTTTCGCTGTTCGAGTTGGGAGCGGGTGCGGGCCAGCAGTTCGGCCTGTCCGATCGCGACTCCCAAATGGCTGGCGATTTCCCGAATGAAGTCAATTTCATCGGGCTGCCACTGCCGGGGGCCGCGACACTGGTGGATGCAGAGCAATCCCCACAGGTGTCCGGTTTTGAGCAGGGGGACCACCAGGTTAGCCCGGACTTGAAACCGGGTCAAGATGTCCCGGTGGCAGTCGCTCAGTTCAAAGGTTTCCACGTCGGCGATCGCCTGAATCCGGCCCTGCTGGTAATAAAGGGCGAATTGTTCGCCGAAGCAGTGGTCGTGGACTTTCGCCTGTAGGGCCGAGTCGAAGGGCGGCAAGAGGTCCTCGGACACGAATTCGCCGTCATTGTAGCCGGACTGGGGGTCGAGGCGGAACACCGCCACCCGGTCGGCGTCGAGGAGTTGGCGGACTTCGGTGCTGGTGGTGTTGAAGATGGTCTGGAGGTCGAGGGACTGGCGGATCGAGGCGATGACGTGGGAAAGGGCACCGTAGCGCTGTTTGAGGGAGGGGGTGGGCAGGGGGTCGGCATCCGTTCGAGGGGGGAGATTGGCGACACTCAGGGGGCGGCAGATGCCCAACAGTCCCACGATCGCGCCCTCTTCATCCCGGACGGCGGTGTAGGCGCAGTTGTAGGGGGAGGAACCCGGGCGAGGGGAGAGTTTGTGGTTAACCCGCAGGGGTTCGCCGAGCTCCAAAACCTCCCGCAGCCCCAGTTCCAGGGATTCGTCCCCGAACCCGAATAGCTCCCGGTGGGTTTTTCCGGCGACCTCGGAGAGGGACAGGCCGAGGGCTGCGGAGGCGGCGCGGTTGATTTGGGTGTAGCGCAGTTGGCGATCGCAGATGAAGATGGCATCTTCGGCCGCATCCATCCACAGTTGACAAAACGGGGAGTTGGCGGTCGCCGCGGCGGGTGTGGCGTCAGGTGGGGTCAAATTCAACAGATTTTGCAGTTTCGCAAAGGCAGCCTCGTCGCGACAGCAGTCTCGAAATTGTTGCCACTGATGAGAGTTAACAAGCATAAGTCAGCAATCTGAGTTGAGAAATAATGGGTCTGGCAATTGGTGGATGCAACTCCTTTTTCTCTGCGAAATCAACCTCAACCGACCGGAAGTTTGATGCGAAACTCCGTCCCGCGATCGGGTTGAGAAATGCAGTGGATCTGACCGCGATGTTTTTCCACGACAATTTGGTGGCTGATGGAGAGTCCCAGACCGGTTCCCAAGCCGACGGGTTTCGTGGTGAAGAAGGGATCGAAAATGAGCGGTTGAACCGCTTCGGGAATCCCCAGCCCGTTGTCCGCGATCGCAATTTCCACCGCTTCCCCCGGGGCCGTTTCGTCAGAACCCATCGCCGTCCGAATCGCGATCGTCGGCACGAAGTTCGTCTCCTCCCGTTCCTTAATTTTGGCATCAAGGGCATCGATCGCATTACTGAGCAAATTCATAAACACTTGATTGAGTAACCCAGCATAACATTCGACGGGGGGCAGATCGCCATATTCTTTTTGAATTTTGATGTTCGGATAGTTGGGTTTAGCTTTGAGGCGATGTTGCAAAATCAACAACGTGCTCTCAATTCCTTCGTGCAGATCGACGGATTTTCGCTCGGCCTGATCGAGGCGAGAAAAGTTGCGGAGGGAGAGAACCAGTTGTCGAATTCGTTGCGCCCCAATCTGCATTGACGAGATAATTTTTGGCAGATCTTCTTGAATGAAATCGAGTTCGATTTCTTCTTCGTAAGCTTCGATATCCGCGTGGCGATCGGGGTAGTGTCGGTGGTAGAGGGGAATCAATTTCAGCAGATGGTCGCTGTATTCTTCGGCATAGGTCAAGTTGCCGAAAATGAAGTTGATGGGGTTGTTGATTTCGTGGGCGACACCAGCCACGAGTTGGCCGAGTCCGGACATTTTTTCGGTTTGAATCAGTTGGCTTTGGGTGCGCCGCAGTTCGTCCAAAATTTTCGCCAACTGTTCGGCTTTGGACTGTTCGCTGGCTAGGGACTGTTGCAATTGTTCGGTGCGCTCTTGTACCTGTCGCTCCAGGTTGGCGTTCAGGGCGTTGACTTCTCGGTAGAGACAATATTGTTGAATTGCCATCGAAAATTGATTTTCCAACGCCCGCCCCAGGGCGATTTCGTCGGCAGTCCAGGGCTGGGCCTGTCCCTTTTTAAATTCTCGCCACACCTCGAAGGATTGCCGGGGCATCATCTGTTTGGCGCTGGGGTCGAAGAATCCCGCCCACAGGGTTTCGGTGTCGATCTGGTCGCGGAAAATCGTTAGGATGCCCAGGTTTTGCCGGCGGTACCGGATCAGCAGGACGAGCAGGCCCCGGATCTCGGTGGCTCGGAAGGCGGGGGTGAAGATCCGCAGTTGCGGCTCCCGGTACAGATCCGCGATCGCCCAGATGTCGGAGTGGGAGTCCGAGGCGGCGGGTTGAAAGCCGCGATCGACCCACTGCTGCCACAGGGGATGTTCTTCCAAAATTGAAGTGGATTCCCATTCGGGCAGGGTGGGCCCGTCGCCGCAGGTCCAGAGTTCGGAGACCGTTTCATCTGCGCGGGGAAAGAGGTACAACCGCCCCCCCGATCCCTCAAAGGCCTCTACGGTGGCTTCCAAGGCTGCCTGTAATTCGATGGTGGGTTGTTCGTGCAGGAGGGAGGCGATCCGGTTGACGGTGGCTTCCCGATGGGCTTGCTGGCGGCTGCCCTCGAGCAGGTTGGCTTGGGAAATGGCGACGGACACCTGATCGACGACCAACTGGAGGACTTGAAGTTCGAGTTCGGAAATGTTGTGGGGTTCGGAGTGGTGAGAGACGAGCAACCCCCACAGTTGGGTTTCGCAGGGGGGGGACTCCGACGTTTCCGAGCTCTTTTCCGTTGGCTGGGAGTAGAGGATGGGGACGACGACGGAGGATTGCACCCCCATCGCCGTCAGGTAGCTGACGTGGCAGGGATCGACTTGCCGGGTGTGAATTTCGGGGGAGGGCAGGGGTTGGCCGGTTTCCGTGGCATCGAGGGGACTCAGTCCGATGCTGCCCGAGGCGACGTGGACGATGGTGCGCTGTCGGAGGCGGAGGTAGCGATCGCGGGCTTCGGGGGGGATGTCGTCGGCGGGGAAGTGCAGCCCTTTCAAGGAGGGGAGGCGATCGGTGTCGATGGACTCCGCCACAACCTCCCCGCTGCCGTCTTCGTCGAATCGATAGATCATGATCCGGTCCGTCCCCAAAAAGGAACGAACTTCCGAGGCCGTCGCGCTCAAAATTTCCTGGAGTTCGAGGGATTGACGGATGCGGTTGACGATTCGGTGTAACAGGACCTGCTGATCGAATTGGGATTGAAGTATTTGTGCGGTATCCACGGGATTCATAAATCTCCTTAGGTCGGAATCGAGCGGCGGGATCGGGTCGAGTTTCCAAGGATGTCTTCCGGGTCGGCGGTGAGGATCGCAATTCGAGTTGTCTCTCCGCGAATGTCGATCCGACAAGCGCACACATCCGCGAAGCACACATCCGCGACAGCGTACAGATTGCCCCGAAACTGACCGGCCCGACAGAAGTGCTGAGTTGGGATTGAATCCATCACCGCCCAGCTTCAAATCTCAAATGGTGGCTGGATCGAGAGTATTGATGACCGTGCGATCGCGACGGGTCCCCCAGGGTTATTTTAGCGAATTTCAGGGCAAAATTAGCAGTTGAAGTGGATGAGATGCGGACGCTATCGAGCGAAGGATATAGCAGTGCGCGATCGTGTAGTTACAAGGTCTAGAAACGGTATTAGGGAGTCGGGAGTCGGGAGTCGGGGGATTGACAATTCTCACCCATCCGGTGTGTAACTACGCGGCTCGCACAGCGCTATAAATTCATTCTCGGGTGGAAGCCGAGGCAAAAGTGGGCGCGTTAGTCACTGCCAATAGTCGAAAACTATTTGTTTTTCAACAGGGAGATAAAGGCGCAGAAGTCAACCGATATCTACCCACATGATATCATCATCCGCAGGCGATCGCACCCCGGCCGAGGGAATTCGCAGCCCGCCATCGGACGCGCATTCGGGTCGGGGTTGTCGGGGAGTCGAGTTTTTGGAAGGTTCGTCCGACACGCCGGCGCGTCGCCATCCGGACTGAGGGGGCGGAGGAAAAGTTGGCGAATCATTCCTCCTCCGCTTCCCGAGTTTCCACCGCGCCCTTGCTTCTTTCTAAAAGGGACTCAGCCGCTTGATCGCCCGGTTGGCGACGTCGGCGTAGCGGAGTTCGCCGCAGAGGATCTGACTCATCAGTTGGGTGGCGACGGGGACTTTCACCGCCGCCTTATAGCCGATGCCGGGGAAGCGGTAGAACAACCCCGCCAGGCGCCCGGCCCAGACCATATCGGCGCCCCAATCTTCGCGGATGGTCCGGGTGTACTGTTCGAGGGCATTGCCGTTGCCGCCGAGGGCCGCGTCGATCGCTTCGGCCGCCTTCACGCCGGTCAACATCGACGGGCGAATCCCCTCGCCGGAGAGGGGGTCGAGGATGCTGGCTGCCTCCCCGGCCACCAGGGCGTTGCGGGCGTGGAGGGTGCGATCGCCGTCCCACAGGCGCAGGGAATGTTCAAGGACGGGGGAGTTGGCATCCAACCCCAGTTCCGCCACATATTTGCTCAGGTCTTTGCTCAAACTCTTGGGTTCCCCCCCCCGGAAGGTGGCGGTGCTGACGGTGTAGCCGTCGGCCTTGGGAAATCCCCACAGACTGCCATTTTTAACCAGGCCAAATTCAAAGGTGGGGACGTCGGAAAACGGATCAGCCTCCGTCACCATTGCCGTGCGGGGATTGGACTGTTTGATGCCCAGCCACCCGGCGACCGGCCCTTTGGCACCGTCGGCGGCGATCAAATATCGGCCCGTCACCGGTTCGCCGCTGGTGAGGACTTCCCAAGCCTCCCCCTTCCACTGAATCCCTTTGACTTCGGTTTCGGCCTGCAGGAGGGCGCCCTGGTCTTGGGCTTGTTGCATTAAAAAGGCATCGAAGACATCCCGGCGCACCATCCACATGGGTTTGGCGATGTCCGTTTCCGCCGGGTCGCCGAGTTTGAAGGTATAGCGGATTTTGGTGACGGTGGTGGAGATAGCCGGGGCGAAATCGAAGTCGAACCACTCGGCGACGGCGGGGGACACGCCGCCCCCGCAGGGTTTATTCCGCGGCCAGGTGTCTTTTTCCAGGACGAGAACCGAATGGCCCCGTTTGGCAAGGTGATAGGCCGCAGCCCCGCCGGCTGGCCCGGCTCCTACGATGATGCAGTCGAATAGAGTTGTCATTGTGAGTGGATCTGATCTGTCTTGGGTTTTCGATACCGGCCCCGCAGGCGACGATGCCGCTTCTACCCCTGACCTCCGATATCGATCTGACGGGAGCTGGATTTGAACTCTCGGGAATTTGGAAATTCTCCTAAACCGTCATAATATCCTTTTCTTTGGCTTCGAGCAGCTCGTCCACCTTGGCGGTGTATTTGTCCGTTATCTTTTGAATTTGGTCTTGCAAATCCCGGGATTCATCTTCGGAGAGATCCCCGCTTTTTTCCTGCTTGCGAACCGAGTCGATCGCGTCCCGGCGGATGTTCCGCACCGAAACCCGGCCTTCTTCGGCGTATTTCCCGGCCATCTTGACGAACTCCTGGCGGCGTTCTTTCGTCAGGGGGGGGATATTCAACCGCACTACCGTCCCATCGTTGTTGGGGGTGAGTCCCACGTCGGAGGTGGAAATCGCCTTTTCGATCAGCCCCAGCGTATTGGGATCGAAGGGTTGAATGGTGAGGGTGGAAGCGTCGGGGGTGCTGATGCTTGCCAATGATTTTAAGGGGGTGGGGGCGCCGTAATATTCCACCGTCACCCGGTCTAGCAGGGAGGCGTTCGCCCGCCCCGTGCGGATGGTATTGAAAGCGCGTTGAGTCGCCTCGACGGCTTTTTTCATCAAATTGTCAGCTTCACTTAACTTCACAAGAACCTCCAACAAATGTTCCAACAGGTTCGCCCATCACGGCGCGGCTGATATTGCCTTGCTCCGTGAGATTAAATACAATAATAGGAAGATTATTCTCTTTGCACAGCGCGATCGCCGTACTGTCCATCACGCGCAGGTCGTGGGTGAGGACGTAGCCGTAGCTCAAGGTTTCGTAGCGGCGGGCGTCGGTGTTCACGGCCGGGTCGGCGTCGTAAATCCCATCCACCTTCGTGGCTTTGAAGATCACCTCCGCGTCAATTTCCGCCGCGCGGAGGGCCGCCGTGGTGTCGGTGGTAAAAAACGGGTTGCCGGAACCAGCCCCAAAAATCACGACCCGGTTGAGTTCCAGGTGGCGGATGGCTTTGCGGCGGATGTAGGGTTCGGCTACTTCCTGCATGGCGATCGCCGTCTGTACTCGGGTGGGGACGCCGATCTGTTCGAGGGCGTCCTGCAAGGTGATGGAGTTCATGACGGTGGCGATCATGCCAACGTAGTCGGCCGTCGCCCGGTCCATGCCCGCCGAAGCGGCTTTCATGCCCCGGAAAATATTACCGCCGCCGACGACGATCGCCACCTGGACACCCTTAGCCACGACGCCGGCCACTTCCTGGGCGATGCCCTGGACCACGGCGGGGTCGATGCCGTATCCCAGACTGCCCATGAGGGCTTCGCCGCTCAGTTTCAGCAAAATCCGCTTATATTTTGTCCCCATTTAATCCCCCTGTTGAGAACGACCCCATACACTGGGATCGGCGGCGATCGCGGCGACGGTTCCGGGTGGTCTGGGCGGTTCAAATCGTTGGGTTGGTTTCATTGGGGTATCATCAAAACCTACTATCATTTTGCATTCGGCCAGGTATCGGCTCACGCCCGAATCCGGAAACATCACCAATGGGGGCGACCGGTTTGGCAGTTATCTCCCCAAGAATAAGATAACAGAAAGGTGTGATCTCCTCTCAGCTTTTTTCTGGGGCGGCGAGGTCAAGCCCCCGGGGGATCGGGAAACGATCGCCCGCGATCGCGAATCACCCCCGCCATTGGATGGGGGTGCCGGCGGGGGAGGTGATGGCGGGGTCGATCGCCTCTCCGCGCAGGAGTTGGGTCACTGCGACATGGAGAGGCCCGGGGGTGGAGGGTTCCCCGGCGGAGTCGGCGGAATGGTCGATGGAACCTCGGTAGCGCAGAATGCCCCGGTTGTCGAGAAGGAAGGCTTCCGGGGTGGTTTGGGCGCCGAAACATTGGGCGACGTCCTGGTTCACGTCCCGGATGTAGGGGAAGTTGAGGTCGTTGGAGTCGGCGAAGGCTTTCATTTTATCGAAGCTGTCTTCGGGGGAGCGGGTGGCGTCGTTGGCGTTGATCCCCACCAAGATGATTTCCTGGGGTTGCAGTTCGGCTTGCAATCCCTTCAGGCCCTCGAGGGCGGAGCGGACGTGGGGACAGCAGTTGGACATGAAAACGACGATGACGGCTCGAAATCGTTCCAGATAGCGAGCTAGGTGGTGAACTTCGTCGTCCACCCCCGGCAGTTCAAAATCAGGCGCATAGCTGTTAATTGGAGTACCCTTCATAAGCAGTTCCACATTCGAGCGATCGCGGTTCACAATCTGAGAGTTGGGCGGTCGGAATTGGGGGTGGAATGACACTCGGAAATCTCCGGGGAGCGGAGTTCCGCGTCACTTCACCCAACCCCGGGCCACGGCTTGGTATCCGATCAGTTTATAGATCAATTTGGCGGCGGTGAATTCGGAGACGACGGAATCTCCGACGGGTGCTAATTCCATTACATCACAGCCGATCGCTTCGCTGTCTGTCAACAGCGCCCGCACAAACGCCAGCAACCCGTACCAGGACAGCCCTCCCGGCTCGGGGGTGCCGACTCCGGGCACGGCGGCGGGGTCGATGCCGTCGAGGTCGATGGTGAGAAAGATTCGCCGGGTGGGGATGCGGGCGATCGCTTTTTCGATCCAGTCCGGTTGGGTGGCGATGTCCCGCGCCCAAATGACGGGGATGTCCCGTTCCCGGATTAGGTCGGCTTCCTCTTGGCAGATGCTGCGAATTCCCACCGGCAGGGTGGGCAACCCCATCTCCAACACCCGCCGCATGACGCAGGCATGATTGTAAATTGATCCCTCATATTCGTGTCGGAGGTCGCCGTGGGCGTCGATTTGGACGACGGTGAAGGGTTCGGTTTCCAGTTCCAGATAGGCTTCCACCACCCCGGCGGTGATGCCGTGTTCCCCACCGATGGCGATGACAAATTTATCATCTTTCGCCAGGGATTTGACGGTTTCCCGGGTGACGCGGAGCATTTCTTCGAGGGGGAGGGAGGGGTCGCGGCGAGTATCTGCGATCGCCGGATGGGTGTAAATTCCCACTTCCGAGGCGATTTCCCGCCCCAATTCTTCGTCGTAGCATTCGAGTTGGTGGGAGGCCTCCAACAGCGCCGCCGGCCCGTTTTGGCACCCCTTGCGGTAGGTGGTGGTCGCCTCGAAGGGGACCGGGAGGATGGCGACTTTGGCGGTTTCGTAGTCGGGGACGATTTCCGATCCGAGAAAGTCCGCGACGGAAGGGAGAGTCAGGGTTGATTGCATCTTAAAATTGGGATTTCGCCTCTCCGATTTGAGAGGACAGTTTTGGCTATTCCCAAATTTTGCCACAGACGGATGCCGGGGGGAGTTCGGTGCACCCAATTGGAATCGGGTGTAGGGTGTAGGGTGTAGGGAATTTTTCATTTTTCATTGGCTCCATGATCGCAGCAACCGTCACCACTCAAACTTGGCTTTGGAAAGGGTTTCCCATCTGCTACACCGCCGCCGGAGAAACCGGGCCGGCCGTGGTATTGATTCACGGCTTCGGCGCGAGTTGGGGACACTGGCGCAAAAATATCCCCGTTTTGGCTGAAAAGTGCCGGGTCTTCGCCATCGACCTGTTGGGGTTCGGGGGGTCGGCCAAACCCCTGCCCTCGGCTACCGTATCCTACACCTTTGAAACCTGGGGGGATCTGGTGGCCGATTTTTGCCGGGAGGTGGTCGGCGAACCGGCCCATTTGGTGGGCAATTCCATCGGCTGTATCGTGGCGATGCAGGCGGCGGTGTCCCATCCGGATGTCGCCCGCGACGTGGCGATGTTAAACTGTTCGTTGCGGTTGCTACACGATCGCAAGCGGGCGGAGATTCCCTGGTATCGCAGCTTCGGCGCGGGAGTCGCCCAGCAAGTTTTGGGTCTGCGGTGGGTGAGCGAGTTATTTTTTCGGCAAATTGCCACCCCCCGGACGGTGCGGCGTGTCCTGTTGCAAGCATACCGGCGATCGGATGCCGTCACGGAGGAATTGGTGGAAATGCTGCTGATGCCGGCCCGGGATCAGGGGGCGGTGGATGTGTTCGTGGCGTTTACCCGCTATTCCCAGGGTCCTTTACCGGAGGACTTGCTGCCGATTTTGCCCTGTCCGGCGATCGTTTTGTGGGGGACGGAGGACCCCTGGGAACCGATCGCCCTGGGGCGGGAGTTCGCCAATTTTGAGGCGGTAAAACGGTTCGTGCCGCTGGAGGGGGTGGGGCATTGTCCCCAAGATGAGGCGCCGGAGTTGGTGAATCCGATTTTGTTGGAGTGGATGTTGGGGGAGTCATTTACTACTCCGAATCCGGAGAATGGGGAGGGATAAATGGGGGATATATAGCAGTGTGCAAGCAGTTGTAAAATTTTCTAGCCCCCAAACCCCCAATACTGGGGGCTTTGACCGGATCGAATTTTCACTCATCATTTCACACTGCTATAGCAATCGGAAATCTGATGAAAAGGA
>JBNGCR010000176.1:0-11733 GCA_050045915.1 Limnospira sp.
CTCCCCTGCCTCCCCTGCCTCCCCTGCCTCCCCTGCCTCCCCTGCCTCCCCTGCCCCCCCTGCCTCCTCCGCCCCCCGACTCCCGACTCCCTATTCCCTACTCCCGACTCCTCTCACTGCAGCGCGATCAGGCATAATGCCGTGAAGATTACCATCCTTGAGGCGACTTCGATCCATGATGACTCCGACTCCTATCTCCCTTTCCAAAACGGTTTTGGCTGGCTTATCTTCCCTGATGTTGGCGATCGCCCCAGGAAGTCCGGCCCGCGGTGCCGAAGAAATTACCCTCTCCTACGGTCCGGCCGAAACCTCCATCCCCATCGCCGATATCGAGCGTTTCGCCCGGGAAGGCAAAACCACCCCGACCCTGGTACTCTACGGACGCCTGCTGCGAATTCAAGATGGAATGCCGCTGCGGGAGGCGTTGACGACCCCCTTCGAGGCGAGTCCCTGGAGTGTCGAGCAGTTTCTCAACAAGCCGACGGGGGAAGTGATTCTGCGGCGGATGGGGGAGGTGGTGAACACGGGGACGGGGGAAAACGGCTTTTCGGCCCTGAGAACCGCGATCGCCGCAGCCGCCGACCGTCCGAGGGGTCTGACGCTGCTGGGAATCTTGCAGGAGTTCCCCGATCGCGAAATTCGGATCGATTTGGAGTTTAGTTTGAATGTGATGCGGCAGACATCCCGAGTCCTGTTGGAGGATACCGCCATTCTGGAAGCGCTCCAGCAGAAGCGGACGGTCGAAAATCCCGATCGCCCCACCCCCAGCGAGCCCTTCAACTTGCCCGGTCCCCGCCAACCCGGACCCTATTCCTGGCGGGAGGCGGAGTTCCTCTTTTTCAATCCTAACCGCGATCGCCCCTCCCCCTTCTACCTCTACATCCCGGAGAATTTGGGCGTCCCCGCACCCCTGATCGTGATTTCCCACGGGTTGGGATCGGACCCCAAAACCTTCGGCTACGTCGCCGAACACCTGGCCTCCCACGGCTACGCCGTCGCCATCCCCGAACATATCGGCACCAGCGCCAACCGCTTCCAGGGATTTCTGGAGGGGTTCGAGCGCCCCCCCGAGCCGTCGTCCTTCGCCGATCGCCCGTTGGATATCACCTATTTGCTGAACTTGCTCGAAGAAAAATCGCGATCGGACCCAGCCTGGAGAAATCGCCTCGACCTGCAAAATGTGGGGGTAATGGGCCAATCCTTTGGCGGTTACACGGTGCTGGCCCTAGCGGGGGCGACCCTCAACCCGGAGAAACTCGAAGAAAACTGTTTGCAGGCGGACGAACGGCAGATCACCCTGAATCTATCGCTCTTGCTCCAGTGTCGGGCCCTGGAAGTCGCCCCGGATCGCCGGAATTTCCGCGATCGCCGGGTGAAAGCTGTCATCGCCATCAATCCCCTCACCAGTTTGGTATTCGGTGAGTCAGGGATGGGGGCGATCGACGTCCCGGTGGCGATCGTGGCGGGCACCAACGATTACATCACCCCGGCGGTTCCCGAGCAGATCGAGCCCTTCACCTGGCTCGACACCCCCGACAAACTCTTGGTTTTGTTCGCGCCGGGGACGCACTTCTCTTTTTTGCAGGAAAACGGGGGGCAGGTGCCGATCCCCCCCCAACTCATCGGACCCGACCCCGAAAAAGCCTACCCCTACTTGCAGGCGTTGAGCCTGACGTTTTTTAACGTTCACATCCGCGATCGCTCCGACTACCGGGCCTATCTGAGCGAGGAGTATTTGCAAACCCTTGGACCCTCGCCGTTCACTATCAATTTGGTGAAGACTTTGGACTTGGAAGAACTGCGGGTCCCCCTGGCCGCTAATCGCTGATTTGCAACTTCACGGTCAGGGTTTTGAGCTGTTCGTTCATCCAGCGATCGAACAATTCATTTTGCAGCCGCTGTTTCATGCCTTTGGTTTCCAGAGAAACGTCGATAAATTCTTCAATGCGGAACAGGCACCAGCGCCCTTCGACTTCAAAGGGGCCGACGATCTGCCCGATTTCTCCCCCCTCGACGGACGGCTTGATGGTTTCGGGGATAGTGGCCCGACTCACGGCCCCCATCATGCCGTTGACCCGGCTTTCGGTGGTGACGGAATGTTCCCGGGCGATCGCCTCGAATGTGGCTTCTCCGGAGAGGATTTTATTTTTTAAACTCTCCGCCATTTCGTAGTCGTCAACGACGATTCTTGACAAAACCACCGAATCTAAAAAGGGCTTCCGTTCCAGGAAATATTCTTCTAACTTTGGCCCCACCACCGCCAATTTCAACGTCTCGCGCTTGAAACCGTTGGAAACCTGCTCGTGGAAGGCGTTGTAGGTCATGCGATTTTGATCCAGCCAAGCCTGAAATGCTTGGGGGTCGCTGAGATTTCGCTCCAGGCGGAAGTTGATCACCGCCTGCTCGATCGCCGATGGATTGACGTTCACATCTTCGCGAGTTTGCAGCTCTTTTTCGATCACGTACTGGCGCAAAATTTCGGCTAAAAATGTTTGAAATTTGCCGGAACTTTGCAGGTATTTCAACGACTGACCGAGGGTTATCGAGTCGGTGTCGTTGATGGTCATAAATGGTTGGGACATGATCTTAAAATTGACTCCTTTTCAAATCGGACAGCAAGAAAGTTTTTCAATAATTGACCCGAATTTTTATCGGATGAGGCCGAGAAGCGGGATGCACAATATGGGACGTTTTCCGGAAAATTTAACAAATATTTCCCAATTCACCCCGGCGGGAATAGGAAACGGTTGATGGAGTGCGGACTCCTGCTCTAATTAAACCACAATCCCGGAGCATTTGACCTCCCGAGATGCCGGAAATTATCGGAGAGTTTTACAAGATCCAGGGGCGGCCGACCCGCCAAGCCAGCGCCAGCAAGATAGCCGCGATCGCGCCGATGAAGGTATTGATAAAATTGACCACTTCGTTGGTCAGCCAGTCCCATTGGGATTGCAGGGTGGCGCCGATCAGACTTTCGATGTTGGTGGCGATCAAAGCCGCGATCGCGCACCAGAGAATCCCGATACCATCGACCAAACCGACTCCCCACCCCACCAGGGCGATGGCGATCGAAGCCGCCAATCCGGCCACCGTCCCCTCCAGGCTGACGGCTCCCTCCGTCCCCCGAGGAACTGGCTGTAGGGTGGTGATCAAAAACGTGTGTTTCCCGTAGGCTTTCCCCACCTCCGAGGCGCAGGTATCGGAGAGTTTGGTGCTGAAACTGGCGACGTAGCCCAACATCAACAGGGAGATCGCGATCGGCGCGACATCCGCATCGGGAAATAACTCCCGCACCCCCAGCACCCCCAACCCGCACAGCGCCCCCGTCAGGGCCGACCCCCAGACGTTTTCCGGACCCCGGGCGCCGGATCGCTTTTCGGCGATTCCCGCCGCCTCTTTTTCCGCCATCCCTACCCGCGTCACCCCCGACCCGACGACGAAGTAGAAGGCGACCACCACATATCCGGCCCACCCCAAACTCCCCCACACCGACACCCCCAAAATCCAGGCGTGGACGATCCCGGCCGGGGTGAGCAATTTTTTGGGCAGCAAAGCCACGATCGCCAACAGCACCGTATTGAGCGCGATCGCCACCACCCAAGGACTCCACACAATCGATTCGGTCCAATACATAATCTCCCCTACTAATTATTAATTGTTAATTATTAATTATTAATTGTGACCGGTGCCCTCAACGCTTTCTCCACCGCCTTGATACACCGGGAATCCCTCACCATCCAGGCGTGCAGCAGGACGTCGAGGAGAATTTCGTCGCCGACGGGGACGCGGGAACTGCTGGCCGGCAGGATCATGGCGTCGAAGGGCGTCCAGATTGAGGTAAAGTTGATTTGGTCGAGGGTTTCGATATCTCGGTTCAAATCGCAGAGGAAGGGGCAGTAGGGGCGCATCTGGAAGGCCCCCAGGGTGGGATAGAAGTAGGCCAGCCAGGTTCCGTAGTGGGGGGCGGAGATGGCGATTAGGCGTTGCACGCGATCGAGTCCCCCGAGGCGCTGGACATAGTAGCGGCTGACGATTCCCCCCATGCTGAATCCGACCAGATCGAAGGGTTGCCCGGGTGGGAAGGTTTTTTCAACGTAGTGGGAAATTTGTTCCGCGAGCCGATCTAGTCCCGCTAGTCCGTAGTTGGGACACAGGTTGAAGCTGTGGACGTCCCAACCCCGTCCTCTCAGGTAGGCGGACATGAGCCGGAAAATGCCGGCGGTATCGAAAATACCGTGGATGAGTACAACCGGATTGCGGGTTTGAGTCTGATTCATCGCGATCGCCACTTGTATCGAGGGGTTGACGGTTTGTTTAAGGATAGGGGAATTTTCCCATTTTATTTTTGCCATTATGACGCCCCTTGGACCGGCTTCAGAGGAGGGGCGATCGTCCGGCCGGAATTTTGAGCGATTTGTAAATAAGTGCAAAGACTCACTCAGATTTTGCCCCGGACTGTCTCAAACCCATCTCAGAATTGTGAGTTTATGTGAATTTTTGTAAATAAATGTGGACAAACCTTGCACAAGCTTCTACTCTGAATCTTGGGTCTGTCTTGCCTCGATCTTGTCAATTTGCTAAAAACTGAACGGAGTACGTTTAATGTTGGGTATCGGTAAACTGCTCGGACTTAATAAAAAATCTGACTATTATTTAGAGCTTGATGAAGCGAAGGGAAACGGTTCGGCACCGCCAAAAGCCGAGCCGAAACCCGAAGCCCCCAAGGCTGAAAAGGTAGAAGCCCCCAAGGCTGAAAAGAAAACCCAGAAAACTGCCAAAAAAGCCCCGAAAGCCGAGAAAGCCCCGGCTGCACCGGCAGCGGTGCCATCTAAACCCGCACCGGAACCCCCGCCCCTCAATCAAGGCCTGAGTCCGACTCCGGCGGGGATGACTTTTGCCACGGACTACTTGCTACCCAAGGCGACCCCCACCCGCCGGCGCCCTGGCCCGAGCATGAATCTGTTTAAGGATATGGCTCGCCAGGTTTCACGCTAATCGAGGGGGGGTTGCCCAGGACTAGGAACGAGTTCGATTGCCGGACCGGCTTCTTTTCGGAGCAGTCGGACTTCCCGAGGCCCCTCCCACTCGATGCGGTTGACGATCGCATCTTGGGGCAGAAATTGGAAGTTGAGGCGTCCCCGCTCCGTCACCACGGACACGCGGTTTTGGGGGATGTTGAGGGTGACTTGCCCATAACCCCATTTTTTCATCTGGGCGATCGCGTCCCCGGCTTTGTGACCGAGGAGATCTCGGAGTTCCGCGACGGTGGGAAAATGGGTGGGGGCATTTTTTCGTCTGACTCGCCGGCGGACATCGGTGGGTTGGAGGTGCGACAAATAGGTGAGTGCCATCGGATCTGTTCTCCTCAATCTGGATGTGGGACAGTTTCATTATGATCTAGCATCTTCAATGGAACGGCGATCGTCAATGGCAGTAAGTTCAGGACTGGCAACCTCCGTCTGGATGAAAAGATGGAAAAGTTCAGCCGGCTGCTCGAAATCCCCTGAAAATCAAGAACTTCGAGCCGCTCCCTCCCGGCGCGATCTCTCTCCCAAAATTAATATCACCTGACCGGGTGATGCCAAATTAGTCTAGAACTGATACAGTTAAAATTGAGATGCTACGAATAGGTGAGTTATCCATCAGCCACAAGCTGGTGGATTTTTTTTGAGTCAAACCCCTCGCCGACCGTTTCCAGGGCGACCTGCAAATTTGCCTGTAGTTCTTTATCGTACAAGATTTTTGAACGTTTGGTTGCGATGGCTGCCCCGAATTTGGGGGGAGTCCCCCCGGCGGCTAGGAGGGCGGGAGGGCAGCCCGAAACAAGCCGGGTTTGAGTCCCCAAATATTTGGTAAGATACCTGGCAGATTGCAGGCCGGAGCCATTGTTTGTCAAGATCGCTCCGACCCCATGCAGTACCAGGACACTAAGGACAGCGGCGAGTTAGGATGGAATGGCATATTACCGATGCTCAGAGTTTGGGTATCATCGATCGCGAAATCGGGACTCACGTCTTTTCTCCGGCAGAGTACGAAATTGTCCGGCGCGTGATTTACACCACGGCAGATTTTGAATACAAATCCCTCGTGCGTTTTTCAGACCAAGCCCTGCAAGCCGGGGCTGCAGCCCTCGCCGCCCGCACCACCATCGTCGTGGATGTTCCGATGGTGCAGGTGGGGATCACCCCGCAAATTTTGGCAACCTTCGCCAACCCCGTCTACTGTTCCCTCGATACCGTCACCCGACCCCAAAAGGAAAAAACCCAGACCGCCTGGGGTATCCAAACTTTGGCCCGACGCTATCCCGAGGGCATTTTCGTCATTGGCCAGGAACAGACGGCCCTATCCGGATTGGTGGATTTGATCGAAGCCGAAGAAATCAAACCCGCCCTGGTTATCGCCACACCGTCGGGGTTCGTGGGGGCGGACGTGGCTAAATCCAGGCTGAACGATTCCATGGTCTCCCACATCCGCATCGACGGACGCAAGGGCTCTGCGGTGGTCGCCGTGGCGATCGTCAATGGCTTGGTAGACTTGGCTTGGCAGGCCTACGGGCGCCAGGAGGGGACGGGGAGTTAGGGAGAATTGATAATTGATAATTAATAATTGATAATTATCAACTTTAGATCCCCCAAAATATTTCGGGGTCAATGATTCGGATTTGATCGGATCAATAACGTGGCGATCGCGGTTTCGTGCGGCCGTAGCGCGATCGCATCTGGCGGGTCAACTCCATAAACGCATCCCGTCGCAAATAGGGATATTCCCCCACCCAAATATTCTGGCTGGGAATGTAAATGTCGGACGCCTCATTGATGATGCTGAGGTCTTCCATATAAGATGTCACCAGCATCACCGCCACCTGACCCCGGTGTAGTCGCTTGTGGGTGCGGTTGAGGGGGGCTTGAATTTTCAGGGTAAATCCCGTCTTATCTCCCACCTCCACATTAATGCGGCGTTCGAGATTTTCAATCAGAATTAACTGGCCGCGATCGTTCACCGATTCCTGTTCGCTTGTCACCGCTTCGGAAATGTAATAATCCAAAACTTTACCCTGCCAAAATCCGCAGTAGGGATACTGGCGAAACTGCCGATTTTTGACACTCGCTTCCAGGATTGGGCCCCACAACCAGTACAGGGCGAAAATCACCAGGGGAATTAACAGAATTTGGGCGTGAGATGCCAACTCCAGCAGTGCCAAAACCAAGGTTCCCACGGCCGACACCAACAGCCGCCTCAACAGTTGCGAGGGCTTCCCCCAACAGTGCTGGTACTGATCGCTCGTCGCGACGGCTGGAACCAATTCTTCAAAGGTCTGACGGGTTAAAGGAATCAGCATATTTTGTATTGGGGTGTGCTCGGTGGGGTGTGCTCGGTGGGGTGTGGGGGAAGCGGAGGGAGCGGAGGGAGCGGAGGGAGCTCAGAAACGGGTGGAACATCTGCACCGCTTGGGAATTAATTCCCAAGCTAATAGCAAAAATCATCTGAAGATGATTGGGGAATTTGTACGGTGAGAAAACTAGATCGAATATAAACTTGCCTCCTCCGCCTCCTCTGCCCCCTCTGCCTCCCCCACACCCCACACCCTAAACCCTACACCCTCCTCTACAAAATCTTTTCTAGCCCATAAACCAGGGTCTTGAGGGGGAGGACTTTGCGGATCGCCAGCAGGACTCCGGGCATATAGCAGGCGCGATCGCTCGTGTCGTGGCGGAGGGTGTAGAGTTGGCCGGGGGCGCCGAAAATCACCTCTTGGTGGGCGATCAGGCCGGGGAGGCGGACGCTGTGGATGCGGATCTGTTCGGCCCCCGTCGCGCCTCGGGCGCCGGGTAATTTTTCGGTTTCTTCCACTTCCGGGCGGTTGTAGGTTTTGCCCAACTCGGCCAGCATTTGGGCGGTTTTCACCGCCGTGCCGCTGGGGGCGTCGGCCTTTTGGTTGTGGTGGAGTTCGATAATTTCAACGTGGTCGAAATACTGGGAAGCCGCGATCGCAGCCTGTTGCAGCAGCACCACGCCGATGCAAAAATTAGGAATCAGCAGACAGCCCATGCTGGCTTTATCGGCAAATTCTGCCAGATCTTGAATTTGGGCGTCACTCAGTCCGGTGGTGCCCACTACGGGGCGGATGCCATAGGCGATCGCGGCGCGGATATTATCATAGACCGAATCTGGGTGGGTGAAGTCCACCATCACCCCGGGCTGCTTCTCCTGGGCAGCCATCGCCAGCATCCCCTCGCGATCGTCGGTGATCGGGATTTCCAGGGGTTCGATCCCCGCCACCGTCCCCGCATCCTGGTTGAGACAGGCGGGGTTGCGATCAATCGCCCCCAACAGGGTCATATCCTCGGCGGTGGCGACGGCCTTGACCACCTCCCGCCCCATTTTGCCCCCCGCACCGTTGACGATCACCGGAATCGGACCTTGACCTGCCATTTCTGTAAAACCTCCTGACCGCAATTTCGGGATCTCCGACATCCCGACAGACTCTTCCAACTATGAAAGCACGTTGTGACCGAGGAAGCTACTCCATCGGCCTAGAATACAATGGGAGGTCGAGCGCCGCTATCTTCGATGACGGCCAAACCTCAAAACAACGGTACCGCGATCGCCGATTCATCTCCCATCCCGAAATTGAGCCTGCCGAGGGGAATTGTCTCAAATTCGGACCTTTGAATTTTATAGCAGTGGGCGCTCGTCTGTTGAGAGTTTCCTTGGAGGGACAAACCTTGAAACCCTGATTCTTGGTGATTTCATTGCCCGACTCCCTATTCCCTATTCCCTATTCCCTATTCCCTATTCCCTATTCCCTATTCCCTATTCCCTGCGCGCAGCGCTATATACTGACTTCATGCCTGCTCAAAACTCTGAATCTGCTGTTTTATGGTTGTCCAAGTTGCGGCTCGCCATCGTTCGGATCACTCCCCCGCTGTGGTTGATGATCAGTATCGTCGCGACCGCCGGTTTGATCGGAGTCAAGCAACTCGGGGGGTTGCAGCCCTTGGAATTGAGGCTGTTCGATTGGCGGGTTCGCCTCCGACCCGAAGCCGAACCCGACGATCGCCTCTTGGTTGTCGCCGTCACGGAAGCGGACATCGCAGCCCAGGAACAGTGGCCCCTCCCCGATGCCCTCCTGGCCGAGATGTTGGCGAACCTGCAACGGCATCAACCCGCCGCGATCGGTCTAGACCTGTATCGCGATCTGCCTGTCGGATCGGGAAGTGAGGAATTGGCGGAACAGTTTCGGGCGCCCAACTTGGTGGCTATCACCAAAATTGGCAATCCAGAAAATCCCAGCATTCCCCCCCCGCCCCAACTTCCGCCGGCGCAAATCGGCTTCAACGACTTGATCCTCGACCCGGATGGGGTAGTCCGCCGCCAACTGCTATTCGCGGAAGCGGACGGGACGACATTTTTTTCCCTGGCGCTGCGACTGGCGTTGTTGTACCTGGGCGATCGCGGCATCCAACCCAAAAATAGCGCCGAAAATCCCAATTATATGGCGTTGGAAAACCGGGTGTTCGTCCCCTTGAACTCCCGCGACGGGGGATATGCCACCATCGACGATCGCGGCTATCAGATTTTGCTCAACTACCGCGCCGCCGAAGCGGCCCCCACCGTCACCCTCGCGGAGGTTTTGGCGGATGCGGTCGATCCGGAATGGGTGACGGACAAAATCGTGCTGATCGGGGCGACGGCGCCGAGTATCAAGGATGCATTTTTCACCCCCTACAGCGTCACCCAGGCGGAAAACCCGAAAATGCCCGGGGTTTTGATCCACGCCAACATGGTCAGCCAGATTCTCGGGCCGGAAATGGACTCGGCGCGACCCTCGAATTTATTCTGGTTTTGGCCGGAGTGGACCGAAATCCTCTGGGTTGGCTTTTGGGGAATTTTGGGCGGCTTTGCGGCCTGGCGCATCCGCCACCCGGCTTTGCAGGGGTTGGCTTTGATTTTGGGATTGGCGGTCATCTGGGGGACGAGTTTCGGGTTGTTTCTCCTCAATGGCTGGATTCCCCTGGCGTCGCCGGTTTTGGCGCTGTTGGTGGCTGGGACGGGGGTGGTCGCCTACAAGCAAATTCACAACGTCCTCCACGATCCCCTGACGGGACTGCCCAACCGCGCCCTGTTTCTCGATCGCACCGAACAGGCGATCGCGCGATCGAAGCGAAATCGCGTCACCTGCGGGGTGCTGTTTTTGAATGTGGATGGGTTCCGCCTCATCAACGACAGTTTGGGGAATTGGGCCGGCGATCAACTCCTGCTGCAACTGGTGGGGCGGCTGAAAACCTGCGTCCGCATGGGGGATATCATCGCCCGCCTGGGAGGGGACGAGTTTGCCATCTTGTTGGAGCACCTGCAATCGGTCGAAAATGCCACCGCCGTCGCCGAACGCATCCAACAGGCTCTCGTTTCTCCGTTTATCCTCGACGGCCATGATGTTTTTAAAACGGTCAGTATCGGCATCGCCCTGGCGGATACGGCGGAAACTCGCTCGGAGGATTTGCTCCGCAACAGCAATACGGCGATGCAGCGGGCTAAGTCGCTGAAAAATATTCGATATCAGGTGTTCGAGCGCACTATGCAGGTGGGCGGGTTGGAGCGGTTGCAGTTGGAAACCGACCTGCGTTTGGCGGTGAGTCGCCAAGAATTTGTGATGTATTATCAGCCCGTCATTTCCCTGGAAATGGGAAAAATTGTCGGCTTTGAGGCGCTGGTGCGCTGGCAGCATCCTCGCCAGGGTTTGGTGACGCCGGACCGGTTTTTGAAGGTGGCGAAGGAGACGGGTTTGATCATTCCCATCGGCCGCTGGGCGCTCCAGGAGGCCTGCCGGCAAATTTCGATCTGGCAGGATCGGTTCGAGTCGAAATACCCGATTGTTGTCGGGGTGAATTTGTCGGCGAGACAGTTTATGCACCCGGATTTGGTGTCGGAAATTCGCGAGATTATCAGGAGTACGGCGATCGCTCCGGAGCGGTTGCGGTTGGAGGTGACGGAAAGTGTGATTATGGACGATGTGGAGATGACGATCGCCCTGTTGCACCAGTTGAAAGAATTGGATGTCAAGTTGAGTATTGACGATTTCGGGACGGGTTTTTCTTCCTTGGGTTATCTGCCCCGATTTCCGGTGGATGTCCTCAAGATCGATCGCTCCTTTATTAGCCGCATGGAGGACGCTTTGGAGGGGGATAATTTGGCGATCGTGCGGACGATTTTGATGTTAGCCCGGGCTTTGAATTTGGTGGCGATCGCTGAGGGCGTGGAGACGGCGCAGCAGTTGAAACAGTTGCGATCGCTCGGCTGCAAATATGTCCAGGGTTACTATTTCCAACGGCCTATCCCCGCCGACGCGGCGACGGAGTTTTTTGAGTCCGATCCGCAATGGTGAAATCAATTGACAATTGATAATTGATTTCAAATCTAGTTGAATGCCCAGAAAAAAATGAGTTGGATATCAAGACCGCTTGGGAATCAATTCCCGAGGGCGCAAGCCAGGGGCCCCTACCAGCTCAAATCATCTAAAGATGATTGGGGAGGTTTAGGAAGTGAATCAAGCCCCCTAAATCCCCCAACTTTGGGGGACTTTGAAACTCCCGGTTCCCCCCAGAATTGGGGGGCTAGGGGGGCGAGTGAATCAAGCCCCCTAAATCCCCCAACTTTGGGGGACTTTGAAACTCCGATTCCCCCCAGAATTGGGGGGCTAGGGGGGCGAGTGAATCAAGCCCCCTAAATCCC
>JBNGCR010000177.1:0-11664 GCA_050045915.1 Limnospira sp.
TTCTTCCTCCAAGTTCAATCCCGGTTTCCCCGGCCGGGTGACTCCGGCAGAACTCACCATCACAAAGCGGGGTTTAACCGCGCTTCCGTAAGCTTTAATCGACTCCATTTGAAGCTGAAAATTTCCCGCCGCAAATTTCGGATTCAATTCCCCGTCATATTCAAACTTACTGAGCATCACCTGAAAGGCGTAAACCTGACGCGCATCGAAGGGGGGATTGTCCTTGAGGGTTTTGGCGCGAAATACGGGGATCAGGCGATCGAACGGAATCCGGACGGTAATGGGAATATTGTAAATCGTATCGAACGAATAGCAGTAGGCGATACTGTCCCACTTTTCATCATTGCGGATGATAAATTTATACCGCTTTCCGTCCCCTTTGACGCGCATTTCAATACCTTCAAATTCCGACAAATTCAGTGGCGGTTCAAAGTTGCGGGTGCGGACGGAGACGAACCCCCCAGAATTCGCCGTCGAAACCGTCCCGGCAAATAGGGCTGCATCGCCGATCAAACGGATCGAACTTTCGCTCGTACCGCCCATAACAACGTCGTCCAAAGCCCCCCAACTTTCTTTTAATTCTGTCGAAGGTTTGGTAAAATCAAACAAGACTTGTTGACCGGAATTTCGCAGAGAATTGGGAGCCACATTCAGGAGATTTTTAATGCCGTTATATTCCACATATTCCGGCGTATCCACGACTTCCGGCAGGTAAAATTTGATCCCTTGGTAATATTTTTCTCGGTTGGGGGTATCGCCTTCAACGGGTTGCACCCGCGTCCCCGTACAGCAGATAATCGCCGTCACATCTTGCATCACTTGCGGCGTGAGGGTTTCCGGGATAGTGATGTCGGCTTCGACGACATCGACGGTCTTTCCGAGGATTTGTCGGGCTCGTTTGGCATCTCGGACCAGCGCCCGCACCTGGACACCCTGCCGTTGCAGGCGCCGGACGACCCGTTTGCCGACGCCTCCCGTCGCCCCCGCCACGAGTACCACTTGGGCGGGTTGGGAGGGTTTGGGCGCGTCCCCGCCGAACAATTTCTGTATCCAACGAAAACTGCCGACAAAGGGGATAACGCCAAAATAGCCGAGGGTTTTGAGGAACCGACTGCCGTCCCAAGTTGCTTTTTGATTGTCTGTGGCCATAGTGTGTGTGGTGTCTCGCGTCTTTCTGTCTCCTATATTAAGATATGTTACAAAATCTGGGCGGGGCGGGGTTCTGTTCCCGGGGGGATATTCCGGGCGGAACCTGCATTCAGCGAGCATTTGTGTTAAGGTATGCCCGTGAAGGATTCAAGCAATATCGATGGAAACATTTGATTTGGAAAGCATGATCGCGGTCGGACTAGCAGGGATCATTTTTTTGGGCGCGATGTTAATGATGTTCACCAACTTTTGGACGACGGCACTTCGCAAAAAAGATGATTAAATTGCGATTAAAATGCTCGCGGGGAACCCCCGAATTTCGGAAGTCTTAAATTTTTCCAAATGCGATCGCAATTTAAAATCTCTGTGGCTACAATTGAGGCAGTTCTGCAATTTTAAATTTTGATGATTTTGGACTTTAATTCTCTCGCCGAATTTTCTCGGCAAAACTGCGTGACGATCTGCACCTTCTTGGTGCCGATGAATCTGATCGCCACCTTCCAGACCATTCTATTTACCGCCCTGGGGCGTTCTCCGAAGCAAATCCTCGTGATGGCGGGATTCGCCAGTCTGTACGCGGGAATTATGGTCGCCCACGTTTGGACGTGGTTCGCGATCGGGGTGGTGATGGCCCCCACGTTTATTTTACTCTCTTTGGGGAGTACCTGCTTGGCGGTCAATCTGTGGGCGATCGCCAAACCCACCTCGATGATTCGCCCCGTCGAAACGGCAGTTTCCGCCGGTAAAAATACAATTCTGAGGCTACGAAATGCGGCCCATTAGAGCGGGTCTGCGATCGGGGGCGACGGCGATGGTAGGGACACACGGTTGGTGCCCGGATGTGAGCGATGACATCCGATCTCAAACCTCCGTTCGGACGTATTTCACCCCCAAAAGTCGGCCCATTTTGTCCAACAATTCCTCACACTGAAACGGCTTTCCGATCGCATCGTCGTACCCGGCGGACAGCACGTCTTGGCGATCGCGATCGAAAGCGCCAGTGGTCAGGGCAACGATCGCCGTTTTCGCGCCGCCGGGAGCATTTCTAATCCGGCGGGTTGCCTCAAAGCCGTCCATCCCCGCCATCCCCATATCCATCCAAATCAGGTGCGGATGCCAATCCGACCAGATTTGAACAGCTTCCCGACCATCAGTCGCCTGTCGGACTTCAAAACCGGCGCGGGTGAGAAACTCCACCAAAGCGAAACGGTGACTCGGATCATCATCGGCTACCAGAATGCGATAGATCTGGCTATCGGCAGCCAGTGTCACCATGCCACCCGAGGGAATTTTTGGGTATTCCGCTTTCGCGAAGAGCGTGACCGGAATGTCAAAAAAGAATATCGCCCCTTTGCCCACTTCGCTGGCGACATTCAGTTCTCCCCCCATCACCCGCACGAACTGATAGCTAATCGCCAAGCCCAAACCCGTCCCTTCAAACGCCTGCAGTCCCGCCTTGGTCTGGGCGAACGGCTCAAAGAGTTGATCCCGTTCTTCCTCGGAAATTCCCGGCCCCGTATCCCCCACTTCAAACCGCAGGTACAACAGGTGATGGCTTGGCGTCAAAACGGGTTGGGGTTCGGCCCGCTCCACCCGCAACCTCACCGTTCCCTCTTCGGTAAATTTGATGCCGTTGTCCAAGAGATTTAACAGCACTTGGCGGAGTTTGGCGGAGTCCGCAACGATGAGCTGGGGAATGTGAGGATCGCGCTCAAACTCGAGTTTTAACCCCTTAGATTCCGCCCGCATTCTCAGCAGGTGTTCGAGATTGTCCAGCAGGTTAAAAAGGTTGAATTCCGTTTCCTTGAGTTTGATCTGTCCGGCTTCTATTTTGGACATATCCAACACGTCATTAATCAGCGCCAGCAGGTGGCGTCCGGAGCGGATCACCGTCTCCAAATACTGATGGTGCTTGATCGAAAGGTTCGAGTCCCGTAACATCAGTTGGGTAAAACCCAGGATCGAATTGAGCGGCGTCCGCAACTCGTGACTCATCCGAGCCAGGAACTCGCTTTTCGCCCGGTTCGCCGCGTCCGCCGTTTCCTTCGCCTGCTGCAAAATGACGGTCTGTCGCTGGGCGTGGACGAGCAGTTGCGCCAATTTCTGCTCCGCCTGTTTGCGATCGCTGATATCCGTCACCATCGCCAAGGTAGCGACGCACTCCCCCCCCTCGTCCCGGATGGGATTGGTGGAAATCAGCGTCCACACCCCGCCCCCGTCCCGGCGGGGCAGGCACAACTCGTGCTGGCCGGCCGCGCCCCGGCGGGTACTCTCGCACAAACGGTTGGCTTCGGGGATGTCGGCAAGGGCGACGCACTCGGTGGGGGAACCCCGCGAAATTTCCTCGGCCGTGTAGCCCAGCATTTCCGCCATCTGGGCGTTGGCGTAGATCGTCGAGCTGTCGCGATCGATCATCCAAATTCCCTCCCGAGCCGTCTCGACGATCTGGCGGTATTTTTCCTCACTTCGGCGCAGGGCTTCCTCGGCCCGCTGGCGGTTCACCCGTTCCCGGGTTTCCCGCATCGCCCGCTCCACCGCTAAGGGCAGCCGCGACAGTCGCCGCTTCAAGACGTAATCCGTCGCCCCCAATTTCAGGGCATCGATCGCTTGTTCTTCCCCCAACTGGCCGGACACCAAAATGAACGGCATCTCCGGGTCGATCTCGCGGGTAATTTGCAGCGCACTGATGCCGTCGAAGGCAGGAAGGGCATAGTCAGCCAGAATCAGGTCGTATTTTTCGGCACTCAGCGATCGGACAAATTCATCCTGGTTTTCAACGCACATCCAGCGACATTCAATCCCCGCATTGGTCAAGACCGTGTGGATCAGTTCCACATCAACCGGATCGTCTTCGAGCAATAAAACACTCAACATGAATGAGGCAGGAATATATAATAGTGGGCGATCGCAAATCCTGACGGTGCGTTGACGGACTCCCCCATTAAGCTAACACTCTCACGGGGGATTCTCAAGACCTCGCGGATTCTTGACTTCTGCATTGAGCATAATAACCATCCGCCCGCTTGATCATACGAACCCGGTTAATTTTGCAGCGGAGGATGTCTTCCCTCGCTTCCCCGTTGCAGTACAGGGAAAACCAACCCGCTCCCAACCCGTCGGTGAGGTTGAATTTCATCCCGTCATCCGAAAGTTTCCAACCCGTGGTTTTGTATTCCACGGAACGGGAATGTTTCTTGAATTTGGGATAACCAACAGCCTTGATACCTTCCCGGCAATTCTTGTAGAAACGTCGAATCGCCTGCCAAGCCCTGTCCGCGTGTGCTTGTCTCGCCTGAGAGTTGAGTTTCTTTGCCCAGGGGAACTCCTGGGCTAGAGTTTTGCACAGCGTTTGCAGGGTATTTTTGTTAACCCCCCGGTTGTCCATCCAGTATCGCAGTGCTTGATTGCGGATGAATTGACCCGTGCGGATTGCCTCATCCAGCGCTCGATATTGAGAGGGCGAACCGTCTTTGTTTGGGGCTTCTACGATTCCCATAGCATCATTTTCTCACGGACCGGCTCGGAGAAGTTGTTTGGGCGAAAATTCATCTCGCCGCTAACCTGCGGTCTGGCGGGAGCCTTCTTTTCGCATTTTTGGGTCAAAAAAGTGACCGCTAATACGCTTGATTTTATCAAATATCCAGGGACAAGTCATCGTCCCCAAGCTAGATTGTCGGTAGCCGACCGCAATTTGAATTCCTTCAGAATCTTCCCCGCCAGGTACAGCGACCCGCACAAAACCACCAGGCCCTCAGAACTGGCTAAAACCTCCTCCAATCCGGCGATCGGGTCGGCGTGAGTCTGACAGGAACCCAAATCCGGACAAGCGCTTCGGGCGAGGGCGGCGAGTCGTTCGGGAACGGCGGAACTGTGGTCAGGGACGGGGACTAAATCTAAGTGGTCGCCGGGGCGCAGCAGGGCGCGAAAAATGTCGGCGTGGTCTTTGGTGGAGAGCATCCCCATCACCCAATGAATCGGGGGGACGGCGATCTCGAATTGTTCCAGGTCGTCCACATACCGCCGCAACTCCGCCGCCGCCGCCGGATTGTGGGCTCCGTCGATCAGAAATTGGCGATCGCCCCGGGCGACCCACTGCAGGCGTCCGGGCCACCGAGTTTTGGCGATCCCGTCTATAACCGCCGGGTTTGCAACCGCCCATCCCTGGTTCCGCAGGGCATCGACAGCCGCGATCGCGATCGCCGAGTTGAGCAGTTGCACCCGCCCGGGGAGGGGGAGTTCGTATTCCAAACCGTTGTCGGACGCGATCGGCTTGAATGGGTGGAAATGCACGAGTTCGGCCGGCTTCACCCACGTCACCGGACAGCCGAGTTCGGCCAAGCGATCGGCGACCACGGTTCGGGCTTCCGGGGGCAGAGGGCCGACGATCGCCGGACGGCCGGGTTTGAGGATTCCCGCCTTTTCCCGGGCGATATCTGCCAGGGTGGGTCCGAGGCGCTGCCAATGTTCCAGACTGAGGCTGGTGATGACGCTCACCAAAGGGCGATCGATGACGTTGGTGGCATCGAGCCGCCCGCCGAGCCCCACTTCCACCACCGCCACGTCCACCTCCTGTCTGGCGAAATACAGCCAAGCCACCGCCGTGATCACTTCAAATTGGGTCGGGGAGGGTTCGTCGGCGGGGATGGCGACGATGACCTCTCGGAGGACATCCCGGAAATCCGCTTCGGAAATGGGGACATCGTTAATATTGATCCGTTCGCTCCAATCGACCAGATGGGGAGAAATGTAGCGCCCGACCCGATATCCGCCCTCCGCCAAGATGGAGGAGAGGTACGCGCAGACGGAGCCTTTCCCGTTCGTCCCGGCGACGTGCAGGGTCGGGACTCGGTGCTGGGGGTCGCCCAACCGATGCAGCAGGGTTTGAATCCGCTCCAAACCGAGGTGGACGCCAAAGCGCTGGAAGGGTTGTAAAAGAGTTTCGAGATTCACGGTGTTTTTTTCGGCTCGGATGGGGCACTCTCCTCCCAAGGAAAATGCTTCAACAGCGATCGCAGGGAGTTGCGCGGGATGTAAGGCCACCCGCCTTGGGACTCGATCTCCCGCAGCAGATGATACAGTTCCTGTCTATTTTTCGGCAACGTCTTCTGAAACAAATCGTCCCGGATTTCTTGGTGCAGCCACTCCAAAGTCCGCAGCAAAGCCAGCAGAGCTTGCCCATCCCCCCGTGCTTCCTCCGCGAGCTCCTGAACGGTGTGAGTCAGCGTCTGCAATGCCGTGTCAAAATCGGTCTTGCGCTCCATAATCATCGGTGGTCACTTATAAGAATATGAATCCCAGTGGATTCGGCTCCGATCATAGCTCTAACTCCCCCGGCATTGAAAGCACGATCGGCCCATCAACTCGCCGCCTCCAACTCCACTCCGAAAAATTTGTACTTCTGGTAACAAAAAGGTCCGGAGCCGTGTAAAATGCTGTATTGGGCAGCTTACCTCGCGGTCGGGGCGATCTTGACCCGTTACCTCCGGGGAGAAAAAGGCCGCTGACAATGGGGGACAGCCATCCCGCTGGTTCAGTTGGCCCGATGCTCCATTTAGAATCCGATTGAAAATCACTGGTCGGCAGGTCAGAAATTCCTGTCGTTCTCTCCGTATTTTTCGGAGTTAAAATCGCGAGCCACATCTGGCAAATGCGTTCAAACCGTGGCTTCAGAAGTCGTCATCGATTTCTGAAAACTCGAAAAATTTCGTCACATATCGATTTTGGATATTGAGGTTGAAAATGAGATATCGTGCTTTAGTGGCAACATTCTTGGCTTTGTGCCTGAGTGTGCTGACAGCTTGCTCGGAGAGTCCCGAAGCAAAAGATCCGGCATTGTTGACTTATGATGATATTCGGAACACCGGTTTAGCCGTCAAGTGTCCCAGTCTTCCCGAAACGGCTCGGGGTTCCATCCCCCTCGACCCGGACGCCACCTATGAAATTTCCGGTTTGTGTTTGGAACCGACCAGCTACTTCGTGAAAGAAGAACCCAACAACAAACGCCAAGAAGCGGAATTTGTCCCAGGGAAATTGTTGACCCGCTTCACCTATAGTCTCGACCAGGTGGGGGGAACCCTCGATTTTATGGACGATGGCAGCCTCCAGTTTACCGAGGAGTACGGTATTGACTTTCAGCCGATTACGGTGCAACTTCCGGGTGGCGAGCAGGTTCCGTTCTTGTTTACCGTTAAGGGACTTGTCGCCAACAGCCAATCGGCCTTAAATAGCATTAATACGTCTACAGATTTGGAAGGAGATTTTGACGTTCCCTCCTATCGGGGTTCGACATTCCTCGACCCGAAAGGACGGGGTTTGGCATCCGGCTACGATAATGCCGTCGCACTGCCGGCGACCGCCGATGAAGAAGACTATATTAAAGCGAATGTTAAACTCGCCGACACCCAGTTCAAGGCCGGTCACATTTCTTTACAAGTCGCCAAAGTTGACGGCGACAGCGGCGAAATTGCCGGAATTTTTGAGAGCGAACAGCCTTCCGATACTGACCTCGGTGCCCAAGAAGCGGTTGAGATCAAAATTCGGGGTACGTTTTATGCTCGGATTCAACCCAAAGCCTAATTCGGCAGTTTCCGAAGGAAACCCGTTCGCCGGAGTCGCATGAATTGATTGGCCGTTTTCAGAGGGACGCATCGTCCCTCTTTTTTTGATGATTTGTTAACTTTTTGACAAACCTTTACACGGGGGGCGAGAGTCATCTTGCGTGCGATCGCTTTCTAGGTGTATAATAATAAGTTAGGGAAATTACATTTCAGCCGGTTTCCACATACCCAGCTCGCGGCTAGACCGGCCGGGGGGCGCAGTTTAGCCCGTTCGGTTCCGAAAACGCGGACGACTTCCCGAGCGGTTGAGAGCTGCCAAGTGTCGGGACTGGGAAACCGGGTTATGTTTGTCAGTTCTCGTGACTCAGGTTACAATTTATACAAGCCCGTCCCAGCTCTACCAACACCAGGACCTCGCCATGCAGACAACAGTCGCCAACCAACTCAAATCTGATAGTTTGGAGTTGCTGCGCGAGTATCAGCGCTCCCCGTCCAACGACCTTCGCAACCGACTCGTCCAACTCAACATCGGGTTAGTTCGCAAGGAAGTTCACCACTGGATCAACCAGTGTGCCGAAAGTTACGACGACTTGTTGCAAGTGGGATGCATCGGCTTAATTCGCGCGATCGAGCGGTTCGACCTATCCAAGGGCCACGCCTTCAGCTCCTTTGCCATTCCCTACATCCGGGGCGAGATCCAGCACTACCTGCGGGATAAAAGTCCGTCGGTTCGGGTTCCCCGCCAGTGGCTGACCCTGCAGCGGAAAGCTGCCAAATTTACCCCGGCGCTGCAAATGGAACTGGGGCGGAAGCCGACTGATGCCGAAATTGCCGCCGCATTGGAGATTTCTATCGACGAGTGGAACGAGGTAAAATTGGCTTCCCGCAACCGATCGCCCCTGAGTTTGGACGCGCCGGTTCAAGACGAAGAGGAAGGGGCGACAAGTCTGGGCGATCTCGTCCCGGATACCCGCTACCGCAGCTTTCAACTGGCCCAAGAAGATCAAATACGTCTGCAGCAGGCCCTCGCCAACTTGGAAGACGGGACTCGCAAGGTTTTGGAATTCGTGTTTCTCTACGACCTGACCCAAAAGGAAACGGCCGAGCGGATGGGAATCAGCGCGGTGACGGTGTCTCGTCGCGTCAAGCGGGGGTTGAACCTCCTGAAAACCATGATGGGCGGAACCGCCGACGACGATTGAGGTTGCCCTCGGTTGACGAGTCCATCCCCCCCGAAGCTGCTGTACCCCCTCACACATAAAAAGCTCGGGAACTTGGTAGCCCCGTCTTTTGAGAGCAGGGCCGTTTCATGTTCTCCCGAAAAATGGCTGGGGAAGCAGAGGAAGCAGAGGAAGAGAGGGGGGAGAGGGAGATTTTTCCCAATGAAAAGGCATTTTTAACCGGAAAAAACCCGGGTTCCTGGCTCCCATTAACCGTTTTCCTCGTCACCCTCGACAATTTTGAACCGAGAATGAAACAGCCCTGCGTCTTTTGAGAGGGGGGCTAAAAGCGACTTGGTGGCTTGAGCCACTGTGTCAAATCAAAAGGCCCGATGCAGAATGGTGTCGGGCCTCGATTGATGTCGGTTGCATGGGGTGGGAAGCAAAGTGACAGAAAATGCCGGGACTGACAACCGGCCAGAACGGGCGACGCTCTAAAGCTGCTCCATTTCTGCTTCTAACATCCGAACTAAATGTTCGTCTCCCTTGGCTTTGGCGACTTCCAGCCGGTATTCCAGGCGCTTTTGGATGTTGGCGCGGTGGGTTTCGGATAATTTGCTGGTGCCTTTGCGGTGATTTTTGTTCAGCATGGACTGTTTTTCACTCCCATTTGTGCAGTTCTTTGTTCCTGTCCCCATTATATCGCCTCCCCCCGAAAAGGAGGCGATCGCGGATCGGAAACTGTAATTTTTCGTAACTTACGATACAGTTTCTCGGAGGCGGAGGGTGTAAAAACCGCGTGTCAGGTCAAATTAGCCGAGGCGATCGCTTCCCAACCCGTCATTTCCAGGAGTCGGGACAGGTCGAAATGTTCCGCCATAATTTGGACGATGCACTCCACCTTGCTGGCTTCGTGGAGGCGGACCCGGCCGAAGGCGCGATCGATAATCTCCACCGTCGTCAGGGTGTCAAGGTCGGCGCAGAGGATCGGAATTTCCAACTCTTCGGCCCGGGCGATCACCATCGGGTCGGGTGGCAGTTGGCCCGTCAAGATCAGGCAGTGAGTCGATTGTTCCAGGGCGGCCATTTGGATGTCCCGGCGATCGCCCCCCGTCACCACCGCCATGTTGTGCGATCGGCTGAAATACTTCATCGCCGAACTCACGTTCATCGCGCCGACGCTGAGGCTCTCCACCATCAGGTCAAACCGCTCCCGACCGCAGGCCACCTGGGCATCGAGCTGCCGAACCAGTTCGCCGACGGTGACACTCCGCAGCAGGGGGTGTCTGGGGAGGAGGCCCAAAACGGGGATGCCGTTCGTTTCCAAAAAGGGTTTGACCTGAGTTTGAATCGTCTCCAACTGCTCCGGTGTCAAATCATTAATCGCGATGCCCACCAGGCGATCGCCCAATCGTTCCCGAGCCGAGATCAACTCGTCCAAAAACCGCCCGGAGTCGAAACGGACGACCAACATCACCGCCGCATCCAACACCTCGGCGATCCGAATGATGGACAAATCGAACAAACTCCCCTCCTGTAGCGTTCCCGGGCCTTCGAGCAACACGCAATCTCCCCCCGTCTGTTGCCGATAATCGGCCAGCGCCCGGTGGTAGCCCTCGGAGTCCGGATGGTGGAGATGCCGGTCAATGGTGGCCTCATCTAGCATCAAGACCGGCGATCGCAGGTGGTCCGGAGAAAGTCCCAGGGTTTGGGCGATAAATTGAAAGTCGGCATCGAGCCGCTGGTCCGGATCGCCATCCACATCCGTTCCGAGGGGTTTGCCGTAAGCCACATCAAACCCCCGTTTTTTCAACCGGTCGGCCAAACCGAGGGCGACCGCAGACTTACCACTGTAAGGTTCTATCGATCCAATTAAAAGATACTTGGCAGATTTAGCCACGCAACTGACTCCTCCACTTGCTTTCCATGCCATGTCATCTTGACATACTCCCCGTGCTAAAGCGACGGGGCTATCAAGCTCCCGAGTTTTTTCTTTTTCGTATTTGACACTCCCGCCGCTAACCTGTCACCGAGCAACTCGGACAAATAACGCGATCGCGTCCCGGGGTTCGAGAGCCGTCCGACTTCTCGTCACGATTCCATGTGCAGCAATCGTTTGTAAAACTCTTGCGAAAAATCGATCGTGTGGTTGAGGCGGAAATTGTGGATGATATCGATCAGATACTTGACAAATTCATAATTCGCCATGATCACTTCATAGCTCAAATCGGCATTTCCATCGAACATCACCCGACACCGAGTCAGATCCGCCGGCAGCATCGAAACACTCCAAGTGGCTACGAAAGGGATATCCTCCCCGCCATCAATTTTTCGCGCCCCCTCCAGGCTTTTTTCTCGGTAGAGACTGATCGACAACGGTAAATACCGGCGCTTTTTTTCATCGTAATAGGGCAGATAAACCCCGACTTCCCGCTTCTCTGCCGGTTTGAGATCTTTGATAACTCCGGCTGAATCGGTCATAGTCCAACTCCTGCGAACGCCCATCTCTTCTACTGTAGCCGACGGGGGACTCCCTTGGCAGACCGGAACATTGTCCAGTCGGGGGGCGACATCCGACATCGCCTCGGATTCGCCGATACCCGAAGATCGACGGGCGAATTGCTCGACAATGTTAGATACTATATAGCAGCATTGATTCTCATCGAGAGTCGGCATCACAGCTTGAAAACCGGCGGGCGCGATCGCCAGCCCGTGCGTTCCGGCGGGCGAACCCGACGCACCTGTGAATCCCCGCTCCGGGCGGAAGACAATGTAGACAATTGAGTATTGAACCATCA
>JBNGCR010000178.1:0-11582 GCA_050045915.1 Limnospira sp.
TGAAGCATCTAACTTATCGCGCAAGACTTTAATAATCTGCGGGTGTACACCTGTTAAACTTAGATGCAATTGAGAAAGGTCATTTTCGGATTTCCACCCACCTGTTTCGTCTTTGGCTTTCTTAAGCTCTCCAAAGTTGTTATAGCGATGAGTATTTGACCACCTTCTCCAAGTTTTTGCGATTTCCTCACCTTGATACAATCTGACAAATTCTGTGGCTGCATCTGCTAAAATTGGTTCAGAGAGTGGCTTTTTATCTTCTTTCCACTCGTACTTGTGGAGTTTAAACAAATCTTCTAAAGAAACTTCAAGCTGAACTCCTCTGTGAGTCGAATCAGAATTGGGATGATCTATAAATATTTCTAATGTCTTGGCATCAAGATAGCTATAGACTGTATCAGTTCTTTTTAAATCAGTGATCGCTCGATAAGCGTGAATTGCCATTGGGTTTGTGCCACCCGTATAATGTAAACCAATAGATTGATTGGATGGTACTTGTTCTGCTGTGCCTTTAACAATCGTGTAGATTTTATATGCATTAGACTTGTTACTGTCACTTTTTTGTTGATCTAAAGCAACTTCTTTACAAGAAAAATTTTGATTTTTGAAAGAAATTTTTAATTGATTTTTTTGAGACTTGGTTTGATTTGTATAAACTAGATACACTGTCCCATCACTGTTAAGTAGCGTCCGCGCTGCCACATAGTTCGGCAGAGGGTTCTCGCCAATCAGCAAAAACAGATGGTCAGCCTTGTACTCGTTGGCAATGGTCATTGGCTCGGCCCTGATTTACAAAAGTCAACAAAAAGCGACGATTCAGCTCAAAAAGCGTCAAATTATCGAACTATTATATCATGACCTTATAGCCGAGAATAACGAAGGCTAAAACCGATCGCCCCTCGAAATCCCCATCCCAAACCCCGCCCTTGAGCCCGGGTCAAACCCCGATCGCCGGCCCCCCGGAACGAACGCGCTTTCGCCCGTTGTGCTATCGTCGATAGGGGGGAGCGCCGAAAGCGACCCGGTTCAGAAAGGGTGCGATCGCGTCCCGGACACCCGAGATCTGATCGCCGGTCGAGGGGGGCGAAAAATTTTTAGGCACGCCAAACAGATCGAGAGCCACATCAAGCGGGACTGGTGTGAGAGGATGGAGGTAGAAATCCAGCGATGATAGGGAGGCCACTTGCTTCATGCAAGGCTCTTTGAATGAAATTGATATCCGCAGCATCTTGCAGTTGATCGAGCTGGGCCAGCGAACCGGGGAATTGATGGTGGAAGCCTACAGTCCCCCCCCCAATCCGGTCAAAGACAAGCTACGCCGACAGTTTGACAGTCAGTGCTGGCTGGTCTTTTGCTTCAACGGCCGCATTATCTACGCCGGACAGAGCGAAGGGAGCCTGCTGCGGCTGCGAGACTACCTCCGCCGCTACAAAGCGGACACAGCCCTCGACGGCCTGGAAGTCCCCTCCATCGCCGCCGTCAACGCCCCCGAATACGGCTACCTGTGGCTGCTGCTGGAGAAAAATGCCATCTCTCCGGCCCAGGGGCGCAGCATCCTGCACGGCATGATCTGCGAAACCCTATTCGACCTGTTGAGCCTTCACCAGGGCGCATTCAACTTCGAGATGGGCCCCCCCTTAGCCCCCCAGTTGATGACCCTGGAGATCGGCTCCCTGCTGGCCCAGATCATGAAACAAGTTCAGGAGTGGAAAACCTTCCATCCCCACATCCAATCCCCAAGTCAATGTCCGCTGATCCTCGATCGCGACAAACTGCGTCAGAGCGTCCGCCCCAACGCCTTCGAGACTCTGAGCCGCTGGGCCGACGGCAAAACCAGCTTCCGGCAGATCGCCCGGTATTTGAACCGAGATATCGTCACCGTCGCCAAAGCAATCTATCCCTTCGTGCAGCAAGGTTTGGTGCAACTCCTCAACCCCGGCTCAGAACCCAGTCCCTCCCCCGACGAACGGCTGGCCGTCACCGCCAAAGTCCCCCGCATCGTCTGCATCGACGACGACCGGGTGATCCGGGAAACGGTGGAATTGATATTGACCGGACACGGCTACGAGGCGACGGCGATCGGAAATCCCCTCAAAGCCCTCAGCCACGTCTTCCAACTCAAACCCGACCTGATCCTGTGCGACATCGCCATGCCGGAACTCAACGGATACGAAATCTGCGCCATGTTGCGAAATTCCAGCGCCTTCCGGCAGACCCCCATCATCATGCTCACCGGGATCGACGGCTTCATCGATCGCCTTAGAGCCCGGCGGGTGCGGGCAACCAACTACCTGACCAAACCGTTTCGGGAGACGGAACTGCTGACCCTCGTCGAAGGCTACGTCGGGCGCGGGAGCCCAGACCGACCGACCCCCGAGAACAAACTGACCGAGGAACTCTCGGAAAATTGGGATGCGATCGAAACCCCCGAGTCTCGTTCCACCTAAATCAATCCGCAGCGAACTTGGGTATACTTGAAATCAAATAATATTATGTTAAAGCAATCTCCATCGCGGTTGCAATCAAGCATTTGGCCTGCAACCGGAGTGTCTCGGAGCGTTAGGGTTGGCCGAAGTGTAGTATTGGAGACGCCCCAGTCCCTCCGCCGTAGTGTCAATTAACCTAGAACCCAGCAACTCAGCAAGACAGTATGAATACAGTTATGGTTGTAGAAGACAGTGTGACACAGCGGGAGATGATCTCAAATCTCCTCAAAGAGAGCGGTTTGCGGGTCACCGTAGCCAGCGACGGGGTTGAGGCTCTCGAACAAGTCCAACAGCACAGCCCTGCCCTGGTCGTCCTCGATATCGTGATGCCCCGGATGAACGGTTACGAATTGTGTCGCCGTCTGAAATCCGATCCGAAAACCCAAAATATCGCCATCGTCATGTGTTCTTCAAAAGGGGAAGAATTTGACCGCTATTGGGGCATGAAACAAGGTGCGGACGCTTACATTGCCAAACCATTTCAGCCAACCGAATTGGTGTCAACCGTCAAGCAGTTGCTGCGGGGGTAAGTGAAGGATTATGGTCGGAAATCCCGATTTTCTGACGGGGCCGGGGGCAGATGCCTCGGAATTCCAAGAGTTAGAAACCCCGGAAGGGGAATTACACCTGCGGTTTTTCGTCGCCTCCGGCGCCGAATTTGCCCTGCCGGCGACGGGCATCAAAGAAGTGCTCTCCCAGGCCCTCGATCGCATCACCCCCATCCCCAACGTGTCGCCCCTGCTATTGGGGACCCTCAACCTGCGGGGGCGCGTCATCTGGGTCGCCGATCTGGGACAGTTTTTGGGAGATACAATGCAATTAAATACCGATCGCACAGAAATTCCAGTCATCGCCATCGAGGATCAAGATACCATTCTCGGATTGGCGGTCGAGGCGATCAACAATTCAACGGCGATGGACTGGCTGCCAACGGACCAGATGCGGATGCCCGTGCAAGTTCCCGACAGCATGGGTCCCTACATCAAAGGAGAGTGGGTTCTCGAAGAATCGGAAGATCGGCTGTTGCGGCTGCTCGATCAGATCGCCATTTTGCGATCGGCTCGGTGGGCGATCTGAAGAGTCCGAACGCGACCGACCTGTTGGCTTCGGAAACAGGACGGCTTTTGACTTTGGACGATTACAATTGAAGGGGGGCGGGGCAGACGGACGAACGCAAATTGAGAGAGCAGCAACACAATTGTGTGAAGCCGATCCAGTCTAAATGTGAAGTCGGATTCAGTTCCATACAATTCTCACGGTAACTCTAAAGTCAAAAGAGGGATGGCCAATGTCAGCAAGTGCAGACTATCTGCAGGAGTATCAAAAAACGGAAACCGCCTATACCGAGGGCCACTTGGAAGAGGCGGCGACCTTGGTTTACCAATTGGTCGAAGACTACCCCGACGACCCATCCGCCCGCCTTCTGTGCGGCCACATCTATTACGGTTTGCAACAATATGACATCGCCCGGGAACAATACGAGGCGGTGCTGACCCTGACGGACGACCCAGAACTGCTCGACCAAGCCCAAGCCTACATGACGGAAGCCAACCAACTGAGTTCCGAGTCCGACCTCCCCAATATAGACTCGGAAGGGCTACTGGCGGACGACGACGACTTCGACGATGCCACGGAAACCATTTTAGAAGATTTCAACACCGACGAACCGGCGAACGGAGCCGCCGCCGGGATGGAATCCGAACCGGCCCTCTCCGCCGATGAAATCGACCCACTAGACCCACTCTCAGATTTAGACCTCGACATCGAATCCCTCTCCTCCCCCCCCGAACAGGTGGGAGAAGCCGACCATCTCGAAGGGAGCCTCGAGGACGAAGATCTGAGTCTGGAAGCGATGGATTTATCTCAACCCTTCGAGGAACCGATGGAAATGTCCCCGGGGAGCGATGCCGTCACCGACGAAGATTTGGAAGACCTCGACCTCGACATCCCGGCGATGCCAGAAGATGATTTGGAATTGGACTCCTCAGACCTGTCCCAGCCGGATTTGGAAGAAGAAGACTTCGACGCGGTCGCCTTCGAGTCCGACCCCCTAGCCGACGTGGGGGACGAGTTGGAAGAGTACGAAGCCGACTCCGAACTGACCAATCCCTTGAATAACCCATTTGCCCCATTAGAAGCGGACGCGGATGCCGGGGGCACAGAAGAGCGGGCGGGGGCGGGGGAAAACGACTGGGAAACCGAAGAACCGTTCGGACTCGGAGCAGAGATCCCCCAAGAAAACTCCTCCGACAACCCCTTCGACGACAGCGACCTCCTCGACAACGACCTCGAACAACTATCGGAGGATCTGTCTGAAGACGGTGCGATCGCCCCGGATCTCCAAGAGGTGGGAATCTCAGCCGCCGACCGAGACGAGGCGGAAGCGGAGCTGGCTTCGGACCTGTTCGAGTTGGAAGACTTCCCCTCGGAATTGGAGTTAGAAGATCTGTCCCCAGAATCGGAGCCGTCCAACGGCAACGGCAACGGGTCGAGTCCGGTTCCCCCCGACACCCAACCCGAACCGATCTCCGGAGACTTAGATCTCGACGAGTTCGACGACGAATTGGATGACATTTTCGCCCCCTTAGAAGATCCAGACCCCCCGGCCGCGGACGGGGAACCGGAAGTTTCCGAAACCGAATCTCACCGCCGGAATGGAAGAGCCGCGATCGCCGAGGAGGAGGAATTCCCCTTCGACCGGATGGAAATGGACATCGAGCCGGAAGCGGACGACGAGGCGGAAACCCTGCTGACCGATTCCTCCCGGGGAGTCGAACCCGCCTTCGAGGAAGATCAAGAAGATCCGGACTCCGATTGGGACGAGATGGATGCCCCCGCCTTCGCTGCCCTCCCCGACCTCGACTTCGACGACGACATTCCCAACAGCTTCAACCTCGACGCCCTGGATGAAGAGACGTTCGAGGAAAACGGGGCCGCAGCCCATCGCGATGGGACGAAGCCCACCGCCAAAAGCGATCGCAACGGGTCTAGCCCCCCCCCAGCCGCGACGGGCGTCGCCTCCCATTCCCAAACCACCGACGATTTTCTCGACGATTTTGAAGAATTCGACGACTTGGGCAACCTCCCCGACTTCGAGGTATCCCCGGAAGAAGCCTCCGCCTTCTTGCCCGATAGCTCCGACTTTGAAGACGACAACCTCGACAGCCAGTTCATCGCCACCACGACGAGCAACCTCGATAGCGACAGCTCCGCCATCCACGAAGACGACGGGCTGATGACCCCAACGGAGCGGGAGACGATCACCACCTTCACCACACCCTCGGAAGATCACGTCGATACGAGCCTCTCCGTCGAACCCGGCTCGTTCGCCTTCCTCGAAAATAAGCCCCTGAAAACCAAGTCCGTATATACAGCCCTGGGAACCGGACTCGTCACCCTGATCGCCGTCGCCGTCGCCACCAACGTCGCCACCCAAATCGCCGCCCGCAACGACCGAGCAGTGGTGGTCAACTACCTGCGGACGACGGGCTGGATCATGACCGCCGTAGCCGGGGCAGCCAGTTTCGGCACCACCTGGACCATCAGCCGGATCACCGCCGGCCAGATGGAGAAAGCCTCCAAAGAACTGCAAACCCAGTTCGAGGCGATCGCCCGGGGCAATTTAGATGCCCGGGTCAACGTGTACGCCGAAGACGAACTCGGCCAGATGTGCGCCAAATTCAACTACATGGCGCAGTTCATCCAGAGTACCACCCGGGAAGCCCAGCGCAAGGCAGAGGAGCAGGAAGAAGCCAAAGAAAACCTGCAGCGCCAGGTGATCCGCCTCCTCGACGACGTGGAAGGAGCCGCCCGGGGCGACCTGACCGTTTCCGCCGAGGTAACGGCGGACGTGCTCGGGGCGGTGGCCGACTCCTTCAACCTCACCATCCAGAACCTGCGGGAAATTGTCGTCCAGGTGAAACAGGCGGCTCGCCAGGTGAGCAAGGGAGCCACCGATAGCGCCAGCTTCGCCAAAGATGTAGCCGGGGACGCCCTGCGGCAAGCCGAAGAACTGGCGGCCACCCTCAACTCCGTGCAACTGCTCACCGACGCCATCCAGCGGGTCGCCGACAGCGCCAAAGAAGCGGAAGAGGTGGCCCGGTCGGCGGCGGCCCTGGCTACCAAGGGGGGCGAGGCGGTGCAGATGACCGTGGCCGGGATCTTGAAAATTCGGGAAACCGTGGCAGAAACGACCCGCGACGTGAAACGGCTGGCGGAATCCTCCCAGGAAATTTCCAAGATCGTCGCCATCATTTCCAACATCGCCTCCCGCACCAACCTGCTGGCCCTCAACGCCAGCATCGAGGCAGCCCGGGCCGGAGAAGCGGGTCGCGGGTTCGCGATCGTCGCCGACGAAGTGCGCCAGTTAGCCGACAAATCCGCCAAATCCCTCAAGGAAATCGAGCAGATCGTCATGCAAATCCAGAGCCAGACCAGTTCGGTGATGATGGCGATGGAAGAAGGCAACCAGCAGGTGATCGAGGGAACCAAACTGGCCGAACAGGCGAAGCGATCGCTCGACGATATCATCCAAGTCACCAACCGCATCGACGTCCTGGTGCGATCGATCACCGCCGACACCGTGGAGCAGAACGAAACCGCCCGCGCCGTCGCCCAGGTGATGCAAGCCGTCGAACACAGCGCCCAGGAAACGTCCCAAGAAGCGCACCGGGTCGCCAGCGCCCTCAGTAACCTGGTGGGCGTCGCCCGAGACCTGTTGACCTCCGTGGAACGATTCCGGGTCGATCCCTCCGAACGTCAGTAAACCGAATCATTAACAATTAATAATTATTAATTGTTAATTATTAATTGTTAATTGTTAATTGTTAGCGAATCCTAACGAGCCATGCAACCGGAACAACAAGAACGCATCATGGGGTACTTCATTGAGGAGGCGAAAGACCACCTCAATACCATCGAGCAGGGCTTGCTCAACCTGCAATCAACCATTGAAGACTCCGAACTCCTCTACGAGGTCTACCGCGCCGCCCACTCAGTCAAGGGAGGGGCGGCGATGCTCGGCCTCCACAGCATTCAAAAAACCGCCCACCGCCTCGAAGATAGTTTCAAAGCCCTCGAAAAAATCACCGAACGGGGGCCGCTGCAAATTGACCAGCAACTTGAATCCCTGTTCCTGCAAATTTTTGACACCCTGCAAGCCCTCATCGACAACCTCTCAGGTCCCTACGGACTAACCGAAGAGACATCCCAAAGCCTGTTGCAGGAAGTCGAACCCGTCTTCGACGGCCTCAACTACCACCTCAACAGCATCTGCGGCGAAAAGGGGGTGGTTTTGGCTTCGGCACCCAAGGCCGCCGAGCCGCCACCGCCGGCACCCGCGCCCGCCCCGCCCGCCCCGCCCCGGGAGAAACCCTCCGAGGCGATCGATAGCGCCGAAGAACTGTTCTTCCGCAGCGATGTCCCCGATCGCCTGCGGGAGATGTTGCAACTTTTCAAACAGCAACCCACCCCGGCCGGACGCAACCGACTCCTCGAACTTTGCCGGGGGTTAGGGCGGGCGGGCGAAACCTTCGATAAGCCTCACTGGGTCAACTTCCTGGAAAACGTCGAACAGGCGATCGCCAACCCGGACAACAGCTACCGCACCCTGGCTCCCGTGGTCATTCCCCAAATCAAACAAGCCCAAGATTTGATCCTCAGCAACCGCGAAGATGAAATTGTCGTCAGTTCATCCTTAGAAGACCTCTTGCCCCAGGACCTAGAAGACGACGCAGAAGACGACCCCACCCTCAACGAAGAACTCCTGGCCGAACTCGGGGTCGATGCCACCCCCGACACCCCGCCCCTGACCCTCGACGATTCCCCCCTGGATGCCTCCCCCCAATCCGACCAGCCGTCCGGCTCGGGGACGCTGCTCGACTTGCCGGCGGAGGATGGCATCCCGCAAATCTCGAAAGACGATCGCCACTCCCCCCGCGGCCCAGCCATGCAACCAGAGGAATTGAAGAGTCTAGCAGCCCTGTTTGAAGGGGTGGAGGGGAACGGCAATGAGATTGAACGGGGTTGGGAAGAAGAAACCCCCCTAGAAAGGGGACAAACCGCCGATCGCGACCCGAGTGCCGACGATTTCAATATTTTCTTCGACGAGAATTCCCCCGATTCGGATCAGCCCAGATCGTCAGGCGGAACCTCCGAAATGAGGGCAACCGGCCGGGACGCAGATTTCGCGAACCTGCTGTTCGACGGCATCGAGGCGGCGGCGGAACCGCATCAGACGACCGCCAAACCTCGCCCGAAATCCCGGTCAGCGCGGCGCAACGATGCCGACGACTTCATCCAACAACTGCTCGATCTCGACAACGGGGAGTCCGAGGAAGGGGCAACTCCGACATCGGACGGGAACGGGTTCGGCTCCTCTGAGTCGGAAGATGAAGACGATCTGAGCTTTTCAGCCCTCTTCGACGAAACCGAAACAGCAGTTGACGCCGCCCCGTCGGCTCCGACCGTCGCCCCGTCACCACCTCCGGACACCGATGACGGGGATTGGTTTGAAGAGTTGGTCGCGGGCGAGGAAGTGAAAGACCCCTTCCAGGAACCCTGGCAGGAGCGCCGCCCCACCGGAGAATCAGCCGGTCGCCCCGGAGACGTTTCGGGAACGGCGACGGACGGGGAAGCTGAGGACGACTTGTTCAGCGAACTGTTCGGGTCATCGGAGGTGGAAACGACTCCGGAAGCCGCTCCGCAGCCTGCATACCAGCAGGCCGACCGCCCGAAAGCGGCCCCCGCCGAGCCGCAGAAGCAACCAGCGGCGGACAGCGAGGCCGATGACGATTTTGCAGCCCTTGATGACCTGTTGAATCAACCCGAAGAGTCAGGAGATGGGGATGAGATGCTCTCCGACCTCGATCGCCTCCTCAACGAACCCGAAGCGGCTCCGGCGACCCCGGACGGCGATGCGGATATCCGGGCGACGGCGGAAGATGAAGAATTTGAAGACTTGGCTAAACTCATCGAACAGCCGAGTACCCGCCACGGAACCCCTCGACAGCCCGCGAAGCCCCAGGCGCCCAAATTTGAACCCATCGCCAAAGTCCCGGTCAAGCAACTCGACAATTTGAGCAACCTGATTGGGGAACTGGTGGTCAACCGCAACAGCTTGGAGCAGGATCAGGAGCGGATGCGCCAGTTTTTGGACAACCTACTCGACCAAGTGTCGCTGCTGAGTGACGTGGGCCAGCGGATGCAGGATTTCTACGAGCGATCGCTGCTGGAAATTTCGCTGCTCTCCAACCGCCAAAAACCCATGCTGTCGTCGCCCCACCCCCTCGAAGACCACGACGGGGGGGAAACGGCCGGGTTTGAATCTACCGAACTCGACCGCTTCACCCCCTTCCACACCCTCTCCCAGGAAATTATTGAATTAGTGGTGCGGGTGCGGGAGTCGGCCGCGGACATCGAGTTTTTGGTGGAGGAAGCCGACCAGGTGGGCCGCCAGCTCCGCCAAGTCACCAACCAGTTACAGGAGGGACTCAACAAGGCCCGTATGGAGCAGTTCGCCCAGGAGGCGGACCGCCTGAAGCGGCCGGTGCGCGACCTGTCCATCAAATGCGGCAAGCCGGCCGAGTTGGTCGTGGAAGGGCGGGATACCCTAATCGACAAGATGCTGCTCGGGAAACTGCGCGACCCCCTCACCCACCTGGTCAACAATGCGATCGCCCACGGGATTGAACCGCCCGAAGTCCGCCAGAAGGCCGGAAAGCCCGCGACGGGCAAGATCGCCATCAAGGTTTTCCACCAGGGCAACCAAACGGTACTCTCGGTGTCCGATGACGGCGGGGGAATTGACGTGGATCGGGTCAAGCAAAAGGCGATCCAGCGCCAGTTGATCTCCCCCCAACAGGCTAAAGATCTGCCCAAACATGAGATCTACGACCTCCTATTCCGCCCGGGCTTCACCACCCAGGACAATGCTGACGCGATCTCCGGGCGCGGGGTGGGGATGGATGTGGTCCGCACTAATTTGGCTGAAATCCGCGGCACGATCACCACCGACTCGACCTTGGGAGAGGGGACGACCTTCACCATCCGCCTGCCCCTCAACATGAGCATTTCCCGGGCGCTGTGCTGCATCAGCGATCGCGCCCGCATCGCCTTCCCGATGGACGGGGTGGAGGATATGATCGACGTGCCCCGGGAGCAAATTCAGACCGGGCCGGACGGTAAGCTGACCTTGGAGTGGCGGGGGTCCGTTCTCCCCTTCCGACACCTGCGGGAACTGCTCACCTACAAGCGCCATCTGGGCCGCGGCGGGGTCTACGGCGCGAATGTTGAGGAGGACATGATTTCGGTGATCGTCCTGCGGGCGGCGGGGAATTACCTGGCTGTGCAGGTGGATCAGGTGTTGGTGGAACAGGAAATCGTGATCAAGCAGCTCGAAGGCCCGGTGCCCAAACCCGTCGGTGTGGCGGGGGCGACGGTGCTCGGGGACGGTCAAATTGTGGCGATCGCCGACGTGTTAGAGTTGATCGACCTGGCTACCGATAAGATCCGCCCCGACGCCCACACCCTGAAATGGGATGATAGTGGGGCGGTCGAGGCGACTGAACCGATCGCCCACAAGAACGAACCGACCGTTCTCATCGTTGATGACTCGATCACTGTGCGATCGCTGCTGTCGATGACCTTTGAAAAATCGGGCTACCGGGTCGAAGAAGCCCGGGACGGCAAGGAAGCCTGGGAAAAACTCAAATCCGGCCTCCCCTGCGATATCGTCTTCTGCGATATCGAAATGCCCCGCATGGACGGACTGGAACTGCTCTCCCGGATGCAGAAAGATCCCGCCCTCCAAGAGCTCCCCATCGCCATGCTCACGTCCCGGGGCGCGGACAGACACCGCCAGATGGCTTATCAGCTCGGCGCGAGGGGCTACTTTACCAAACCTTACCTGGAAGAGCAACTGCTCGAAGCCGCCGGGCGGATGCTGCGGGGCGAGGTGGTCGGAAAAGTGGGTGTCCCCGCCTCCAGTTAAGTCGGGAGGGTGACTGTGGGGTGTGGGGAGCGGAGGGGGCGGAGGGAGCGGAGGGAGCGGAGGAAGCGGAGGGAGCAGGGGGAGCAGGGGGAGCGGTGGGAGCAGGG
>JBNGCR010000179.1:0-11549 GCA_050045915.1 Limnospira sp.
TGTCTCACCCACCGCTCCCACCGCTCCCCCTGCTCCCCCTGCTCCCCCTGCTCCCTCCGCTCCCTCCACTCCCCTTGCTCCCCGACTCCCCCATACCGCAAACCCCAACAATGTCAACCCCAGAAAGCGTTAAGTTTTGTTACAATTTTAAACAATTCAGCATCCCAGATCGAATCGCGATCTGAATTGTGTTTCCGGTCGGTTTCCGCCGACACCGCCCAACTATTTATTAGCGTTCAAGAGAATATTCCTATGCCTTTACACGCCGAGCTACACCGCCACCTGGGAGGTTCCGTCGTCCCCCGCATCCTGTGGCGATACTTCCAACGCCACGATCGCAATTTAGCCGGACAATTCCCGGAGTATTGCCAATTCGAGGAGTTTTACACCAAGCCCCGCAACACCCTGGATGAGTACCTGGAACTGCACACGATGGTGGAGCACGTGCAGACGGAACAGACGCTGCCCTATTTCATCTACCGGCTGATGCGGGGGGCCTACACGTTTGAAAATTTAGCCTATCTGGAGTTGCGTTACACCCCGTACCTGCGAACCCCGGAACACTTGAGCCAGTCCGATCGCATTGACTGCATGGCGGATATCGTCCAAATTGTTGGCAGGGCCAGCCAGACGGGGGAAACGCCCATCGTCACCAGCCAAATTTTGTGTATGCACTCGCGCCTCCCCTACGAGGTGAACCGGGCGATCGTGGATCTGGCGGCCCAGATGCCGGAGTGGGTGTGCGCGGTGGATCTAGCCGGGGGAGATGCCCACTACCGCGATCGCCTGGACGAATTTGTGAAATTGTACGAATACGCGCGATCGCGGGGTCTGAACACCACCGGACACCTGTACGAAACCCCGGAGGGATGCTATCCCGAACTGCTCCCGTACCTGATGCGGGTCGGCCACGGCATCCAGATCCCCCTCAAACATCCCGAATATCTCAAAGAACTCGCCCGCAACAACCAATGTTTGGAAGTGTGTCCCACCACCTATCTGAAAACGGGGACCCTGGAGAGCATCCACCAACTCAAAGCGGTGTTCGAGCGCTGTTTTGAAGCCGGGGTGGATATCGCCATCTGCACCGACAACGCCGGACTCCACAACGTCCGGTTGCCCTTCGAGTACGAAAACCTGCTCACCCAGGACGTGATCGACTTCCGACAACTGCAAGCCTGCCAGCGGGCTGCGTTCCGCCACGCCTTCGCTTGGCCCCACGGGGAACCTCCGGCTCAAATGCTCACCGATCTGTTAAAACCGGAACCAGTGGGGGTGGGGAGCAATTGATAATTGATAATTGATAATTGTCGATTATCAATTCATTTTCTGGCTTCCTGCTCCCCCGCTTTTGACCGAAAATTGGGGTTTCAAGCCTCGCCCTGACTGCGGGTATGTGGAAGACCGGGACGTGAAGGCGGCAAGGAATATCCTGCAACTGGGATTGCGTACCGTGGGGCACACGGGAACGGATCAGCTTGGGGAGATTGAAGTGGGGGTCGGGTTGGATCGGTCCTGCCCGGTCAAGGTCGGTCTGTGAACCAAGAATCCCCGTCCCTTTAGGGCGGGGAGTGTCAAGAAAGAGAGGAGAATACATGAAATGCAATGCAACTCGACGGGCGATCGCTTTGAGTCGGCTGATTTTGGGTTCGACTTTGTTGGGGTTGGCCTGGGGTTGTAGCGAACCCGTAGATTCTTCGGTGTCCCGGGCGGAGGAGGCGATCGAAATTGCTCAAAATGAGGCGCCTCCGTTGTGGTCCGGCGGGTTTGCGGACTCGAACTGGCGGGACAATTGGGAGGTCAGACGTTCGCGATCGTGGGGGTTGGAGAATCTGGAGGTCATCGACGACCCCACCGACCGATTCGATCGCGTCCTGAGAGTGGTCTACCCGAAAAATTCCGCGACTCCCAGCGTGTCCCGAAAAGAAGGGGTTCCCATCGGCGGCGCCCAGTTTTTGGCGGATCTGGGGATGTCGCCGGCGGACGCCCTGCGGTTGAGCTATCACCTGCGATTTTCCGAGAATTTCGATTTTGTCAAGGGTGGGAAGTTGCCGGGGTTGTTCGGCGGCAGCGAAATCAGCGGGGGCGAGATCCCGGACGGGACGAACGGATTTTCGACCCGGTTGATGTGGCGCCGGGACGGAGATGGGGAGGTTTACGCCTACCTGCCCACGAGCGAAAAATACGGCACGTCCGTCGATCGCGGCGCCTGGCGGTTCGTGCCGGGGCGCTGGTATCACATCGAGCAGGAAGTGGTTTTGAACGAACCGGGCCTGGAAAATGGGCGGATTCGCCTTTGGGTGGACGGAAACCCGGTCATCGATCGCGACGACGTGATGTTTCGCACCACCGACGAGTTGAAAATTGAGGGGATCTTTTTCTCGACCTTTTTCGGGGGCGGGGATTTGTCCTGGGCGACTCCGGAAGACGTTTACGTTGATTTTGCCGAGTTTTCGGTTTCTCAACCGTAAAAGTTTAAATCAAACCATCGTTGAGTTCCTCTTCAACACTCCGTTGTTTCCGAGGGTCGGCTTCAAAAAAGCGATCGCGGATACCGTCAAATCCGCAACGAAAATTTACAGGGCATAGCTTGACAAATTGGCGATTTTTATTCATTTTTTGCGGTCAATTCGATCGTCTGGAAGGGCGATCGCGCCGCAATGTAACATTTTGTAAAAAAAACTGGTTTGGTAACATCCACTACAGAATTGGGTGTATATTAAAAACAGAGAGCGAAGCAATCAGTCTACATTCCATCAATGAGTTCCGGGAGAGTTCCAAAATGTATACTCAAACACAAACCCCAACTCTGATGACGCGCCACCACCACGCCATCACCGTTCCTTCCCACTTCCGATCGCAGCGAAGTTTCATCAGACCGGGCGGGGATGTTCCCCGGGGTCAACGGATTTCTTAGGATCGGGATTCAATGACCCCCCAAATTTGTCATCGAATCATCACAAAGTCCGCACATTAATTTCCCACTTTAGAACTGTTTAAAACATCAATTATCAATTTTTGATTTCTCAAATTTTCAAATAGACTGAACGGCTCTCGAATCACATTTTCCAGCTTTTGAACCCATGCACTTGCCCCCAAACGGTAAGACAGAGAGATTTTTTGTCAAAAAATTCGCAAACCCGTAGATTTCGCCCGCACGAATGAGGAGGAAAATACAATGAGCCACGTCCTGACTGCAATCGATCGCGACCTTTTAAATAAAGTTGAAACCCTGACGGGGATGACGGAATCCGAAGCGGAAGTCGCCCTGAATACGATCAGCAAATTTACCATGTCCGGTTTTATTAAAATCAAAAAGATCGAGCGGGAAGGCGGCAGCGATCGCGATGTCGAAGTCGTCAATAATTTTATTAAAAGAATGCCCCATTATCGGGGAATGCTTTACCGGGGCATCCCCTTCTGCAAGCTCGAAAAACTGCAAGCTTTCCTGAAAAACCTACAAGAAAATGGCGGTTATGCGATCGACTCCATGACCAGCTTCACCTCCGATGAATTCGTCGCTGAAGATTACGCATCGTCCCGCCACCCGGTCATGATGCGAATCAAAAATAATCGCTCCGGCATCTCCATCCGAGAATTTTCCGCCCTGTACACCGAAAGCGAAGTTCTCGTCCCCAAAGGCACGCAATATCGCGTCACCCACATCTCAGAGAACATCGAAGCCGGAGAAATTCTCTATATCGACATGGAAGAAGTTTAATGAATTGTGGGGGCGAATGCCATTCGCCCCTACTGCTTATAAATTTGGTCGATCAGCCAAATCGAGGCGACCAGTCCGGCAAAGTGGGCGACGATGGTATGATTGCTCGCGAGAACCACGAACAGGTCGATGGGTTGGATGAACTCCCGCAACGCCCCAGCCCCGAAAACCGCCTGGGAGGAAGGCTGGGAAACGGCTTTGGCCAGCAAGATGCCACCGATCGCCTCCGCCGCAATCAGGGTAAGAGTCATCCCCACCAAATTGCTAATTAAGGTGATGCGAATTTGCTTGATCGTATCAGCTCGGGAGGGGCGCATGGGTCCTGGCGATCGCAGTTTTTGAGACAGGCGGGTGTAGCCGTAGGCGCGATAGGTGCTGAACCCCAACACCAGCAAGCCAAGCACCGCAAAGAACAACCCGCCCCCGCTGCCGGAAGTCGCCACGGGGGTACGCGACGCTTGGCTGGCGATGGCGGCAAAGAAGAGGATGATGCCGGAAATCACCGCCAGGACGAGTTGCACCCAAAAGCAGATCCACCCGGCCCGACGCAGTGCGATCGCGACTCGCTGGATGGATGAGGCCGATGGTAAAGAGGGGGGGTCGGATGGGTTGGACATCGTTTCAAGCTGTATCGCGACTGGGGGAATGGGGCCAACTGTCAAGCTGAGACACCCCGAATGATATTGCTCTTTCCAGCATAAAGGAGAAGTGGGGCGATCGGTTAACTCCTTATCAGTTATACCGCATCGGTCACTTATTCCGTTTTCCGGGGTTGACCGGGAGAGGATGTCACAATAATAAGGTGTCGTCAACCCTAAAATTGGCCGTGTCAGACTTGCTGGAGAACACCGAAACTTACCTACAAACGTCCGTCGCCCCCCTCGCCCAGGACATCGATCGCGATCGGGAGGCGTTGCGTCAAGCTTGGCAGGGGTTGGGAGAATTGGGGGTGCTGACGCTGCGAGTCCCCCGGAAGTTGGGCGGGCCGGAGGTGACGGCGGAAATTTTTGCGGAATATCAGGAATGCATCGCCCGCCATTCGGGGGCGCTGGCTTTTTTGCAAACCCAACATCAAAGCGCGGCGGGGATGCTCTCCGCGAGCTCCAATTGTACCCTGCAACGGCAATATTTGCCCGCCATGCGCTACGGAAAAATCGGTGTGGGGATCGGTTTTTCCCAACTTCGGCGCCCGGGAAAGCCGATGGTGCGGGCGGTTCCGGTGGAGGGCGGCTACCGGCTCGACGGGACGGTTCCCTGGGTGACGGGATGGGGGATTTTTGAAGTGTTTATCGTGGCGGCGACGTTGCCGGACGGGGGGGCGGTGTTCGGGGTGGTTCCGCTGCGCGAGGTTGAAGATAAAGGGGGCGCGATCGCGATCGGTGCCCCGATGTCCCTGTGCGCGATGACGTCTACAAATACGGTGGCGGTGACGCTGAAGGATTGGTTTTTATCGGGCGATCGCGTGGTGTCGGTGCAACCCGTGGGGTGGATCGAAGAGAATGATCAAAAAAAGGTATTGCAGGCGAGTTTTTTCGCGATCGGGTGCGCCCGGGCGGGGCTGGATATCGTGGAAACGGCCTTTGAAAAGCGGGGATTTCCGTTTATTCGGGAGGCGGCGGAGTCTCTGGGCGAAGAATTGAGAAACTGTCGAGCGGCAATTTTAGACGCAATCATTGGAGATGAAAAATACGGCTTTTCCGAAAAGGTGAAATTGCGGGCGCGGGCGATCGCTTTGGCGGTGCGGTGCGCCCACGCGGCGGTAACGGTATCGGCGGGGGCGGCAAATTTGAGCGATCGTCCGGCGGGGCGGGTATATCGGGAAGCGCTAGTATTCACCGTTTCGGGGCAAACGCAGCCACTGATGGAGGCGACGTTATCGGAAATTGGCGGCGGATCGGGCGGTTTTTGAAATAGAGTTAATCCCCCCGCCGCCTTAATAAGGGGGAAGCCATAATTGATATTCAATCCGGTTTAATTTTCGCACCGCTTGGGAATCAATTCCCTTTTCTTATAGCACAAATCATCTAAAGATGATTGGGAGTAGACTTTATAAAAATAATCGCTTTTATATGACAATTGATAAAATCAGTTTTCCTCCGTTCCTTCCCTCTTCGATCCGCCAACTCCGGGAACCCGAAATGGTGGCGATCGCTCGAGAGATTCGGCGCATCCCCATCGCCACACCTTTATCGCCCTGCCCCATTCAAACAGCTTATGTCCGCCGCGTTCGCGGTGCGGTTCCCACCGTTTTCTTACACGGTTTCGACAGTTCTCTATTGGAATTTTACCGCCTCGTCCCCCATTTAAAATTATCCGATATTTGGCTATTGGATTTGATCGGATTCGGATTCAGTGATCGCATCCCCAATTTATCCTACTCTCCGCAGGCATTAAAAACCCACCTCTATCATTGTTGGAAAACGTTAATTAAAAAACCGATGATTTTGGTGGGCGCGTCGATGGGAGGGGCGGCGGCGATCGACTTTACCCTCGCCCATCCCGAAGCGGTGCGGAAGTTGATATTAATCGACAGCGTGGGTTATAACGGCGGGTTTGAATTGGGGAAATGGTTGTTTTTTCCACTCGATGATATGGCGGTGGAGTTGTGGCGACAGCGGAAACTGACGGGGTTAAATTTCGGCCAATTTTTTGGTATCAATTATCGCGATATCGAGGCGTTGCAATGCCTCTGCATTCCCATGGATATGCCGGGATGGAAAGAAGCGATCGCCTCGTTTACCCGCAGCGGCGGTTATTTTAATTTGCGCGATCGCATTTCCCAAATCGACAAACCGACCTTAATTTTATGGGGCGATAGGGATGAGACGTTGGGGACTGAAGATGCGATCGCGTTTAAACGGGATATTGCGGGTTCGCGGTTGGAATGGATCGCCAATTGTGGTCACGCACCCCACTTAGAAAAACCGGAAATAACCGCCCATGTGATTGATGAATTTATTGGGTGCGATCGTTGACAATATATTTTCTCGTTGTGTTCCTCGGTCGAGCCGAAAGTATGATCTGATGATATAATGATTTTGGGATAACGGTTGAGTTTGAGTTGTTCACCAACACCCCAGGAAAACAAAATGTCTATCGATCTCAAGCGAGTCCAAGTAAAGCGTCTCTTTGATGCCTACGATTTGGATGTACCCATTCAAGATAATACTTTGATCCTGGTCGGTGAAAACGGATCGGGCAAAAGTACACTGATCAACTTGATATATTATACGTTAACCGCTCAGTGGGAGCGTCTGAAAGAGCTTCCTTTCGAGTCCTGTATCATTACGATTGGTGACGATGAATATCCGCTCAAAAGAGCCAGTCTACCGAGTTCCCAGAGAGATATTGGGCGTAAAAAAATTGTTATTCTCGATTATTTTAACCGCAAGCTAACCGAAAACGACTTCAACACTCTTCTGGATGACCTGGCTGAAAATTCTTCAGAATATTGGTCATCATCGCAAGGGACTGAAGATTTGAGAGCAATTAAAAGCAACTTCCCTCAAATACACTTTGCAGCTTTACGAGATTTGGCTGAACTCAATCCGAGATTTAGTTCTTTGGAGGAGAATGAAACAACAAAAGTTGCAGAGAGTCTTGCTGAAACGGTACAATCCAGTGACCGAGAACAAATTTTATTTTTGCCAACCTATCGTAGAATTGAAAAAGAACTGAGAGATGTTTTCCCTGATCGAGACTTTGATGATTTCTTATCTTTCTCTAAAAGGAGCCGTTATCGTAAGAAGCATCAGGCTGCATACATTGAACTTGTCGAATTTGGGATGGAAGATGTAATTCGATCATTTGACTCAACTTTGTCAGACTTAGACCAAAATTTCCGCAATGAACTCAATCGACTTACAGGATCTTATTTGGGTGATATTATACGCAACAACTACAAAAATGTTGATGCTTCTCAACTGGCTACTGAGGAATTTTCTCAAACTATAGATTTGATGCTACCTCGAATTGGAAATATCCTTTCGGAAGACGACCGCTATAAACTGAGAAATTTACTTGAAGATGTTAAATCTCATGAAAACCTATCTGAAGACCAACGTGTACCCGCTTATTTTTTAACTCGTTTGGTTGAAATTCACAAGCGTCAACAGGAAAAGGAAAGTTCGATCCGAAAGTTAGTCAATTTGGTCAACCAGTATCTCAGCAATAAAGAACTGGAATTTAATCCGACTGAATTCAAACTTATAGTCACCAGAAAAAATAGAGAAAAAAATGAAGTTTCTGAAGTTCCGTTGCCAGGATTGTCCTCGGGAGAAAAACAAATCATCTCATTATTTTCTCACATTTTTTTGAGTGACTATGAACGATATTTTGTCGTGATTGATGAACCGGAATTGTCGATATCTGTGCCCTGGCAACGCCGGTTTCTGCAAGACTTGAAAGATACGGGAAAGTGTTCCGGTTTAATCGCAGTGACCCATTCACCTTTCGTGTTTGAAAATTCACTGGCGGAATATGCACATTCTATCAGTGAGTTTATCCGGGAGAGTTGAAAATGTCATCGTTCTTGGATGCTTTGAAAGCCGCACCCAAAACATCCCAAGCAAAATTAAATACAGTTCTCATGAGCTTCAGACCGGATGGTAGGGAGATCTACATTTTTCTCGAAGGTCGGGACGATCCTTCTTTCATCAGAGTCAACGTTCAACGAGTCGCCGAGGCGAAAGCTTTATCTGTCCAAACGATTATATTGGGAAATAAAAAAGAAGTTTTGAATGCCTATGATTATCTAGAACAACGATTTCCAGACAATCCCAGACTCATGTTTTTTGTTGATAAAGATCATGACGATCTCATCGGAGAAACTCGGGGAATCACAACCCAGCGAGGCTTATTCGTCACCCCACACTACTCCATCGAGAATTATCTCGTTTCAGAAACGGCAATTGCGGCTATTTTGACGGACTGTTGGGGTTTGGATTCATCCAATCGTGCGATCGCGATCGCTTGTGAAAAGTTTCGAGAATTTCAGGAACAATATCGCCTCATATTCTTACCGTGGATGGCTTGGATTTTGGCGACTCGGCGATCGGGGCAAAAACCAAACAGTAACAATATAAAGTTTTCGATAATAACTGTCAATCAAAATTATCAAATTATTCTAAATTGGGAACCGGATATATTGACCCACCTGGCGAGAGTCTGCAATGTCAACATCCAACCGGATCATACAGCCATTGACTCGGCTACCAAAGAACTGGAAGCTTTGCCGACAAAAGTTTGGCTGCGGGGAAAACAAGAACTCTGGTGTTTGATAGCATTTATAAACAGACTTGAGCAAGATGCAAAAGCTGAAAAGATAAAGCTGAAAATCCGTTCGCAGATCAATCTTAACAATCTCGTTGAATGGTTGGCTCCTCGCCTACCCTGTCCTTTAGATTTAGAAGATTATCTGACAACGAGACTTGGAAATATTGAAAATTAAAGAAACTGAAAATATCTAAATTTAACTCATATTAAAGTCAGTTTATCAATACTCATATTCGATCCGCCGAATCTGCCCCCGCCAGTAAGATTTCGGCCCCTCCGACAGCAGCCAAGCCACCTCACCGCGTTGCGGAATCATCATTCCGTCCCGCAATTCGTAATCCCAAAAACGTCCGACCCAAGGAGTCGCAACCAACTCGCCATCGACCTCCCGAAAGCGCCCCTCGGAACGCACGGAAGCGATCGCACCGTCCGCGCCGAACTCAAAAATCAGCCGCACCGTCGTCTCGCCCTCCGTCAATTCTGCCGCGGCGGTGGTATCGTCGATCGCCTCCCAATGCACGCCCTGACTGGGTAAAAGTGCCGTCGGATACCAGGCGGATTCTGCCAAAAATCGCATCAGTTCCCCCTGGTCTAATTCCGGCGTTTCGGGCTGTTCCATCACTGTCAAAAAACCGAAAAATTTCGCCGTCAAAATCCCCCGACCGGCGACGTAGGCATCGCGGACGAAAACGGTCAATCCCGGCGCCATCGAAATGCGGGCATCCCACAGGAAACCCGGACGCCGGGGGACGACCCGCTGAGTCGATCTGAAGGGCCGCCACTGTTCGCCAGTTTCGCTGAAATTGAACGTGCCGACGTGATCGATATCGACCCCCGTAATGATGGGTTGACCGTCTTTTAGGACTGTTTGAAAGTACCGTCGCACCGGGTCGGGCAGGGTTGCGATCGCCTCCAAATTGTAGATTTCGATATCAGTTGGCGATCGCCCCGCCCGCAATTTTGCCCGCAATTTCTGCGTTTCGGCCTGCCAGCGATAGGGTCCGTAGAAGACCAAAACTGCGACGGTGGCGGCGACGAGAATCGATACGATCAGCAAAAATCCCTTCAGGTTCATCGGCATTTTTCCTCAGATGGCGTGGGGGTAAGTTTCGGGCAGATCTTCCGGTTCGGGTTGGATGCGATCGAGGGGTTCGACGGCGCGGGAATTATCAACATGGATGATCGCATCAAACTGGCGGGATAAACTGGCGTAAAAGTAATGGCTGGCTCGTTCGGTTTCGGGGCGGTAAATGACGCCGATCGCCCGTTCCAGGCGGGGGGATTCGAGCGATCGCGCGATTTCTTCCTCCCGTAATGACAGCCAAAATCGCTCCATTTGGGTGCGGTGAAATAGGTTTTCGTAGCTGTTCCCCATCGAGGGGCGAACCCGCTTCAGTTGCACCGGGGCATCCCAGTCGGAGGCGGCGGCGACGGTTCCGGTGTGGGTGGTGAAGCCGACGGAAACGACCTCATTTCCGTAACGTTCCCGGGCGAGTTGTCCGAGGTTGAGTTCGCCGCGATCGCCCATTTGGGTGGCCCGGGCGTCGCCGAGGTGGGAATTGTGGGCCCAGACGATGACTTTCATCGGTTCGCCTTCCCGAGCTCCGTGTTCGATCAGGCGATCGAGGGTTTCCCCCATGTGGCGATCGCGCAAATTCCAGGAGGAAACCTGCCCACGAAACATCGCCCGATAATATTCTTCGGCGTCTTTGATGACTTGGGCGTTCCATTCGGCGTAGAAAAATTCGTCTTCCGGGATGCTGCCATCTCGTTGGGCGTAGTCCGCCGCCTGACGCTGCAATTCTAACAGTTGATTCACCACTTCATTTTCGCAAGATTTGGTCAATCCGAAGGCGGTGGCGAAACCGTATTCCTGGGGTTCTTCGCCGAACTGCCCGAAACAATTGTACCGATCTCGGGCTCTTTGTGCGGCTTCGGGATCGACGCGATCGAGGTATTGGAGGACGGCGGCGATGGAGGTGTAAAGGCTGTAAAGATCTAGGCCGTAAAATCCGACTTTGCGACTATTTTCGGGTAAATTATCATTATATTGGCGCAACCCGTCGATAAAGTTCAGGACATCGGTATTTCGCCACATCCAAGTTGGAAAGCGGCGGAAGTCGCCGACGGATTCTCGGGGGGTGAGATCCTCCCCCATTCCCCGGACGAAACGGTTGATGCGGTAGGCGTCGGGCCAGTCGGCTTCTACGGCGATCGCGGAAAAGCCTTTTTCGGCCACGAGACGCCGGGAAATTTGGGCGCGTTCGTAGTAGAAATCGTGGGTTCCGTGGGATGCCTCGCCCATCAAAACGATGTTGGCGTCGCCGATAAAGTCCATCAAGGCGTCGTCGTTGGCGGCGGTTTCGGAGATGGGGCGGGCGTTTTGGCGGATGAGATTGATGGTGCGATCGATCATGATTGTATGAGTCTCTGATACTACCGATTAAAGATGCTTTTGTTTTTAGGGTAGAGGAGGTGCGATCGCACTTTCGTCTGACGATTGGTAGAAAAAATTAAATTATTTCCGTTCGGGGTCTATCTTATGAGGGAGATT
>JBNGCR010000180.1:0-10112 GCA_050045915.1 Limnospira sp.
CCGCTTGAGTCGGTTTTCCTCTCCGCGATCAATCACGGAGCTTCCAACCCTCCCAGGAGTTTTACGTGAGATTTTGTTATTGGGTTCCTCTGAGTCAGAATACTGGGTTTAGGTGAACTCGTCTTCCTTCCCATATCAGGGTCTATATTTGTTATGAAAATATTTGCCAAATTACTCGGGTCTAAAAAACGGAAAAGTCATGCTCCTTCTGGGTTCCAGTCCTCTCCCTCAAGCGGACCCACTCAAGAAACCTTCATCTTAGAACCTATCCTGACTCCGATGGGTTTGATAGATGGGGGGGATGACACACCCCCGAACCGATTATCGTTGATAACGACTTTCCCGACGAACAGATAGAAACGGAACCCGACGAAGTAGAGACAGAAGACTCATCAGAAGAAGAGGGAATCGCTGCGGAACTGGCTGATGGGGATGAGGAGGAAACTTCCGAGACTTCCGAGACTGAGGAACCGGAAGTTATCGCCGTTGAGGAAACTTCCGAGACTGAGGAAACTGAAGCGATCGCAGTTGAGGAAACTTCCGAGAGTGGAGAAACAGAAGCGATCGCAACTGAGGACAATTCCGAAACCTCCGAAACTGAAGTTATCGCCACTTCCGAGACTTCCGAAAGTTCTGAACCTGAAGCGATCGCAGTTGAGGAGACTTCCGAAACTGAAGTTATCGCGACTGAGGACACTTCCGAAAGTTCTGAACCCGAAGCGATCTCAACTGAGGACACTTCCGAGGGTGAGGAAAGTGAAGCCAATTCCGAGGAAATCGAAGACATTGAAGCGAATATTCAAGATGAGGTAACGACGGAAAATCCGAACCTGGATCTCGTTTATCGTCTCGAAAAGCTCACCTACAACTTACAGAATCAGAACCTTTACGAAACTCCCGTCAATAGCAACCTGATTCAACAATTAGAACAATTAACTAATCGCTTAACAACCCAAGCCGAAACCAATCCCAACTTTGCCATCAGTACCAACACATTACAGTTAATCGAACGGCTGGAAAATCAACTGTTAACCCAACCCGAACCACCGACATTGATTGAATCCCCAGTCCGGTTTGAATTTGCAGCGGAAAACCAGCCTTTAGTGGGAATTATTGATACCGGATTTAGTGGCAACAATCCCGACCTTCTCCAATAGAGCGTTCAACTTGTTCATCCAAATGAAATCTAATTTTCGCCAAAATTCCTCCCTTTTAATTTTTGCTGAACTTTTGAAGGGATTTTCGCTTTCAACTCCTGCACAAACGCTTCGCTTTCTTGAATGTGCTGTCTAATTTCTTGAAAATGATCGTGGTAATAAGCCAATGCTGCATAGACATCTGCCAAAGTAATAGTCGGATGTCGCGACACAATTTCATCTGGAGACATTCCCATTTGTTCGTGCCAAATCGCCACATCTTGGACTCGAATCCGGTGTCCGGTAATCCGAGGTTTTCCCCCACAGACTCCCGGAGTAATTTCAATATGTTCTGAAATAACTGATGTCATATACTGTAATCTCCCTCGCCGACTATTAATTAATACTTAGATTATCATAATTGAGGTGGGTTTGACAAGGCGATCGCTTGTTTTTTGGCGATCGCTTCGTGAATCGCCACGATGGGCGGTATAATATAAAGAAGCACAAATCGCTCTCAACCAATGGCGATCGCACCCCAACCCTTCTCCAATATGGGGGCGATTCGCAAATCGCCCCGACGAGGATAAAACGACCAAAATTTATCGACTCAATGTATTGACAAATATCCCTCGGTTTTAATACAATTAATATAGCATCTATCTACAGCCATGAAATCACACGATCCGCCGACTTCACCCGATGAGGGAGTAGGGGCGATTGACAAGGTAGGGGCGATTCGTGAATTGCCACTACTACCGGACTTGACCCCCTACTGGAAACTGATCCGACCCAAAAACGCCGGTTCAGTTTTCCTGCAATCCAAACAGTACCCGATCCGGCACGAATTCAGTCCCGAAGAAAGCTCGGCGCTGCGTTACTTCAGCGGTAAATTTACACCCTCCCAAGTTCGACGGGCCTGCCAAAAACAACTCGGCGACCTGCCCGAAGATTTCATCGTCAACCTCGTCCAAAAACTGACGGCCCTCCGAATCCTGGCGTGGGAAGACGCCGAAGATCTCCCCCCTCCCCCGAATTCGACGGCGGCGGAACAGCCCGATGTCCGACCCCAAAACCGAACTGCGATACGACTCAAAGATTGCGTCCAATGGATCGAACATCCCGAGGGATACTGGATACTTCGGAACCCCGAAGATATCAAATTCATACAAGTTCAACCCCAGGACAAACAGATTATCGACGCCCTCCAAACTCACTCCGCCGCCGAAGTCGCGGTGAACTTCGGAGTTCCTCCCAATTACATAAAAAATCTGCTACAAAAACTGACCGTCACCGCCATGTTGGAGGGAACCACCCCGCCGAAACCACCCAAACGAAAATTCAACCCCATGCAATTGTTGTTTTTTCGTATTCCCCTCTTCAACCCTGATCGCTGGTTAAGCCAACATATTGATAAGCTGCGGTGGATCTGGACAAAACCCGTGGCGTTTTTGCTAACCCTATTCCTGATCGGTTCCGCCATTATTGGCTATTCCCAAAAAGCCGAAATTCTCTATACCGGACAACAACTTCTCACCCAGGCTGGAGGTTCCCTGTTACTTCCCTTCGGACTCCTAACGCTATCAACGGGTTTTAGTGGTCGCGGCGGGTATTCTTGTGCAATTGATTCTAGCCGCGATCGCATTATTACTTTGGAACTGGTCAAACCCCAGTAGTTGGCTGCATAAAGCCAGTTATTTATTAATGACTGCCACTTTATTCACCCTCGCCCTAAACCTAAATCCTCTGGTTCGCTTCGATGGATATTATCTAATGTCAGCCCTTACCGGAATTAATAACCTCAGAAGTCGCTCCTTCAAATTGTATAAAAAACTTTTCAATGGAGATCGGCACGGCTCTTTTTCCACTCATACACCCCCATGAGGACGACCGCGATCAGCAAGGGGAGAAAATAGTAAATTCCCCGAAAAACTAGCAGCAGGCTCAACAGCATCGTCGTTTTGACCATAGGAGTCAGAGAGACAAGGAAGACGGTTTCAAAGACACCTAATCCTCCCGGAACGGTACTGAGTAAACCGGCAACCATCGCCAGCATATAGATGCCGAAAAATTGCGGATATGATAGGTTATCTTGTAGGGGTAATAGCAGATAAAGTGCGGCGGCCGCCAACCCCCAATCGAACCCAAAAACAACAATTTGGCTGAGGGCGAGTTTCAGGGAGGGAAAGCGAAACGAGAGCGATCGCACCTGTAACGGCGATGGGTGCAGCCAACAAATGAACAAATAGATTCCCGTCAATAAAAGAAAGGCAATTCCCCCACTTTTGAGGGAGTCGAAGGGCAGGTCGAGTTGGGAGGGGAGGATGAGGGGTTCGATCAGAAAGACCAAGCCGCCGATCGCGAAAATTCCCACCCAAAGGCTAAGGTTTGAAAACACGATCGCCTGGGCTATTTTCAGGGGTGATATGCCCCAACTCGAATAGAAGCGATAGCGGATCGCGCCGCCACTGAAGGCGGCGAAACCGATACTGGGACTGACGGCATAGGCGATCAAGCTGGCAAAGGCAATTTTAGCACGAGATAGGGGTTGTTTGATGTAAGCAAAAGCGAGGATATCGTAGCAGGCGATCGCCCCGTAACTCATCACCGTAAAGCCGATCGCACCCAGCAGCCGACGGGGATCGACCTGCCGGAGATTGATCCAAATTTTGCGATAATCTTGACCTTGTAATTCTCGCACGATCGCGGCGATCGCGAGGCCTAACATGACCAATCCTAGGAGAGACAATAAACGGCGTAAAATTGCAGAATTTGATGGGGGCATTAATGAAGCAGCAGATTCCCGATCGGACCGGCTGGAATGACGGCAAAAAATGGGATAGAAGGCGATCGCGCCTTACCATCATAGCATCGCCCTCCGGGTTGGAACGCGATCGCCGACCCCAAATCCTCTAACTTTCGCGTCAAATTTCGCTGCCAATCATCGGATTTTGAATGACAATGATTTCCGTTCCATCCACGGCTATCACCCCGCCGGAAATTCGCGGATTCTGAAAAGGAACCCGAATCTGTTGTAAGATCATCCTGAATCGATACCAATCAGGCGATCGCAATTTAACCAATTATGACCATCAGCGATAAACTTAAACCCGACTGGGCCGGGGAAGATTGGCCGTCCCGTGTCGTCAATCTTCTGATTCAAACCCCGCCAATTTACGCCCTCATGAAGCAGCAGGCGAGACGGGTACTCATTAAAACAGCCGAAAAAAAAGGCATCCCCTGGCGGGAAAATTACCGCCAACTGGAAGCCTCTGCCGCCCCCCAATTACTGGATGCGATCGCCGATCCCCATGTCGTTTATCCCGATTATTATCAACTCCCCTTCCACGCCTACGACGAGGGGAATTTGTGCTGGAAAGCAGCCTTCGAGGCGGAGTCCGCCACCTACGCGATGGCCTTGCGGGTATGGCCCGGGGAAGAGTTGACTTGGGAGGCGGCACAAGAACGATTGCGATCGAGTTTTCTTCGGGTTTTGGAAGCCTACAGCCCCCACCCAGTTCGGGATATTTTGGACTTGGGGTGTTCGGTGGGAATTTCCACCCTTTGGCTACATCGTTATTATCAAAATCGACAGCCAGTCCCTGTCCGAACGGTGGGGTTAGATTTGTCGCCTTATATGTTGTCGGTTGCGAAGATTAGAGATACTCATGGGGAAATCCAGGGCTGGAAGCATGGAAAAGCGGAGGAAACGGGTTTTTCTGATCAGTCTTTTGATGTGGTGACGATGCAGTTTTTGATTCATGAGTTGCCACGGGTGGCGACGCGGGAGATCTTCCGGGAAGTGTGGCGAGTTTTGCGTCCGGGGGGCTGTCTGGCGATCGTGGATAATAACCCCAAATCGGCGGTGATTCAAAATTTGCCTCCGGTTCTGTTTACTTTGATGAAAAGTACCGAACCTTGGAGTGATGATTATTATACTTTTGATGTGGAAGCGGCTTTGCAAGAGGTTGGATTTGACTACAAAACCACCGTCGAGAGCGATCGCCGCCACCGCACGATTATTGCCATGAAACCGAAACATTAAAGTTTTGTTAAAATTTTTCAAAATTTCGACTTTTTTTTGGCGATCGCTTGCCTTTTCTGAAAAATTTTGATATGCTTTTTATATAATGGAAATATTGGCAAAATTTTTATTTGTTTTACCACTCCCATTATAGTGGATGATGTCAATATTCTAGCGCCCGCCCCGGCCCCCTGTCAACCCCTTTTCCCGACAAAAATCGATCGCGATGGGGGAGTCGCGTCAGTGCCTTCGGGAGTCGAGGATCGGGGAAGCCTCAATAATTCTCAATTCTCAATTATCAATTCTTCCCCGCCCCTCATTTTTCGACCCAAACAGACTAGGATTTATTACCCAAAATCTGTTGTCTGAAAGCGTTAACTTCATCGACCAACTCTTGGCGGGTCGAAGCCTTGAGCAGGTAGCGGTAAACGAACCAGCCGGCGTATCCCATGCCGATCAACTCAAAAGTCGGAGCCAGCAGGGGGATATCATTCAGGGCATCGACCACCGCAAACAGCACCTTGACCGTGACGATCGCCGCCACAATCAAGAGGATCGTAACAATGGGTCTTTGGTACTCTCCAAAAAAGCGGGAAACATAGCCCGGAAGTTCCGATAAAAAGACCACAACTTTTTGTTTGATCTCTTCAAATTGATCCGTTGCCGGAGCCGTGTCGGAGGGGGGGGTCATCGTCCCGCCCGCTTCCGTGCTCGCGTCAATTTTGGTCGTCGTGGGGTCGGGACTCTTGGTGGGTTCTACCATGTTTGAACTCCTTCGCTTCATTACAACAATTACAGTGCCATGATCAGACGGCTACCGAGGTATCCGGCTATCAGTAGAGACAAGATTAGCAGCCTTGTACCGATCGCCGCCACTGATTTTCGTCAAACGTAAAGTTCCGGACAACTTCAGCAGTCCATCGGCAAACCGCACCGTTCCAGGGTATCGCCATCCTCCAACAGATCGGAGGTAGGCCGGTCCACTTGAATTTTTCCGTCCCCCAACACCAGCGATCGCCCCGTGACCCGCCCCACCCAGCGGAGATCGTGGGAGGCGATCAGCAGCACCTGCACCGGCAAATCCTGCAGAATTTCCGCCAGGTGGCGCCGCCACCAGGGATCGAGGCCGTTGGTGGGTTCGTCAAGGATCAGGATGGACGGATTCAGGGCCAAAATAGTCGCCAGGGTCGCCAACCGTTTCTGGCCCCCCGAGAGTTCGTGGACGGAACGGCGGGCGCATTGGGTCAGTCCGAATTGGTCCAAGAGGCGATCGGCGCGATCGGCCGCTTCGGCAGGGGGGACACCGTAATTGCAAGGCCCGAACATGACATCATCAAAAATCGTGGGCATGAACAGTTGGTCGTCGGGATCTTGGAAAGCGAAGCCGACCTGGCGGCGGACCTCGGAGAGGGTGTCGGAGTTCAAGGGGGTTCCCCCTATCCAAATCTGCCCCGAGTCGGGCAGTTTCAACCCGATCAAATTTTCCATCAGGGTACTTTTTCCGGTTCCCGTCGGCCCGAGGAGAGCGATACGTTCTCCGGGAGTGAGGTCGAAAGAAATGCCTCGGAGGATGGGGGTGTCGGGAGAATAGCTAAAGACGAGATCCCGAACCGCAACGCCAGTTCTCTCCGGAGAATGGGTTCGTGTCATGGGAGCGTGACAATCGAGTGAGTGAGAGGGGGTGTGGCTCAACGTTCCAGATCCTTCAGGTGAATATCTCCAGGCTGACAAATCCCGCCGCCAGACCGATGCAAGTCCCGAAGGCGATCGCGCTGCGGCAGTCGGGGAGAAATTTCTCGCGGGTGTCCGTCTGAGCCTGGACTCCATAGCCTCGCAATTGCATGGCTTTATAGACTTCTTCGGACTGCTGATAGCTGCGAATTAACAGACTCCCCGCCAGAGCCGCGTAGACCTGCAAATTCCGCCGGCTGAGTTGCCGGGGTCGGAAGCCCCGCAGCACCGTGGCCCGTCGCATCATTTGGAATTGATGGCCCAGCTCGAAGATATATCGGTAAGATATCAGCAGCATATCAGCCAAAATGGGAGATAAGCCCAGCGATCGCAGGGCTTTAATCAGTGTCAGAAACGAGCTGCTCCCCAACAAGACGACGCCGACCGTAAAAATTGCCAAAAACCGACTGGCGATCAGCAATACGGCCAAAGACCCCTCCCGCCAAACCGTCACCGGCCCCCAGATCCACAGGGGAGTTTGGCCGGAGAAAAAGGGCAGCAGAACCACGACCCCGACCAGAAACAGGCCGGGATATTGCAGACGGGAGGCCAAAAAGGAGAAGGGCAATTTAGAGAGGAGGTAGAGGGCGATCGTCACCCCGAACATCGCCGGAATCAGCCACAGTGTCTGCACGGCGGCGAAGGCGAACATCAACGCCGAGAGTCCGATCAATTTGGATTGGGGATGCCACCGATGGATGGGCGAATCGAGGTGGGCATACTCATCGAGCCTGAAATTCATTATAGGGAATAGGGAGTAGGGAATAGGGAGTAGGGAGTCGTGACTTTTCATATCGTGAGGTGTCGGATACACGTCCCTTTAGGGCGGGGAGGATGTCAACCCACCAACAATTCCGGTTTCACCCGACTCAGGAAACTGACCACCATCGCGGTAAACACCCCTTCAATTCCCATCAGCGGGACGTGGGCGATCATCAGCCCGACGATCGCGGTCTGTTCCGTCCGCGTGTCGAAACCCGAGGGCATATTGGTGATCACCAGGGCAAAAAAGAGCGTCGCCGCCAACCCCACCCCGATCGCCCCGGCCAAAAATCCGAACACGTTCAGGGCGAGGGTGTCCCCCATGCGATCGCCGAATCGGTTTCGCCACTGAAAGATTGTTGCGGCCAGCAGGGCGGGAACCCCCATGATCGTGGCGTTCACCCCCAAGGTGGTGAGTCCGCCGTGTCCGAACACGATTGCCTGGAAGATCAGCCCGATCAGGATGGCGGGAAAGGCGTAGCAGCCCAACACCGCCCCCAACAAGCCGTTGAGCACCAGGTGGACGCTGGCGGGGGGGATGGGAACGTGCAGGGAGGAGGCGACGAAGAACGCCGCCGTCAGCAAAGACGCTTTCGGGATGCCTTCGGTGGGGTTGGGCTGTCGGTTGATTTGTCGGAGGGAATACCAAGTGGCAAAACCGGTGATTCCGTAACCGGCGATACAGATTTGAGCGGGGAGAATTCCCTCGGAAATATGCATAAAACTTCGTTCAAAATCGGGCAAGGGGGCAAATCGGAGCGAGTTTTTATCCTTCCGATTCTTGATGTTTCACCGACCGGGGGTCCCCCGATTTGGAGGGGGCGGGTTTGAACCGCGAGAAGAACAGGGCAGTCCCCACAAATCCCCAGATCACCGCCGCAGCCGTGACCCAGGTTTGCGGGGAATTTGATCGGTATGAAGAATTCGGCGCGATCGCATCGATTCCGGAGGGGGTATCCGCCGACGCTTCTCCGGGCGGACCCACGGGGACGGCGATCAGGTCGCCGTGTCCCGCCTGACGCACCTTCACTTCCCACAACCCGCTTTTGGTGGGGTCGGGAATGAAGACGAACCGGCCCCGGCTGTCGGTGAGTCCGGTTTTCCAGGGGGTGGCCGGGTCGTCGGGGGTGTAGACGCTCACCTGGGCGTCGGCCATCGGCGTCCCCGAGTCGTAGCGGGCCGTGATCTCGACGGCCGAGGTCTTTTGATATTCGATGTTGGCCCCGTGGGCGATCGCTCGTTCTGGAATGGTTGCGGCCGAGAGTAGCAGCAGCGGAAGGGCGTATTTCCATCTCACGTCTCAATCTCCTTCAAATTACGGCACTCGGGGCGATCATCTCATCCTCCCGGACTCGGGGGAGTTTCTTTAAGGTCAATTCCCAAATTCCGATCAGCCTTCTCCGCCACTCATCTGGGTTTCGGTGCAGTGGCCCTCCCCGACGTGGGCCAGGTTGGGCAGGATCTCCATCAATTGTTGATACTCGGCTTCGGAGAGTTGGGCTTGCAGGGTGTCGAGATCCGCGTCCACGCTGCCGTCAGTGGCCATCGCCGCGATCGGTTCAAATCCCAAGGCCCCCGTGTTAATTTCGTCGTCCGGGGCGGCTTCCCCGTCTCCAAACAGGTGGTCGAAGTGGAACGTGGCCTCCATTTCGGCCCGATCGCCCGGTTGCAATATTCCTTTGCGATCGTCCCCGACATAATCCCCGCAGGTGAACGCCAGTTCTTCGTTGATCTTGAGGGTGAAGGGCACGGTTTGGCCGTCTTTGGAGGCCGTCCCTTTGATTACCAACGGATAGCCCGCGGCCGGTCCTTCTGGGGCCGGAACCATTTTCCAAGACAGGGCGCTGTAACGTCCCGGAGGCGCTGGAACTTCGTTCACCAAAATGGTTTCGGCGTCCTCGTCCCCCGCCGCCAAATCCACCGTTTTGGATTCCACCAAACTGATGATCTGTTTGACTTGAGGTTCGCCCCCCGCGTCGGCATCGTAGGGCACCAGCGTCTCGTAAGCCCGGGCTTCGGCAAAGTTTACATAGAGATTCTCAAAGTCAATTTGCCACCCATCTTTGCTGACAAAACCCTTGCGGACGAAGTCCTCGCCGTTGGCCCGAAATTCCATCGTCCCCACCTCGCCGCCGACCGGTTGCGCCGCCGTCGTTTCGGGGGTTTGACTGTCGGAAACTTCCGGCTCCGAGGTCTGCGGTTGGGAGCAGCCGAACAGCGGGATCGGCCCCAACAACACCCAAGTTGCGATTGTGACCCAATGTTTTTTCATCTCGCACGACACGGTAGAGTTGACCCCAAGCATTATAGATAAAACAACTGGTATTTGCCACGACAATAAAAATTCGGTTCTGGCAATCCCCAGGGGGGGCATATTCGGGCAGTTTCTACCTTTCGGTAGGGCCGCGATCGCCAATCATTGGCGATCGCTTCGAGTCGAATCGTGGACAATTGATGGG
>JBNGCR010000180.1:10212-11403 GCA_050045915.1 Limnospira sp.
GGAGGAATTTTTGGGGTTGATGCTTGAGAATCGCGATCGCGATTTCAGACCCCAAAATGCGATCGCATCCCCAAAAACGAAATCCCGGACTTCCAACCCAACTTCTTAAATTTTCCTGAAAGAACTTGACAAATACTCTATTTTATGAAACGAGAGGGCATCGGGACAGCCCGACTCCGAGATGTTGCAGAGCCTACAAACTGAAACTATAAAATCCTGGCATAATATTGACACAGTCGTTTTTCGGGGTTCCCCGACGGATATTACTCAGCATGAGAGATCTTGACCAAGACAAAACAATCGAACTCCTCAATTCCATCATGGAATTTGAGTTGGCGGGAGTCGTCCGATACACCCACTATTCCCTGATGGTGACGGGGCCGAACCGCCTGCCTATCGTGCAATTTTTCCAAGCCCAAGCCACGGAGTCCCTGACCCACGCCCAGCAGGCGGGGGAAATTCTCACGGGTTTGGAGGGACATCCGAGCCAAAAGATTGCCCCCATCGAGGAAACTTACCAACATTCCGTAAAAGACCTATTGGAGGAAAGTCTCGTCCACGAGAAAAAAGCCCTGGAGATGTACAAAACGCTTCTCGGTGTCGTCGAAAATGCCAGCATTTACCTGGAAGAATATGCTAGAACCATGATCGGTCAGGAAGAACTGCACAACATCGAGATCCGCAAAATGCTGCGGGACTACAGCGGCAATTGACTTGACCGATCGCCCTCCAAAAAACCGATTTTATGAACTTCAGCGACGCCCTCCCCACCTTCGCCGTCACCCTCCGAGAAGGGTTTGAAGCCGCCCTCGTCGTCGGCATCGTCATGGCCTGCCTGAGTCGAGCCAAACAGATCCACCTCAACCCCTGGGTGTATTTTGGCATCGGGGCGGGACTGGTGGCCAGTGCCGGCGTAGGGGTTTTATTTGCGGCCCTAATTCAGGGCGTCGCCACCTCGGAAAATCCCGCCGCCCCGATTTTCGGACAGTTGTTGGAAGCGGGGTTCGGCGTCGTCGCCATCGCCATGTTGAGTTGGATGTTGATCTGGATGACGCAGCAGGCAAAGTCCCTGAAAGCGGAAGTGGAAGGGGCGATCGGTTCCGTCATCAACCGTGGCGGGACGGCGGCGGGGTGGGGCGTTTTTACGAGAAAAGGACGAGAGCTTGAAAGCCGTGTCTTTTTAAAGCACGG
>JBNGCR010000181.1:0-7840 GCA_050045915.1 Limnospira sp.
CACTTCTCTTTTCTCTCTTCTCCCCACACCCTATACCCTACGCCTTCCGCCCCGTCACGGACAGCCCCTCTACCGTCAGAGACGGCGTGTAACAGGAACCGTTCCAGTCCCCATCCCCCCCGACCTCCAACACCTGTTTGAGGGCCGTATAAACGTTGCCGGCGACCATCGTATTTTTGACCCGGCCCACCACCTCCCCCTTTTCAACCCGATAGCCGAGGTCGATGTTGACGGAAAATTCCCCCGTAATTCCCGCGACAGAGCCCAACATCTGATCGACGAGCAAACCGCGATCGACATTTCGGATCAAATCGTGAATCGAGCCCTTTCCGGGTTTGACGAGCAAATTAAATAATCCCGGCGTGGGGTAGCTGTTCAAATTCGCCCGGAACCCGTTCCCCGTCGTCCCACTCCCCAGCACCCGCCCCGTGGTCAGATCGGTGTAAAACAGCCTCAAAACCCCATCTTGGATAAACACGATGGGGCGGGTGGGAATACCTTCGTCGTCGAAGGGACAGCTAAAGGGTCCCTGCTCGGGTTCCTGGGACAGCGTGAGGGCGTCCGACACCACGGCGGTACCGAGGCGATCGCTCCACGGGGACGCCCCCTCCAAAACCTGTTTGCCGTTCAGGGCTGCAGAAACCGTCCCCCACAACATATCGGCCGCCTTAGCCGTGAAAATGATCGGTACCCGCCCGACGGGGGAGGGGGCATTTTCCTCGGCCCATTCCAGTCGCCGGAGGATGCGGTTAGCCAGCAATTCCGGGTCGAGACTCCCCCGCTGGGTTTGGCCGTCGGAAATGTAGAGAAAATCATCCCCCCGCACCCACTCGGTTTCCAGATAACCGCTCAGAGTCGTGTCGGTGTGGCTGCATTCGAGGCCCCGGGAGTTGATCAGGCGAGTCGATTCCACTTCGCAGTCCCACTCCCCCGAACAGATAATGTCCGGGTGGACGTCCCGGATACGGGCGATCGCTTCCTTTCCCCAGGCCATGAGTTGTTCGACTTCCACGGAATCTCCGATCGCCGGATAGTCGTTTTTGGAGGTGTCCGCCGCCAGTTCGACGGTTTCCGGTTCGTTGAGGGCACTCAGGGCGATCGCGCGATCGACCAATTTCTGGGGGGCGACTGCACCGTGGGCGACGGCCAAACCCGGCCGTCCGTCCCGCCACAATCGCAGGGCGATGCCTTCGGATTCGATCCGTTCAATTTGTTTGAGTCGGTTGGCTTCAAAGAAGAGGGGCCGAGCCCGAGAGGTCGATCGAAAGACCTCTGCCACTTCCGCTCCGGCTCTCACTGCCAGCTCCAGAAGCTGTTCGGCTATCCGGTCGTGGGTCATGGACGGTCAGTGCCATATCTTTCACATCGTTACATCCTACCCCGTGACGAGCATCAAAAATACCGTTAATTCTCGAATTGAGAAATTGTTCAAAAATTGAAGTGCTGCTCGGCTTTTTCTTTCCGCACTCGCCAGCCCCCAGCCCCGGGGTGGGGGGAATGCGGCGATCGCGCGACATCCGGGGAGGAGAACCGCCCGAACTCATCCCAGGCGACGATTTGGCGGTTATCGACACTCAGTCGCCAAGCCATGCCGACACCGAGGCGATCGATAAATTTTCGCACGATGCGCCAGGAGTATTCACAAATCTCGTCGATCCGAGTTTCGGGAGAGAGTTCAGGTCCAAATCCCAGGGCGAAGACGACCCGAGTATACCCTTCCGGCATCGGGTCAACCCGCACCGGTCCTTCAATCCGTATCTGACGCCCGGAACGGTAGGGACATTCGACGACCAACTGTTCTAGCAGGGTGCGATGACCCGGGCCGGTGAGAATGTATAAGTTAAGACTGACGTGAGACAAGGAATGCACCATAGGATTTGACCTCTGCGGGAAAATGGTTCGATTCTGCTGCGGCCAACTCACCCTCCAATTCACCTGGACCCGAGTTGGGAGTATCGATCGCCGACCGGACTCGATCGCCCGTCCTCTGACTTTGGAACCGGCATTTTATATTATCTTTATATTATAAAACATCGCGGAATCGTCGGCTCAAAAAATATCGGAAAAACGGTAGAGGTTCGGCTCAAAACCCTTGCAAATTGAGGATTTTAGAAAACATTTTGACTGAATTTAAAACCCCGGCGAACCCCGATCAGAGAAGGCCACGAACCCGAACTGCCGCATCTCCGACCCCCGCCCCTTTCGTTAAACTCAAATTTTATACAACCCAAAAACTGCAGATTATCGTGGCGAGCGATCGCCAAGCAAACCGTAAATTTACCGAGAATCGAGACACCGCAGCGTCCCGGGCCAAAACTTTCAGATTTCAGATTTCAGATTCCATCGGAAAGGTAAACTGCCGTCAAACCCGAGTCACCAAGCCGAGTTGCCATCAGTATGGGCAATCAACCGAATTGGATAAAATGATGAATCGTCAATCATTAATTATTAATTATTAATTATTAATTATTAATTGTTAATTATTAATTATTAAGGGAGCCAAACTCCGTCTGACTCCCCCGCGATCGCCCCTTATTTATAGGGTGCGAACTCTCTATTGTTGTTGTTCTTCTTGAGGCCCGAACACCATCTGAAGCACCATCGGCTTACCCCCGGCTTCATGGTATCGGTCGGCCCACTGGCGGATCATCTCGTCGAGCTCTTCCAAAGCCGCGTCAATCCGCTCCGGCGGGACATCCAACTCTTCCAGAACCCTCATCACCCGGGGCTGTCGCTCGGCCCAATCTCTCATCAGACGGAAATACCGGGCCGTGTCCTCCACCATGATATAAGTGCGTTCCTCCTGATCCTCGGGAGAATAGGAAGCCCGGGTGAGGGCGTAGAACGGCATCCCCCAGGGAGAATCGATTTTAGTCACAGTCCCGGAATAGATCAGACGTCGCTTGATGTGTTCAGCCAGGGCCTCACTCAGCGGCATCCGCCGCCCCACCTCCACATCTTCCTGCGATCGCCGGTGCAGAAATTCGATCAACTCCAAAAATTGAAACGAATTGATCAGTTGGGCATCCGGCAACTGCTTAGGCAGGCGGCTCTCGATCACCCGCTTTTCGTCCTGCGTCAGACTGTTCCCCGGAATTCTCTGGCGTCCGGGTTGCCAAGGATACTGCTCCAACCAGACGTAGGGAAACTGAATCAGATAGCGGGGTTCCTGGGAACCCAACATCTTCAACAGCTTGCCTTCCGTCAAAGCCTGCCGCACTTCCTCGACGATCACTTTCACCCGTTTGGGTTCAATGTGGTGGAGGTGTCCCGTCATCCGCAGGTTTTGGCCCTGCTCCATATAAGTGGTATAAATTGCACACTTAGCCGCCGTGGCGGCGGCATCTAGAAATGCCCCGTGTCTGTGCCCGCTGGTTCTCATGGCGCTGAACGCCAAATAAAGCATGATCTGATCCATTGCGCTCGGGCTAAGGCTTTTGATCAGATCGGTATCTTTTCTCATGACAATCCCTGAACTTGCATAATGTTGGAGGAATGGTATCATCCCCCGTTCTGAATCATGGATATTTTGCCCCTCAGACCCCACAATTGGTCAATCGACGCACGCCAGTTTCTATCCCTGAGGCTAGTGAGGCGTTGGCGTGGGAGCGATTTTCCCAAGCGGAACCCATTATATTACAGCACTGGCGCGCGCATCCGTCCATCGGGAATGGTTGTCTCGTTGCACCCTTGGCACTCAGGGTTTCCCAATTGGGGTGGGTTGACATGGCACTATTATATATACAAAACTGCCCGACATCCACAATACTTGTTGGGATGTCCGACAGTGGAGCCACGCTGGCCCTTTGTAAATGGCTGGATTTCTACAGAAAATCAGGGTCGAAACCGATCGCGATTCCACACCCGCGATCGCCCGTTTTCTCCGGTTCAAAACAAACGTAACTGAAGATATTTTGTCAAACCGGAACCATCACCCATCCTTTAGCGGCCGCTACCGCGATGGGGGAAAATCGATTCGGAATTCGAGTTGACAACATCTTTAAATCCCCGTCTGGGCGAACCCTGCCAGGGGCTGTGAGAGCCGTGGTGGGTGGTTTGTGCGGAGAGCATATATTGATTGGTGGTGAGTTCCGGAGCCAACTCAGTCGGAGTTTCTGCCAGAGTTTTCGCCGGAGCGCCGACACCAAACAGCAGCACAATAGACAGTGCAAAAGTGGTTTTGATTTTCATGGAAATGTCCGTATTTGATCGTCCATTTCCTGATACAAATCTTCAGCCGTCCAATCAGGACGATCCGATCAAATTTTGTCGCGAGATGCCCGAATCGCCCTTTCACCCCCGAGTCGATTCGCGAAGCGTACCGATCCGCGAAGCGTACCGATCGCCTCCGCCAACAGCCAGCGCCCCGCCCCGTTCGATCGCCCCCAAACCGCGACAGAGGTTCCGTGGGATAATTTTTGTAACTGCCGGTCAACCCGGGGGTGCAGGGTGACGATCGCCCACACCTGGCCCCGTTTCGACTCCGGTTCGGACAGGATGAGGGTGTAGTCCTGATCCCCGTGGCGGTGAAACGTACCCCGAAAGCGCTCGCACCCCGGCCCCAATTGGATCTCGGGGGATACCAACCCCGGAACCTCCCCCCCCGCCGGGTAAGCCTGCGGACGCCCCAAATAATAGCGCTGCCAGTGCAGCCAATCCGGACAAGCGGGCGTGACATTAAACAAAGGTACAACCGCCGCCGGGGCCGTCGGATCGGTCAGCAGCGCCTCTTGGAGCGATCGCACCGGAAGCATCCGAGGAGAGATCCCCCTCTCCACACACAAAGCCGCCGCCATCCCCGCCGCCTGTCCGATCCCCAAAACCGTCGGCTGCAGGCGAGTCGCGCCGTTGGCAACGTGAGACACTGCCAGATTTTTGTCCGCCGCCAGCAACCCGTCCGTCCCCTCCGGAATCAGTGCCCCGTAGGGGATCGCGAAGGGCGTCCCCGTCCAGCGTCCCCCCCAGCGCAGCAATTTCAGCTTCACCGGCAGGAGTCCCCCGCTGTAGTGATGATCATTGGGATAATTCCCGATCGCGATCGCCGAGCAAACGCCCGAAGCGTCCACGGGAAGCGCGGCCACCCGCCCCCCCGAAATCGGCAGAATATCCCATTCCGTCACCGTCCGCACCCCACACAGGCGGCGACTCTCCCGGTAGTAGGGATGGAGGGCGAAGGCCCCGAGCTGCCCTTCATCCAACCCCAAACTCACCTTCCACCCCCGGAAGGCGTGGGGAAAAATGCCCTCAGCGAGGCCGTAGCGCCTCCCCAAGCCCCGTTGGACGACGTGGGCGAACCCCCAAGCGTGCAGCAAACTCTCCCGCCAGAACGCCTCCCGCTGCCCCGGAGAAGCCATTAAACGATCGCACCCCACCCCATAATCATTGCCCCGGTGGGGCCAGTTGAGCATGATCAAATCATCGGGCAACCGGCCGTAATTGAGAAACTGTTCCGGCGCGTATCCGTCCCAAGCCCCCTCAAACCGGGTCAAATCCACCCCCGGCGGTGGGGGGATTTCCGAGGCGGATGCCCCCTCCCCGAAGTCCCGCAGCAGCACCACCCAAGTCGGATCTTGCACCGGACTATTCTCCGTGAGGAAATTCGGTTCCGGGGGGGCGCTTGGTTCGTCCCACCGACTCCGAAACTCCCAACCCCAGCGGTGGGGCACGTCCCCCAACGCCAAAATGTCCCCCAACTCCGTGCCGTCGATAATAATTTGGGCGGTGACGACAAAATCGGCGAACTCGACTCCCGAGATGCGATCGCCAGTCCGCAACACCTTTAAAGGCTCGTCACCCCAAATCCAGCGCAGGTTCGGTTCCCGCCGCACCCAGTCCGCCCAGATTGCCGCCCCGATGCGGGGGTCGTGGTTGAAAAAGCTCACCCACCCCCAATCCAAACCCGCCGGATGCCGCCGTCGCACCTCCCGCAGAAACGCCCCCCACAATCCCGTTTGAAAAGTGACCAATTCGTTCCCGTCCGGCGCGGAAACGCCCGCCGATGTCAACATCCCCCCCAACCAGGGAAATTCGGTGACTAAAATAGTATTGACTCCGCGACGGGCCGCCTGTAGCGCCGCGGCGGTGCCCCCGGTGCCGCCACCCACCACTAAAACATCGACATCGAATTGGTTCATTTTTGAATTTCCTTCGCGGACCATGAGGAGCAGGTAACGGGTGCAGTCTGCGTCATTTTACATTTTGACGGTTCAAATCAATCGACGAATGCTTGAATTTTGTAAATTTTCCCCTCGAATTTCCCCCGGTGGCCAACTCGGGTTCTGTTTCGGAACTGCGATCGCGATCCTTTTGATCGGAAGCGAACCCGCCCCGGCCCAATTTCTGCCGCCCCCGCCGCCACCCGTACCCCAACCCGCCAGTCCGCCGCCGGCATCCGAAGAATATATCTTAGGCGCGGGCGATCGCATTCAAATCGATATTTTCAACGTCCCCGAATACAGCGGCGAAAACGGCCGCCACCAAGTGTCCGTCGATGGCACCCTCAACCTGCCCTTAGTCGGCGCGATATCGGTGCGGGGGATGACCGTCAACCAGGCCACCGAAGCCCTTTCCCAGGCCTACGGCGAATATTTGCAGCGCCCCCTGATCACCCTGAAATTGTTGGAAACCCGCCCCATGCAAGTGGCGATCGCGGGGGAGGTGCGGAGTCCGGGCGCCTACATGATGTCCCCCGACGCCGGAGGCCCCACCGGTCCGGACGGCGGCAGAAAACTCCCCACGGTGACGCGGGTGTTGCAGATGGCGGGGGGCGTCACCTCCCTGGCCGACATCCGCCAGGTCAAGATCCGGCGCACGGCGGGCGACAACCGAGAAACTGTTATCAACATCGATTTGTGGGCCCTGCTGCAAACGGGCGACCTGCGCCAGGATGTCCCCCTGCGGGACGGCGACAGCATTTTTATCCCCACGGTGACGGAACTCGATCGCGCCGAAAGCCGCCAGATGTCGAGCGCCAACTTTGCCAGCACCGCCGACAAACCCATCAACGTGGCCGTGGTGGGGGAGGTGAATCGGCCGGGTACCCACGTCCTCAGCGTCGAACAAGTTGAGGCGGCGGCGGGCGAAACGGCGGGGCGCGGAGCGCTTCCCCTGCCGGAGACGGTGGGCGTGTTCACCGTCACCCGGGCGATCCAGGCGGCGGGGGGGATCACTCCGGAGGCCGACATCCGCGCCGTCGAAGTGCGCCGCATCAGCCGCACCGGGACCGAACAGACCATCACGGTTGACCTGTGGAAACTGTTGCGGGAGGGGGATCTCGAACAGGATATCGCCCTGCAACAGGGGGATACGATCGCCGTCCCCGAGGCGCGATCGCTCGACGCCGAACTGCCCTCGGACGCGGCGACGGCCAGTTTTGCCCCGGGTCAAATTCAGGTCAGCGTGGTGGGGGAAGTCCTGAAACCGGGGACGATCACCCTGCCGCCCAACAGTTCCTTCAATCAGGCGGTGCTCGCGGCGGGAGGACTCCAGGGGGGGGCCGACAAAGATGAGATGGAGTTGATCCGGATCGCCCCCAACGGGACGGTTTCCCGGCGCACGATCGCGATCGACCTCTCGGGGGACGTCAACGACGCCAACAATCCCGTCCTGCGAAATAACGATGTCATCATGGTGAACCGGTCCGGCGGCGCCGCCTTTCGGGAGAATCTCGGCGCGGTGCTCGGCGGTCTGAGTCCCCTCAACAACGTTTTGGGGTTTCTCCGATTTGTCAACATTTTGAATTAAGATCGTCAAAAGTGGGGTGTGCGGCAAACCGGGTTTCGATCCGAACTGGGGTTGATGGCAACCCGAGGAACCGTTCGGACTTCCGAAAATCCCGAAA
>JBNGCR010000181.1:7940-11316 GCA_050045915.1 Limnospira sp.
CTGGTGGTCGTCGGCGTAACGGCGACGGCGACGGCGGGGGCCTATTTTTGGACCGTCGAACAGACACCGGAATATCGGGGGACATTTCAACTGTTGATGACCGACGGAAACGGGGAGTCGGACGAGGCCTCCCAGTTGAAGGTGTTGCAAAGTCCCAAACTGATGGCGGAGGTTTTGGAAACCATCCAAACTCGCTATCCCGAAGTCGATTATCGGTATTTGTTCAATCGGACCACCGGAAAAACCCCCCACCAACCCGATCGCCTCTCCGTCGCCCAACTGCCGGGAACTCAAATTTTGGAGGTCGGCTACCGGGATGCGGAACCCCAAAAAATTCAGTTTATTTTGGATGCGATCGCCGCGGCCTATTTGGAATACGGAAAACCGGAGCAAAAGCCCTCTCCCCAAGCCGAACAATTGCGGCTGATCGACAATCAGATTGCCCCCCTCGAATCCCGGATCGCGTCCCTCCAAACAGAAATCGTCGGGTTGCAGCAAAAATATGGTTTCATCGACCCGGAAATCGCCACCCAGCAACTGGGCGATCGCTCGGCGGCGATCGCAGCGGAACGGCTGCAAACCCAAGCGCAGTTAGCCGGCGAACAGTCCCGCCACGCCACCCTGCAACAGCAACTCGGACTCGACCCTGAACAGGCGATGATGGCTTCGGCCCTGACCCAATCTCCCCGCTATCGATCGCTGTTGGAAAAATTGTTGGAAGTGGAGACGGAGGTGGCTTTCGAGTCAGCCCGGTTCAAGGAAAAATCCCCCCAAATTCAGGCCCTTTTAGACCGGCGGAATCAGTTGTTGCCCCTACTTCGAGAAGAGGCCGAACGGGTTCTCGGCCGGGATTTGTCCTCGGTCGATGCGAACATTCTCGCCCACCAGGATTCCCTCCGCATGGGCCTGATCGAGCAGTTGATCGCCTCGGCCAATCAGATCCAGATGCTGCAAGTGCGCGATCGCGTTTTGGAGCGATCGGCCCAACAATTGGAACAATACGCCGCGACTTTGCCGGAGGCGGTCCGTCGCCACGCCGATCTCAACCGAGAATTGCAGTCGGCCACCGCCCGCCTCGACGACCTCTCCAACCGCAAGGCCGAATTGCAGTTGACGGTCCAACCCCAAACCACCGCCGCCGCCTGGGAAGCGATCGCCCCCCCGACCATCCCCCGCAACGGGGCGGGAGAATTGCAGGCCGTTTCCCCTAACCTGCTGTTAAATCTGCTTTTGGGCGGATTGGCGGGTCTGGCTTTGGGACTCGTGGTGGCCCGAGTTGTCGATCGCCTCAACAATGTCTTCCGCAATACGGACGAAGTAGCTGAAAATACCCCGATTCCCCTGCTGGGGGTGATTCCAGCCAGCGACGATGCCCTAATGCTTCCGGCGCTGCCCCAGGGTGCCGACCGGGGCCAACCCCTGCCGAATTTGTCGGCGGTGCCCTGCGGCGCATTTCACGAGGCGTTTCGGTCCCTGAGCACGAATCTCAGCCTGCTGGCGACGGAATCTCCGGTGCGGTCCTGTGCGATCAGTTCCGCCTGTCCCGCCGACGGCAAGTCCACCGTGGCCCTCAATTTGGCGCTGGGGACGGCGGCGATGGGGCGGCGGGTGCTGGTGGTGGACGCAGACCTGCGAAATCCCCGCCTGCACTCGATGTTGGGGGTATCCAACGAGTCCGGACTCAGCGATGCGATCGCCCGCAATTTGGACGTGAAAACCCTGATTCGGCCGTCGCACCTGGATGAAAATCTCTCGGTGCTCACCTCCGGCCCGATTCCCGTCGATCCCACCCGGATGCTCTCCTCGTCGCGGATGCGGGAGGTGATGCAGGAACTCGGCGAACAGTTCGACCTGATTATCTACGATACCGCCCCCCTGCTGGGTCTGGCCGATGCCAACCTCCTGACCTCCCGCACCGACGGACTGATGATGGTGGTGGGACTGGGCAAAACCGATCGCGCCGCCTTCGATCTGGCGATGCGGGAGTTGGAAATGGCGGGGGTTCCCATCCTGGGAATGGTGGCGAATGGCGATCGTCAGGAGCGAAATTACTACTATTCTCAGGCGCTCTAGCCCTCAAGTTTTTGCGATCGCTTTTCCGACCGTCAAACACCCGAAAGAACCATTTTTTCGTGCCAACTTGACAGTCCATCTTAACTTCGTGTTAAAGTCAGGAGATCACGGATGTATAGAGATAAGATTGATGGAAAAAATCAAGATCGCGATCGTCGGAATCGGAAACTGTGCGAGTTCCTTAATTCAAGGGATCGAATATTACCAGGGGAAAGAGCCGTCAGAGGCGATCGGATTGATGCACTGGGAAATCGGCGGCTATAAGCCCTACGATATGGAAGTCGTCGCTGCCTTTGACATCGACCGCCGCAAAGTGGGTAAGGAAGTCAATGAAGCGATCTTTTCCGAACCGAACTGCACGACCGTATTTTGCCCAGAACTGCCCGCAACGGGGGTGAAAGTGAGAATGGGTAAGGTTTTGGATGGATTCTCTGAACATATGGAGAATTACGAGGAAAAATACACCTTCGCCCTCGCCGACGAACCCGAACCCTCGAAAGCCGAAATGGTCGAGATATTGAAAGAATCCGGCGCGGAAATATTGGTCAATTACCTGCCCGTCGGTTCCCAAAAAGCGACGGAATTCTACGCCGAATGTGCGGTGGATGCAGGGGTTGGGTTGGTCAATTGCATCCCGGTTTTCATCGCCAGCAATCCCCTCTGGGCGGAAAAATTTCAACGGAAAAATTTGCCCATTATCGGCGATGATATTAAGGCGCAAGTCGGCGCCACCATTACCCACCGCACCCTGTCGGATTTGTTCAAAAAGCGGGGGGTGAAGATCGAACGCACCTACCAACTCAATACCGGCGGCAATACCGACTTTTTGAATATGCTCAACCGCAGCCGCCTCAACTCGAAAAAAGAGTCCAAAACCGAGGCGGTTCAAGCCGTGATGGGCGATCGCCTTGACGAGGAGAACATCCACATCGGTCCGAGCGATTATGTACCCTGGCAAAAAGATAATAAAGTCGCCTTCATCCGCATGGAGGGCAAATTGTTCGGGGACGTGCCTATGCATCTGGAAATGCGCCTGTCCGTGGAAGATTCCCCCAATTCGGCGGGGGTTTCCATCGACGCCATCCGCTGCTGCAAGTTGGCGTTCAATGCCGGCAAAGGCGGCATTCTCTATTCGCCTTCCGCCTATTTCATGAAGCATCCACCCCAACAATACACGGATGACGAAGCCTACCAGATGACGGAAGATTTTATCAATGGCAAGCGTGCCGATTGAGACAAACAGAGAATCGGTAACAGGCAATCGGGCAAAAGGTAGGGTGAGGGAAAAAAGCGCAAAATTATA
>JBNGCR010000182.1:0-11282 GCA_050045915.1 Limnospira sp.
TGGGCGAGGGGAGCAATTGTCCGGTTCCCCCCAGAATTGGGGGGTTAGGGGGGCGAGATTTCCCCCCAGAATTGGGGGGCTAGGGGGGCTACACGGAAACCGTCAGCAACTTGTCGGCCTGTTTCGCCGTTTCAAAGAAATAGGCGACATTCTCCTCCGGGGTCTTTTGCAGGACGCCGTGGCCCAGATTCAGGATGTGACCCCGGTTTCCGGCCTTGCGAATGGTGTCGAGGATACGATCGCGGATCAGTTCCTTCGACCCGAACAAAATGCCGGGATCGATATTGCCCTGGACTCCCAGATCGCGCCCGATGCGGTTTCTGGCCTCGCCCATGTCCACAGTCCAATCGACGCTGATCAGGTCGGCGCCGGATTGAGCCATCCGCTCCAAAATGCCCGCGCTGCCGTTGATGTAGAGGATCAGGGGGGTTTCGGGGTGACGCGCTTTGACGCGATCGAACACCTGTTTTTGGTAGGGGAGGGCGAAGATTTCGTAATCCTGGGGACTCAACTGGCCGGCCCAGGAGTCGAACAGTTGCACCACCTGGGCGCCGGATTCGATTTGGTAGCAGGCGTAGGCCGCGATCGCATCAGCCAATTTACTCAGGAATTGGTGCAGCAGGGCGGGTTCGGAAAATGCCATACTTTTGATGATGCGATAATCCTTGGAGCTCTTGCCCTCGATCGCGTAAGCCGCCAGGGTCCAGGGTGCCCCGACGAAGCCCAAAACCGCCGCTTCGTTCCCCACTTCCCGACGCAGGGTTTGCAGGATTTCCTTGATGAAGGGGAAGGATTCTTCCGGTTCGATGGGACGCAATTGGTCGATTTGGGACTGGCTGCGGATGGGCGGATCGATGATCGGGCCTTTGCTTTCGACGATATCGAAATCAATGCCAATTCCCGGCAGGGGGGTGAGAATGTCGGAGAACAGGATCACGCCGTCGGGTTTGAAAGCCCGGAAGGGTTGCAGGGAAATTTCGACGGCGATATCGGTTTTTTCGGAGCGTTCGCGGAAGGAGGGGTATTTTTCCCGCAGATCGCGATAGGCTTTCATGTAGCGACCCGCCTGCCGCATCATCCAAACGGGGGGGCGGTCCAACGCTTCACCGCGTGCCGCACGCAATAGATAGGGAATTTGGGTCGAGTCGGTCATTTTAATGAATTAACGGTACTGAATGAGTGGAAAGGATTTTTTTTATTGGCAGTCGCCGGGACGGTCGGGACAAAAGCTGATAGCTGACCATCGCGCGATCGTCCACCGCTCTTTATGGTGTCAGGACTTGTCCCCCTTCTTCGTGAAGAATTGTGACGTCGCCTCCTCCTGGCGGCGGGCAAGTCGTTGTAACTTCGTCGTCAGGCGGTCTTTGAGGGTTTGGAAATAGGCGGCGGTTTCTTCTAAACCGGACGCCCGGGCGTATCGGATCAGGGGTTCGAGTAGCCAAGATTCCGTGGGGGTAATTTCGGGTTTGAGGGTGCCGCGCCGCAGGTTCATTTCCACCCACTGGATGCTGGATGGGGTGTGGGTGCCGTGGGCGGCGACGGTGGCGATCGCTTCTTGAAATATCACTTCAAAATCTTCTCGCAAATCGTAGGCCCGCACCATCTGCCCGACCCGGAACACCCGATGCAGCAGTTCCCGGATCTCTTCGGCGGGGGCGGATTCCAAGACTTGTCCGGCATTCAGGGGGGTGAATTCTCCCCGGTCATCGATCGCGCAAATTTGCCCCAGCAGATTCGAGGTGAGGTTGATCAAAGCCTTGTCAAATTCGAGGCGGGTGGCGGAACTGTAGGGCGCCTGTTCAAACCAGCCATTTCGATCTTCGGCGAGGATTTCCAGGCAGCGTTGGCGGGTCCCGGCATCTCCCCCGGCGATGCGCGTCTGTCCCTTCGGCCCCGGTCGGTACAGGGTTCGAGCCCCGCCGCCTTCCCGCAGTCCGGTTTGGATGGTGATGCCCCGCAGCAGGCGGCAGACGACTTTCGGCATCGCGTCGGGCCACAGTTCCGGGAGGCGCCCGAAGAGGATGGCTTCTTCGATTTTCTCGACGAAGATTTGCCGGAACCGCTGGAAGTAGATGCCGTTGGCACAGAGGATAAATAGGGGTAAGGGGGGCTCGGGTTGCAGGAGTTGTCCGGCGTCGTGGAGTCGCACCGACAATTCTACGATGCCGGTGATCACATCCAGAATTTGGTCGGGGTTGGTGCAGACTAATACAATTTCGGGCAAGTCGCCGGACTCGCAGCAGGTGAGGAGGTCGGGTTTGAGAAAGCGATCGCACGCTATATTGTGAATGCCCTCGGGGGTGGCGATCGCGATCTGGCCGGACTCTCGCAGGCTGGCGGCACTTTTGGAGTGGCGGCGTTCGATAAAAAAGGTATCCTCGTCGAGTTGGGCGAGTTCCCGGGTGAGGTGGTAGAAAAATCCCACGCCCAGGGCTCCGGGGGGTAAAATGCCGATACTGCCTTTTTCGATAGCGGTCACGGTTCAGTTGTCCTCGAGTTCGGCTAGGATTTGATGGGCGCGTTGCAGTTCGGAGACTTTCAACATCAGCCGCATGGGATCTCCGGCCGTGACGGTGCTGCCGTAGGTGTATTCTATGTTAATTCCGGCGGCGGCGAGGGCGTGGCTGAGGCGGGAGAGTTGACCGGGCCAGTTGGTGAGGCTGACGGCCAAAACGTCGGCTTCGATGATATAAAATCCCTGTCGGACTAAATCGGTTTTGCACTGGGGCGGGTCGCTGGCGATCAGTCGGATTACGCCCTGTTCGATATTATCGATCAAGGAAATGGCTTCGATGTTGATGTCCAATTTGGCGATCGCGCTGCTGACGGCGGCGAGGCGTCCGGGGTAGTTTTCCAGGGCGATGGTGAGTTGGCGTCTGATTTCTACTTGCATGGAAATTGGGAGGGTTGAACGGGGGCGATCGGTTCGCCGGTGTGACGTTTATTCATTATATTAATAAATCGGGAGTGGGGAGAGATCGGAGAATCTGAGTTTCTCTGTTTGACACAAGGTGGATCGGAAACCGGGTTTCTATGAGGGTTGATTTTTTCCCGGAAAGATGCTTTTAGAAACCCGGTTTCTAGGTCGGGGCATTAAACCACCCAGATGAAAAAATAGGTGCCAGGACCGATCGCCAATCTTCGTCATGTCGAATCTCCAAAACCTGGTAGTTTAAATTATATTTGAGATCGTCCCTTTTGATGCGATCGCGTTCCCGTTTTTCGGGGTCATCATGGGCGGAACCGTCGCAGAAAATGGCGATTTTTTGGTCCCAATAGATGAAGTCGGGTTTGATATTCGCTTCGGGGATGAAGGGTTGGGCGGCGTCGGGGAGCGGCAAACCTTGGTTGTATAATTCATCTAAAAATTCCCGCTCGAAGGGGGAGTTGGGGTCGGTGCGATCGCGCAATTTTTGATACTGTTGCTGTCGGGAAATATCGTCGATGTGGCACCCAATTTTGCTGGTTTGGAGCCGCTCCAAGTGGGACTTGATGATGTGGCGATCGAGCAGCGGGTGGTCGAATTGGTTGCGGTAGGAAAGCAGGCATTCATAACAGGCTTTGGTGCAACTTTTCTTTTCCTCGATGAAATGGCAGATATCCATCGCTTCCGCTGCCAGTTGTTGGAAGGCTTTGGGATTTTCTAGGATTTGCGAGAGCACCCCCGCGCCTCCCTCAGAGGCTTCCCAAAATAGCAGATATTCTCCTTTCCCGAGACGTTCCGAGGCGAGTTCGTTGTCTTCCAGTTTGTAGACGGCTTGAATTGCCCGTTCGATCGCATATTGAAAACTCGCCAAAAATTCCTCCGCCTCCTCTTTGGGAATATCGCAGGGTTTGATCAGGAGTACGTTGCAGACATCCTCCACCATCAGATAAACTTCCGTATGCAGATTTTCTAAATCCGAAATTTCCGGCTTTTTTTTATCCTTTGATTCCCAATATCCCGTGGCAACATTGAGTTTAAATCCCCGCTCTTCGCCCCACCGTAAACCGCGATTGATGCGCCGAATTTGTGCGGTGTCTCCGTAGGTGAGTTCCAGCAGTTTTCTGCCGTCTTCGGCGACGACATCGGCGACTTCCTGTCGGCGTTCTTGGAAGCGAAAATGGGTCGTGATATTATAACCGGATTTTAGCCGCTCCTCTTCGTCGCAGGTGATGCGTTCCTTGGGCCGGGTGAGCATTGTCTCCATCGGCAATATCCGATTCAATTTTGCCGGGTTGCCGCGACTGTCGGCGGTCAGTTTCGCGCCGCAGTTTTCGCACAGGTCCAGTTTCCAGTCCTCGCCGGTGTGGAAATATCCGCAGCGGGGACACATCGCCATCCGCTGGTAGGCGCTTTCGATGCCTTTGACGGGGATGCGGGTTTTGTTAATTTGAAATTTATTGCCCTCGTAGTAGAGGATATTGCCGGGGGCAAATTCGCGGATGGCGACGACTTTGGGGCGGGAAATAAACTCGCTTTTATTCCCGGCGGGGATGTAGGCGCGGACGGGGAGGCGGGGGAAGTTGTAGCCGGGGAGGAAGCCTTCGGAGGCGAAATAACGGTAGGGATAAAATTCGAGTTGGGATGAGTTTTTGTTGCCCGTTACCTGGGCGACTAATAGGGCAATTTGCCGTTTTGCTTCCCGTTCGAGGGCTTCCGCTTTTTGTTGTTCCAGGTCTGAGGTGAGGCCCTTTCTGTGGCGATCGCTCGCCTCCCGGGAAATGGTAAGCTGGGTGACGGCATCGCGATACAAATTCCGCCAGCGATCGCACGCTTGGTCAAAACGGAACAGGGCATTGTCGATCGCCTCCCACAAAAAATTATCGGTGCACCAGGTGGCATTTTCCAAGTCTCGACGACAGAATTTATCCTTAAAAATTTCCTTCGCAGCCTGAAAGCATTTCTCCTTCTGTTCCGATGTCAATCTCAGGTGATTTCGCACCGACTCTTTCAGGGGGTAGTCGCCGGCGTCGAGGTCGAGAATTTGGTTCATGGATTTTTCAAACTGAACCCCCGTTTCGGCCAGCCAGAGGGAATGGATGTGGGACTCGATCAGATCCCGGTTGCCGAGTTCGAGTTTCGGGGGCACCACCACCCCGGCGACCATTTGCTGGGGACGTTTGAAGAAATATTGGTCGTGTCCGCTACCCGCCGAGGCGTAGGTGATGACCAGGGCTTCGAGCCCGCTGCGTCCGGCCCGTCCGCTGCGTTGGGCGTAATTGGCGGGACTCGGGGGCACGTTCCTCATGTGGACGATATTCAGATCGGCGATATCGATACCCAATTCCATCGTCGGCGAACAGAACAGGGCCGAGAGTTTCCCGGACCGGAACTTGTTTTCTCGGTCCTGCCGATCGCCGATCGCCACCTGGCCCGTGTGCTCGCGCCCTTCCATATTTTGGATCTCCGCACCGTCGCGATCGTAAAAATTGCGGAAAAATCGATTCACCTCCACCGACACGTCTTCGTCACCCTGGAGGCGTTTCGAGGCCATCGGATCGGGCCGGATGAAGTCCACATTTTGCGATCGCCACATCATCGCGTCAACCCGCAATTGCACTTTGTCGCCCTCCCGAATCAGACATTCCCCATCGGTTAAAGCCGCGATCAGGGTTTCGATCAAACTCTCGTATTCGATTTCCGAGAGGTTCTCCCCCCGCCAGGGCCAGGTTTTGGCGTTGCGGAGGAACAGACCGATTTTGCTGCGGGGGGTGAGTTTGACCGTTTTTCGGCGGGTTTTGGCGGTGGAGGTGGTGGCCCAGAACGCCTCGGGAAGTTGTTCGGATTCGTCGAAACCCCAGGAAGGAGCGATCGCCTGCTCCACCCTTTTTGTCAGCTTTTCCACCTCCTGCGGTTGCAGCAATTTGGCATCCAAAACCAGATCTTTGCGAAGTTGGTCGAGGACGGCCCGGATGGCGTCGTAACGCTGTTGGGGGTTTGCTTGTAATAGAATCGGGTGGGGATGCTTTTGCCACAGATTTCCATCGGCGCAGATTGCCTCCAAGCGATGATATTCGATCGCCAACAAGCCGCACTGTTCCAGGTTGGGTTGCACGATGCGCCACCCCCGCCGCAAGTCTTCATACAGTCGGTATTCGATCAGCTCGCAAAATACGCTCTCGTTGCGAGTGCCGTATTCGGCCACCTGTCTGGCGTAGTCGGACTGGGGCAGGTTCATCTGGTCCACCACCGCCCGGGCGAGTTCCCCGTGGGTGAGGGTCTGGTTGGCTTTGAGGGCCCCGTTGAGGGAGGTTCGCAGCAGGCTGGTTTGCACGAAATCGTTGAAATGTCCGGCTTGTAGGGAGGCGTCCTGGCGGTTGTCGGTGAAACTGAGAATTTTCTGGGCCTGGGGGGAGACGGCGCCGCTGGTTTTCAGGCGGTTGACGGCGGACAGGCAAAGCAGGGTTGTGGCGGTGCTGCGGCCTTCGGTGCTCAGGCGCGAGAGTTTGGTAAATTCGCTTTTGCGCTTGTCGTGGACGACGCCGCAATTTAAACAGGTGAGAAAGGGTTTGGGCACGAACCAGAACGCCGTGCCTTTGGTGAGGGAGTCGGTGACGCGGCCGTTGGGGAGGACTTGCAGTTTTTGGGGGATAAATTCGGCGTATTCTTTTTTGGGAAATCGGCCTTTTTTCTTCGTTTCTCTAAACCAAGTATCCGGGAGACGATCGCGATCGCTTTCTTCCCACAAACCGGGCTCGGCGAGGGTGAGATAACCACTCTGAATGTCGGCATCATCGCCGGTATTTAAAGCGGTGGGAATCAGGGGTTTGACTTGGTTGCGATCGCGATCGTACTCCACCAAATAATAATCTTGGCCGCACTCCCGGCAAAAGGCAAGGGGGTACAAAAGGCGATCGCTATCCGTGGCGTATTTTCCCTCTAAAGTGAGCTCCCGTTTCTCCCTCTTCTCGGCGGTGGCGTAGACGCTGCCCCCCTGGGAAATAAACTGGTGCAGGCGAAACGCCAAACCCCGGGTTTTGCTTCCCCACAACAACACCTGCCGCAGGATATCCGCGCAGAGCTCCCCGTCGGCGCCGGTTTCCGTCGCCAATTTCGCCGCCCCCGCCGCCAGGGATATCGGCGTCCGCCGCACCAGGTGCCCCCCTTCCGACTCCAACCCGAAATTCACCTCCACCCAGGCGGCTAACGGGTGGGTTTGAAAGGCTTCTAAAGTCCGTTCGGACTCCGGCGGCAGTCCGGTTTCCAAAGCTGCCGCGAGTTCCGCCGCGGTGGGGTCCGGGCGCCGGATGCTGCGTTCGAGGGTTTCGTCGATGACGTTTTCCGGCGTCACCTCCACCCCGAATAACTTACTGGCGACGGCGGCGACGGTTTGGTTGCGGTCCGTGCGGGTCCCCTTGGTGGACATGGTGGCGCTGGTGCCGATGCAGAGGAGGTTTTGGCCGCACCGCTGCCGCAATTTCCGAATCAGAATGGCGACGTCGGCCCCCTGGCGCCCCCGGTAGGTGTGGAGTTCGTCGAGGACTAGGAATTTGAGGACGGGGGAGGCGACCAATTTTTCTTCGTGGACCCGACTCAGCATCAATTCCAGCATCATGTAATTGGTGAGGAGAATGTGCGGCGGGTGCTGTTGCACTTTGATTTTATCGGCGAGGCTTTCTTGTCCGGTGTAGCGTTCGACGCGAATCGGGGTGTTTGGAACTTCTTTTAAGTATTTGTCAAATTCTTCTTTTTGGGAATTGATTAAAGCGTTCATCGGGTAGACGAGAATGGCGCGGACGCCCTCGATTTCCGGGTGGCGCAGCAGGTCGTCAAAGATGGGGACGACGTAGGTCATGCTTTTGCCGGAACCGGTGCCGGTGGTCACGACGTAGGGTCGGTTATTGCGGGCGGCTCGAAAGGCTTGTTCTTGGTGGAGGTGGAAGTTATATTTGCGAATATAATTGGGGAAGTAGTCGCGACATTTCGGATGCAGCAAACCTTCGTCAATTAAACGGGTCACGCCGCCGCCTTTTGTGTAGGCGGGGTTGAGTTGAACCAGGGGATCGGGCCACAGTAGCCCCCGCTTCAATTCGCGATCAACGAAGGCTTTGATCTTCGGATCGCGCAGTTTTAAAAAGCTTTCGATATAGTCCCGATAGTCCGCGATCGCTTCGTCCCGCAGTTTGAAGATATCCAGGGGCGATCGCGCCTCATTTTCCGCTATAATTTCTGTAGATAAAGGTTGTTTTTCTTCGGTTTTTTGTGCTATAATTTCTGTGGGAGCGATCGCTTCAGTTGTTGCGGGCGATCGGCCCTGCCTGCGATCGATCCAGGTCATCAAGTCGGCGGCGAGGCCGTCGCTGACGGTATCGATATTGATGATATTCCAAAAGTCGCCCGTATCCCAACTGTCCGGCGCGTGGGAAAAGAGATGGTCGAGGGTTTCGGCCGGGAGGCGATCGACTCCGGTGCAGTCAATTTCGAGCTGTTTTTGAGCGATTAGCATCAAAAATGGGGTCAGCATTTCGCCCTGTTTTTTCAGAAGTTCTTGTAATGTAATTGGGATTGGCATGGCACTTTTAGGTTAGAGAATTAAACCATTTCAAAGTCCCTCTCCCTCGGGGAGAGGGATTTAGGGAGAGGGTCCTCAACCCTTCCCCAAGCTACTCCTCCGATGCCGTCATTACAATTCGTTTTGGCGGGAAACGGTAATATTTCTTATTACTCAGCTTTTCTCGCCTTTTAATATCGGCATAAATCGAACGGATATCACCATTAAATTTGGCGACGTAATCGGCTCTAATTTTATGAATTTCTTCGACGACTGGATCATTTTTCACGAATCATCCTCCCGCAGTTATTATAACTTCCCCAATCATCTTCAGATGATTTCGGCTATTAGCTTGGGAATTGATTCCCAAGCGGTTCGGGTGTTCGACCAGATTAGATGGCGGTGCCTTTCCTACCCATCTATTATCCCACAAGCCGGGAGATGAAATGGGAACGCACCATGGGATCAATCTTACCACACGAGTAGCACAGGCATCTTGCCTGTGAAAAAAAAGCGATCGCACTGTCACCCCAAATCCTCATCAACAACTCCTCTGTGTCCTCCGTGCCTCTGTGGTTAAATTTTATTAATTTTCGCACCCCCCAGATTTACATTTGTTGAGTTTCGTGCCTCAACCCAACCTCCTCCAATAAGGAACAGAAAGCCCCTCCAAAAACGGCGAGGGTGCCGATCGCAAACCACTGACAATCAGCGATCGCATCGCCCTCGAACAGCCCACATAAAACAGGCGTCGCTGTTCGTCGGAAACGACCGGCTTTTCTTCCTCGGGTAAATCGTCGCCGAAATAGGGTAAAATATCTTTATTGAGTCCCACGACGGCGACAAAGGGGAATTCCAAGCCTTTAGCCGAATGCAGGGTCATCACTTTTATATAGTTGGCATTCAGGTCGATTTCGTGGCCGGAAACGAAGCGGGCGTCCGTGCCCTGGCGGGTCAGTTCCCGGGCGATATTTCTGCCCATTTCCGACCTCGGACAGAGGACGGCGCCACCGTGGATGGGGAGGCGGTAGCGTTTGGCTGATTCGATAAAAAAGGCGCGGATTTGTTGAGTTTCTTGTTTGAGATTATCGGTTAAAATGAGAGTGGGAATTTCCCCTTCGTAGGCGGAGGGAGTTTGTTGCAGGCAGTCGGCGTCTCCAGCCTCAGTGCCGGAGAAAATGGCGGTGCAAGCGGCGATGATTTGGGCGGTGTTGCGATAGTTTTGTTTCAGGATGAGGGTGCGGCCGGCGACGTTCAAATCGGCGCGGATTTTTTTCCAACTGAAGCCGCGTTGGTAGAGGGATTGGGAGGCGTCGGCGGTGAGGTAGAGGGCTTTTAAAGAAGGGACTAAAGCCAAAATACACCGCAGGGCGACGGGGGATAAATCCTGGGCTTCATCGATGACGATCGCTTCGTAGGGTGGGGCGGGTAATTGGGTGATTTTTTCCAGGGCTTTTCGCCGCAGTTGGGGCCAGGTTATTAACCCATTTTTCGCCATTTCTCGCCCCCAGGTTTCGTAAATACTCCACATCGCCTCCCGCAGTTTTGCGGACAGGGGAAAGCCGCGCCCCCGCCGTTCCAGGGCGAGATATTCGGCTTGGGAGGCGACGCCCCAGCCGTCGATCGCTTCCTCAAATTCTTGCAGCAAATAGGGCAGTCCCAAGCGTTCGATATTTTGGCGACGGCCGATGCGATCAAAGCGATTTTTTCCGGGAATTTCTGCAATTTCCAGGGCTGTTCTTAGGCAGGATAGGGATTGTTTGTCCGTGGCGATGTTGGGTTTTCCGTAGGTTTGGGTATAATATTTATAGGTGAGGGAATCGACGGTAGAAACGGTGACGCCGCAAGCCTCGGGTTCGCCGCCCAAAAGCTGGGTCAGCAGTTGTTGGGAGTAGGCGACGAGGGCCTTGGTGTAGGTGGTAAATAAGATGGGTTTGATACCCTTTTCCAGGAGGGTTTGGACGCGGTAAATGGCGAGGGTGGATTTGCCGGTACCCGGTCCCCCTTTGACGAGTACGGGGCCGCTTTTTCCGAAAGTTCTCAGTTTTTCCTGTTCGGGATCGAGCTTTAATAAAAAGCGGGTTAGGGTGCCGCTGACGAAGCGATCGAGGTCTTCGGGTTGGTTGAGAATGTATTCGCGATCGCCGATAATTTCTTCGATGGGGCGGGGGTAGAGGTTGTCAATTATTCGACTGATATAACGATCCGCGATGGGCAGTTCCAGCAGGGCTTCCGAGTTGGGGGCTGCGAAGATTTCCGGCCAGTATTCCGGGGGAATTTGCCACCGTTTCAGGTGGGTTTTGGTGAGTTTGAAGGGCAGGGAAGTGGTGATGGTGTCGGGCTCGGATGCCTCGATTTTCGCGGGTTCCGGAGGCGGCGGCGGCGGCGCGATTTCCTCCGGTTGCGGTTGGAGAATTTCGGCATCCGGCGGAGGTGCGGGGGCGTCGGTTTCCGTGAGTTCGACTTCGTAGGTGCGATCGTCCCGTTTGCGGACACTCAACAGTTTAACCCACCCGCTGCCGAAGCAGTAAAACAGGCGATAGTCGCCGATGCGAACCCGGTAGACGTTGTTAGTGTAGCCCTTCAATTTTTTAGCATCTCCCCGGGCGGAAATGGGGTCGGTTTCCAGGACTCTGATATTTTTCTGCACCTTTTTTTGCACCGCTTTGGGAAGGTTCAGCAGTTCGCTAAAAAAGGTATCAGTAGAAGAGATAGCCCAAGTCATGATTTGAGGGAGTAGTTTTGTAGGGTGCGTTCCCCCCATCCATTATCCCACCAGCCGGGAGATGAAATAGGGCAACACCATCG
>JBNGCR010000183.1:0-11192 GCA_050045915.1 Limnospira sp.
CCGGTGTCAATCCCAGCATTTTAGCATAGGCTTGTCCGGCTCGTTGTTTAGCTTCGGGACTCGCCCTCGTTTTGCTATTAATAATTGCCCGCAACTGCACTCCATCCATATATCAGATCCGCTTGTTTGACCACCAATCGATCTTCCCCCAGCTCCCCGTGGGGGCAACCGTCTCGAGTTGCCCGATGTTTGAGTATTGAACCGGATTTGATATAACTACCCTATTTTATTGAGTTCGATCAATCGCAGGTATAAAAACTCGATACCAAGAACTGCACATTCGGAGACATCAGACAGCAAGTCTTGCTGTTTGAGTTCCTCAAAAACGTTTCCACTCAACTCGACAGGTTGGGTAAAATGATCGGAGTCAGGAATTTTCTCTTGTGGATAACCTCCGATCTGTCGAATTTCAATCTGCTTTTGTTGAGCATAAGAAATGATCGACTGAATCGAAGCGTGTATCAAATCATCTGTTGCCAGACCCAAAAAATTGATCAGATATGTCAATTTATCATTCATGGCACGGGGAATTTTGACAAGTACAGTGTTTTCTGTCATTTCAGAATCAGTAGCTGTACGACTTTCACGATTTTGATGGGCAATCTCATGGGCTCTTTGACTCGGACCGTTCATTGTGTCCTTGACAGTGGAAGCTCGATCTGAGGATACAGGTGTATTGACAGGTTGATGATTTTGAGTTGACATAATTTAGTTGACCTCCGGTATTTTTTTGTCCTTAATTAAGTTAATGAAATAAGATTTTGTGTCCGCCAAATTGGGATATTCCCAAATCAGATTTTTTTCCTTCAAAGCTTTGCGTATCTCTTTATCAAGAGATTGCATCGGCACACAAATTTCAATCTCAATATCAGAAAATAGACGAATATCTACCTCGGCTTCTATTTCCTCAATTTCAAGTCCCAAAGGGGCAATTTTAACGGTCGGATTATAATCAATTCCAGAATCTCGCTGAAACCTAATTTCACGTTCTAAGTCTTCTAAAAAAATCGGGATATCTTCAGTGGCATGGGACTGTGATTCGGCAATGGGGACGAGGAATATATCTGGGAGGGTGTTGTCCAGAAGTGTCAGGGCATCTTCGGGGGGGGCATCAGCATCGATTACCACAAAATTGTACTGTTTATATTCTCTTTTGGTGATTGGCTTAAATCGAGCTCCTTTGGATTGGGGTGGATTCCACCATAAGTCTAAGCGATGGGGAAAAGATAACCTGGCTTGATTTGGACTCGGCCGTTGTCCGGCAAAAAATTTCCAGGAGTCCGGCCGAGAATCACAGTCCATGAGAAGGACTTTTCCGGGGGTTTGCTCGGTCAGGATGCGTGCAATATGGACGGCAACTGTTGTTTTCCCAGCTCCTCCTTTGGTGTAGTTGCACAAAATGACGCGAGTTTTCCGATCCATAATTGTTTTGGCGACTCAGTGGGTAAGTCTAATTGAATTATAGCGCTGCGCGCTGGGGTGTGGGGTGTGCGGGCGTGGGGTGTGGGGAAGGGAAATCCCCTTTTCATCAGGGTTTCGAGGTTTTTCCCCCTCTTCGGAACTGTAAACACGCGAGCGCTCATTGCTATAGATATCGTATCAATTATACCCATCTGCTCTATTTTACTTCCTGGCACAATCAATGTCAACTGGTTCGGCATTCCATCGGAGGCAATATTATCCACCAGCCAGGTGGATTGACAATTGATGAAAATGATTGGTTTGGGCGCGTCTTTCCCGATTTCCTCGACTATTAAAAATCGAAAAACTAAAATTGTCCGTAACTGGGCAATAGGGTCAGTTGAAACCAGTATTTAAACAAGACTTTGACGGTTTCTTGCATTTCCGAAATTCCCATCGGTTTGAGGATGTAACTGTTGGCACCGTACTCGTAACAAGATTGGATGTCGTGGGGACTGCGGGATGTCGTCAGGACGACGATCGGCAGCATCCGCAATTTCGGGGTTTGTTTGATAGATTTGATGATTTCCCGTCCGTCCGTCCCCGGCAAGTTCAAATCGAGTAAGATGGCTGCGGGTAAAGCCGCGTCCAAGCTTTCATATTCTCCTTCGCGCAGCAAATAATCCAACGCTTCATCTCCGTCTTCAAAGCGCAAAAGGTTGTAAGGCGCGGGAATTTTTTCTTCCTTGCATAGCTTGCCAGCAATTCGCAGAAAGGTATAAAAATCTTCGTCGCTATCTTCGATCAAAACGACGACCGGATGGGTGAGATCGTCCCACGGGGATTCAAGGAGATTTAACATCGATCGCTATCTAATTCTAAACTGACATTGAGATGGGACTGGGGTAGGGTAAATAAAAAGGTCGTGCCTTGTCCGTAGACGGATTCGACCCAAATTGTGCCGCCGTGTCGCTCGACAATTTTCTTGACGATAGTCAATCCGGCACCGGTTCCCCCGCCGTATTTGCCGGCGGCGTGCAACCGTTTGAAAATGCGAAACACCGATTCGAGATGGCGATCGCGGATGCCGATGCCGTTGTCTCGGACGTAGAGCGTCACCGTTTCGGAGTCGGGAACTTCGGGTTCCCGCCAGCCAATTTCGGCGAGTTTTTCGCTCTGGTTATTGTACTTGAAAGCGTTGGAGATCAAGTTGGAAAAAATTTCCTCGATCAAAACGCGATCGCCCCGGACGGTGGGCAGGGATTGGGGGATAGAAATGGTGCAGCCATACCACTGGGGATTCATTTGAAATATTTCGAGAGTTTCCGAGAGCAATTGATTCAGGTCGATGGGTTGCATTTGCAGTTCCTGTCGCCCCAGCCGGGAAAACTTCAGCAGGGAGTCGATCAGCGACTCCATCCGCTTCGTCAGCCGCACCAGGGTCTGCAATTTTTCCGCCCCGTCTTCTTGCAGGGCATCCTGATAATCTTCTAACAAAAATGTGGCGTAATTGTGAATGCCCCGCAGGGGTTCTTTCAGATCGTGGGAGGCGATGTAGGCAAACGCATCCAGTTCGCTGTTGCTGCGTTCGAGTTCACAATTGATGTGGGCTAGTTCGTCCGCCTGCCGCAGGACGATATCGACGATCGCCTGTCTCAATTCTACCGCCCCTTCAATTTCGCAGGGCAGCCAGGGACTCGACTGGTGGCGGACGATTTCTTTCCAAGCCTCGAAGGACTCGCGGGGAAAAATGGTCAGACTGCCGTCGGCTTCCACCCGCTTCGGTTTGTCGGGATTTCCCGCCCAGGTGACGGTTTGAACCATTTCGGGGCGGAACCAGAGGACGTACCGGTGCTGGATTTTCGAGATCGCCATCGCCAACAAACCGCTGGCAATATCAGAATAAGTTCGAGCCGCCGGGTAGAGCTCCGGCAGGGAATTCGTGACGAACAAATCGCGATCAAAGCGATCGCTCAACCAGTCCACCAGGGGCGAAATCTCCTCCGGGGCGGGGGTTTGACCGAACGGGGCGATCGTCTCTTTTTCGCAGACGATGACACCGGAAGCCCCCGTCAGTTGCAAGAGACTTTCCGGGTTAGCCGTCAGTTCCGCGACAAAATCCGCCGCCCCCGTCAGCCGTTCCACAAACTGGGCTTGGATGTCCTTCAGGTACAATTTGTACGTCAGATTTTCGTTAGCTTCTTTCTGCGCCAATTCCGTGGACATCAACTGTCCCAAAAACTCGGCGTGGGTGCGGATTTCGTAGGGGACAAATTTGGGGGTTTCGTGGTGGCAGGCAATCAACCCCCACAGCCGATTTTGGCGGATCAAAGAAATGGACATCGACGCGGCGACACCCATATTTTTGAGATATTCGATGTGGATGGCAGACACCGATCGCAACACGGAATAACTCATGTCCAGGGGCGCGGAAATCTCTTCCGTCTTAGCCAGTAACCCGACGGGTTGATAATTCACGTCGGGAATCAAACGCAGCCAATTTAAGGTGTAGAGATATTTAGCCTGTTTGGGAATGTCGGAGTCGGGGTAGTGCAGGCCCAAAAAGGGGTCGAGATCCGCCTTTTTATTTTCGGCGATCACCTGACCGTCTCCGGCCTCGTTGAAGCGGTAAATCATGACGCGATCGAACCCGGTGAGGTTGCGGATTTCCCCGACGATCAGATCGCAGAGTTCCGCCAAATTTTCGGTTTTCTGAATTTTGCCGAGGGCGTTTTTGACCGGGCGGTAAAATTGGAAAAAATCCCCATTCTCGCCGCCCTTCGCGGGTTCGAGTTCCAGCACGATATCGCCGCCCGGGGTGCGGTGGACGATGCCGTTGAAAGACCGGGAAAAACCGGACGCCTCCGCGAATTCCAGCGCCAGGGGATTGGCTTCCTCGAAGTTCCGTTCCAAACAGCCACGGATGGCTTTGACACCGCCACCATCCAGCAGTTCTTCTAAAGGCCGATCGCACAAATCCGCCGGGTCGATGCCGAGGATTTTATCTGTATTTTCGCTGACCTGAATCATCCGAAAATCGGGTTCGGAGAGGACGAATAACAGGCCGTGGGGCTGAATCGCAGCGGGAATGTGGATCGGTTCGCGATCGCAGTTGGTCAGGTTGACGGCTTCCATTTCATTCATTATCCTCGGTGCGATAATTCTCCATTTCTATCTGTACCTGAAAGCGGGCATTTTTGAAGGGGTGGGAACCCGAGCAACACCCGCAGAAGCGAATTTTTTTTTAAAAAAATTAAGAAATATTAAAATTTTCGCTTTTTTTTGGGAAAAGGGTTGCTTTTGGGCTTGACTTTTTCTATAATTTTAGATAATGGGAATAGTGACAAAAATAATATTTTGGCAACCACTCCCATTATGGGGGTTTATGTCAATAGTTTACCGCGAATCGCCACCCCCTGTCAACCCCATTTATATCAAATCCGGTTGAATGCCCGGAACAAAACGGGTTGGAGATCAAGACCGCTTGGGAATCAATTCCGGAGGGCGCAAGCCAGGGGCCCCTACCAGCTCCAATCATATTCAGATGATTAGAGAGTTACATCAGATCCGGTTAATTGCTCAGACATTGAGAGGATCGAGAATTTGGGGAGAAAGATGAACAATCCGACTCCCGACTCCCGACTCCCGACTCCCTCGATCTCAGTTGTTTTGTGGTCAATTATCAGGATTTGATATTAGTCATCCCGTCATCCGAGTCAGTAAAGGAGCGGCGCCGAGGAGAGTTTGGGTGTAGGGATGTTGGGGATGATTAAAAATCGCCTCAGTTTCGCCGAGTTCGACAATTTTACCGGCGTTCATCACCGCGATGCGATCGCACAAAAATCGCGCCACCCAAAGATCGTGGGTGATAAACAAATAAGTGAGATTAAATTCCCGTTTCAAATCCAACATCAACTGCAAAACCTGGGCTTGGACGCTGGCATCCAACATACTCACCGGTTCGTCACAGATCACCAACTTGGGGCGAGTAATCAGGGCCCGAGCGATCGCCACCCGCTGCTGTTGCCCCCCCGAAAGTTCTCGCGGGTAGCGGTTATAATACATTTCCACCGGCTTCAAACCGACGCGATCGAGCATTTCCAAAACCCACCGCTTCGCCTCGGGCAACGTCGCCATTTTGTGGATCAAAAGCGGGTCCGCGATGCCCCGCCCCACCGTCATCGTCGGGTTCAGACAGGCATTGGGATCTTGAAAAATCATCTGCATCTGGCGGCGGAGCGATCGCACCTCCCGGAGGGATAACGGCGTCAGATCCCGCCCCTCCAATTCCACCGTTCCGGAAGTGGGGCGCACCAACTGCAAAATCGTCCGGGAGAGGGTACTTTTGCCGCACCCGGACTCCCCCACCAGGCCGAAAATTTCCCCCGGAAACAAATCGAAACTGACATCATCAACCGCCCGGATCGATCGCTTTTCCCGGGAAAACAACTGCTCGATCAATCCCCCTTCCAAACTGTAATATTGTTTGAGATGTTCGACCCGCAACAGGGGTTTTTCAATGTCCGGTTTTTGCCGGTTATCTACAATTTCGATATCCTCGCTTTCCGATTTGCCGTGGACGTGCAGAGCCGCCTCCATGAGCGATCGCGTATATTCATGTTGGGGAGACTTCAACACCGCATCGGTTTCCCCGATCTCGACAATTTTTCCCTCATACATCACCGCCACGCGATCGCAGTATTCCCCCACCATCGCCAAATCGTGGGAAATCAACAAAATCGCCGTCCCCCGTTCCCGACACAATCGGGTTAATTCTTGCAAAATCTGCGCCGATACCGTCACATCCAAACTGGTGGTGGGCTCGTCAGCGACGATCAGTTTCGGATCTAATAATAACGCCAGAGCGATCGCCACCCGCTGCCGCATCCCGCCGCTGAACTCATGGGGATATTGGGACCAGCGGTCCGCCGGAATCTGCACCGCCGCCAACGTCGCGATCGCCCGTTCCTTGGCCCCGGACCGGGAAAGCTGCGGCTGGTGGGCTCTGAGGGTTTCGATGCAGTGTTCCCCGATGGTCATCAGGGGGTCGAGGCGCGTCATGGGATCTTGAAATACCAAGGCCACCGCCTCCCCCCGAAACCGCCGCAACTCCTCATGATTCAACTCAAAAACCGACTTGCCCCCGAACGTCACCCGCCCTTCGATATGGCTGGATTCCGGCAACAACCGCATCGCCGCCCGCCCCAAGGTGGACTTCCCGCACCCGGACTCCCCCACCAGACCCAGCCGTTCCCCCGGTCGCAGCGTCAAGGAAACGCCGTCCACCACCCAACTCGGCGCGACGTCAAAACTCGGGTAAGCCACCCGCAGGTCTTCGATGCAAAAAAGAGAATCGGACATGGAAAATAATTGATAATTGATAATTGATAATTAATGATTAATAATTGATAATTGTCAATTTTTCCCTACACCCCACACCCTACACCCTACACCCTACACCCTACACCCTACACCTTAATTCTCTGCGTCATCGAGATCGATCGCACCCAGAGCCTTCAGAGTAGCCCGCTGGGCGGGGGTGATGCCGGTGACGCCGGTGATATTCATGCCGTCATAGGGTTTGTCGGTGCGGAGGATCTGCAGGCATTCCCCCGTCGCCACGTCCCAGATCCGGATCGCCTGGTCGTGGCTGCCGCTGGCCAGTAGGGAACCGTCGGCGTTGCCGTGGACGGACCAGACGGGGCTGGTGTGGCCGGCGTAAGTGCCCGCGTTCTCCCCGGTTTCGATATCCCAGAGACGCACCGTCAGATCGTCGCTGCCACTCAAGCATAATTGACCGTCCGGACAGATGAGCAAACCCTGGACGCGATCGATGTTGCCCTCCCAGGTGTGGGTGCAGGTGCCCGTCTCCAGGTCCCAGAGTTTGACGGTGCGATCGTAGCTTCCCGTCGCCAACCGGGCGCCGTCGGGGGCGAACATCAGCAGGTGGATACGGTGGGTGTGGCCTTCGAGAACCCGGATACAGTCCCCCGTTTCGACATCCCACAGGCGGGCGGTTTGGTCGTTGCCGCCGCTGGCGAGTCGGCGGGAGTCGGGGCTGAATGCGATCGCCCCCACCCAGCGATCGTGACCTTCCAGGGTCTGCAGACATTCTCCGGTCTGCACGTCCCACAATTTTACCGTCAGGTCGTCGCTGCCGCTGGCTAATAGTAAACCGTCGGGGCTGAACGCCACCGCCTGGACGCGATCGCCGTGTCCGTGGAGGGTTTTGAGACATTCCCCCGTCCGCACGTCCCACAATTTTACCGTCCGGTCGTAGCTGCCGCTGGCCAGGGTGCGGCCGTCCGGAGTGAAGGCGACGGACCAGACCCAATCCCCGTGACCCGGACACCGCCGCAGACAGCGGCCCGTTTTCACGTCCCAGATCCGGACCCGGCTGTCGTCGCTGCCGCTGGCCAGGGTGCGCCCGTCCGGGCTGAGGGCGAAGGACCAGACCTGGTGGCGGTGTCCCCGCAAGGTCCGCAGTCGCTGGCCGCGATCGATGTCCCACAACTGAACCACCTGTTCTTCCCCCCCCGTGGCGAGATATTCCAGATCCGGACTCAAAGCCAGAGAGCAAATTTGGGTGTCGAAGCCGGAGAGGGTTTTTTCACACAACCCCTTGCCGACGTGCCAGGTTTTTACGGTTTGATCGTCGCTGCCGCTGGCGAGGACGCGGCCGTTGTCGCTGAAGGCCATCGCCCAGACGGAATCCTGGTGGCCTTCCAAGGTGTGGAAACACCGGCCCATCTGCACGTCCCAGAGGCGGATCGCTTCGTCGTCGCAACTGCAGGCGATCGCCCGCCCCCGGGGTGAGGAAATATCCTCTTCAAACTGGCGGGAAACCACGAATGTGACCGTCCAATTCCAACTGCTGTCCCCCACGAACGTCCGCCGGCATTCCCCCGTCTCCACGTCCCATAATTTCACGGTGCAGTCCTCGCCGCTGCTGGCCAGGGTGCGGCCGTCGGGGCTGAAGGCGAGGGAGCGGATGCCGTCCTCGTGTCCGGATAGCTGGCGGATGCAGGTTCCCGTTTTGACATCCCAAATGGCAACGGTTTCGTCGTCGCCACCGCTGGCGAGGAGGCGGGAATCGCAACTAAAACCGACGCAAGAAACGCCCCCGTCGTGGAGGGAGAATCGGTTCAGACAGTCGCCGGTTTCGACCCGCCAAAGTCGGACGGTGCGATCGTCGCTGCCGCTGGCGAGGAGGGTGGCGTCGGAGTTAAATGCGATCGCCCGCACCCGGCCGATCCGCCCTTGAAAGACCCGCAACTGTTGCCCGTCTTCGACATTCCAGAGGACGATACGCCCCGACCCGTCTCCGGTCGCCAATTTCCCCTCAATTCCGAGGGCGACGACGAGGGAATTTCCTAAAGTTTTTGCGAAGACGGAGCGACTCAAATCGGAGCCAGAAAAGTTGACGTTTTGCAGGTTCGCATCTTGGAGGTAAGCCTGCCAGATAGTCAGGTCGGAAAAATCATAATTTGCCAAGTCGATATCGAATTGATTGCAGAGGTTGATCAAATTGCCACCGGCGTATCCCATTCGCTCCTGTTTTTGGGTAGAAAAACGGTCGGTTTCCGGGTTTTTGATTTTGTTGAGGAGGCTGCGAATTTTCCGTTCGAGTTCGCCGAGCAGCGGGTAGCGGTTGGCGAGGCGGCGGACGATGGGTTGCAAGATGACGCGGTTTTGGCTTTCTAAAATATAGTCTTTTGCCTGGGATTTGATCAGGGCGTAGCGGTTGAAATTGACTAGGTTTTCGGACTGGAGTTCGGCGACGGTTTGCTCGATCAGCCGCTCGATCATGTATTCCATGACCACGGGTTGTTGGGTGAAGCGGGTGGCATTTTTTTCGATCAGCGATCGCCGGCTCAGGGATTCGAGGGCCTCGATAATTGACCGGGGATACATCAGGGACAGCAGGTCTTTCTGGAGTTCCCCCATCGTCACGGGTTCCCGGTTGATCGCCAACCAGTACATCAATTCTTGTTCCACCGGGGACAGGCGGCTGAGTTGCTGTTCCAGAAGATCCCGGATGTCCCCGAAGATGGCGGTTCCCTGGTGGATTTGGTCGAGAAAAATGCCGATATCTCCCCCGAAGAGATCGCAGATGGTGGTGGTGACAATTTTGATGGCGAGGGGATTTCCGGCGTAGCGTTGGATCAGCAGATGCCACTGTTCGGGGGAACCGGAAATTTTTTTATCTTGGAGGATGCCGTGGCAGTCTTCCGGCGGCAATCCCAGCAGGGGGAAGGAGCGGATCGCCAGGTTTTGTCCCTCCAAGGCGGCGATTTCTTTGGGTTTTTCGCGGCTGGTGATCAACAGACAGCTTTGATGGTGGGTTTCTCCGACTCGTTTGAACAGTTCGCCGTAATTTTCGTAGCCGGAATGGTAGCGTCCGGCCCGATCGCCCCCCTGTAAAATGGATTCGGCGTTATCTAAAATCACCAGACAGCGGCGCGATCGCAAACACTCGATCAAGACCGAGATCTGGCGGTAGGGGTCATCGGGCAGGTTGGCGGACACCTCGTCGCAGAGAAACCGGATCAGATCCTCGAGGAGCTCCGTCAGCGGGGGGGCGTTTCGCAGCGATCGCCAGATCAGACAGTCGAACTCCCCCCCGATCTGGCGAGCCAACTGCACCGAGAGGGAGGTTTTGCCGATCCCCCCCATCCCCAGCAGGGAGATGATCCGGCAGTTTTCGGCTAGGATGTAGCGTTTGAGTACACCGAGTTCGCGATCGCGCCCCCGAAATCCCGAGATGTCCGTGGCTTCCCCCCAGTCCGCCACGGTTTCGCCGCCGTCACTCGCTCCCGGAGGCTCCGAAACGGACTCGGCGGGCTCGGTGGACTCGGTGGGGGCGATCGGTGGCTCATTTTTCTGTCCCCACCGCTCGACAGCCGTCCGAAAGTTGTTTTTGCTGACTTTTTCCTGAAACTCGTCGGACAAAATTTTCCACAGTTTCGGCCCCACATCCCGTTTCAGGTATTCCGGCGTGCAGCGATACAGCAAGGCGATCTCGTGATATTTCTGCCGCTGCCAGGTACCCTGAATGACCGCTCGTTGGGCGTCGCTCAGGTGTTTTCCGGTTTGGTTAAAAACCGCAGTATCCGTGATTTGGAGCGCCTCTTCAAAATTCATGATCGGGGAATGCATCCGAATTTACTTTAGTTTAACTCGAAAAATTGTTTTTTTTGTTCTTCGAGTTGCGCCCTCACCTGCCCCGAAACCCCAATTTTTCGGGAGTTGGCGGGACGGAAGTTCGGGCGAGTTGGCTCCGTGCCGAGTCGGACAATCCAAATTATACCGATGTTTTTTGAGCGATCCCGATTATTTTTAATGGGTCTGCGATTCGGGTAGGTCATACTTTTAAGCCCACCATTTTTATCGATAAAGATTTTTGCTATAATTTTTATCGGCAAATTTCGTCCGACTTCGACACCGGTTCACCGGCTCCTTTTTTCTCAATTCTTAACAAGGGCTTTTTGCTCCCCGTTTAGAGTTTATGAATCGGGCGATCGCTAATTTTATCTGGGGAATCTGTCGGCACTTTCCCCCAATCCCCATCGCCCATATCATATCATGTCTGCTTAAACAGTTATGATTCCTGGGTGCCATCTTCTGAAGCGGCTTCAAACTTTTGCCGATTGCCTCTTGCCGATTGCCTTTTCTCGAACGATTGTGTAAGTATTCAAACGGACTTGATATCAGTCCGAGAAAGGGCGTAAAATAAAGTCGAGTCCCCCCAAACGCTTTGAGAGGACTCGTCAACGGACGCGATGATGTTT